>JBNGDE010000135.1:0-2551 GCA_049974925.1 Thermovirgaceae bacterium | reverse complement strand
GGGGTCAGCTTCTTGGATTTTTGTGTCCGAAGGATGCAAAAATCTCAAGAACTGACCCCCAAGGGTTTGAGATTATTTTACTCAGTATTACTCAACCGTATATAAAAATAGACCCGAAATTGGGCAGTTCCAGGGATTGCCCCGCCAATTTCTTCAAAACCACCCGTGGGAAAATCCTAAAAGTAAAGACCTGACCCCAAGGGGTTAGTCTTTTTCGTCGTCTCCCCCTTTGGCGAGGACGCCGAGCTTGACGGGTTTCGAGGGCGGTCGGAAACGCCCGGGCGGAATTTCGTCTACACCTTTGCCCGTCATTTTGGAGATCTCCCTGAGGATCAGGTCCCGGCACCCTCGTCCCTGGCAGGGCCCCATCCCGACGCGCAAGACCCGTTTCAGTTCATCAAAGGTGTCATAACCCTTGGCGATCCATTCGCGGATCTCGCCGAGGGTCACTTCTTCGCAACGGCAGATGATGATATCGTCCCGCTTGTTGGCCATTCGTCCTACACCACCCTTATCGCCCGTATGTCCATGACGAGGTCTTTCGGCACGTCCACATGCACCACACGGGTCTTGTCGTGCATGGGTTCGGTGACCTTGACCACGGTGCCCTCCGCAACAGCCTCGCCCTCGCGGTTCAGGCAGTCCACCTGACGGCCTTCTTCCGGTTCGGGCAGCATTTCGTAGGGCAGCTTCATGAGCGCCCGGTCCGCCTCGCCCCAGGTCAAATCCACCACCAGGCAGGCAAGGCCGGGGCACACGGCGACGCACCGCGCACATCCCGTACATTTGGAGTAGTCGATCTGCGGCTGGTCGTTGATGTCCTTGAAGGACATCACCGCCCCCGTCGGGCAGCTCGTGTGGCAGGGGTTGCAGGGGATGCGCTGGGGGCATTCGATGATGACGAGGCCGTTTTTCTTGCTTTCCCAAAGTTCCTGGGGCGGTTTCACCGCGCCGGGCCGCTCTTCCGTCAGGACCCCGCTGTTGAAAAGTCGCTGCTTGTCCGTCATGTCCTTACACCTCCCAGCGGTCCACGGTGCAGCAGGCGATGCCCTTGCAGATCTTTTCGCCCACTTCACCGCCCCTGAGGTCGTCGAGACGCCGGCGGTATTCCGTCAGGCGCTTCTCGTGTTCGGAGGGGGTGCCGTGGCCGAGGGATTTCGCCACGTTGACTCCCGCGATCCGGCCTTCAACCATCGCCGAGGAGGCTTCCTCGATCCCCGCCGCGTCGCCGGCCACCCAGATGTCGGGGTGGCTGGTCCGCATGTTTTTATCTCGCTGCGCCACGTACCCGCAGAGCTCGGGGACGAAGATCATTTCGCAGCCGGCCTGCCAGAGGAGTTCGCAGGTGGGTGTCAGTCCGACGGCCATGCAGATGATGTCCACGTCAAGGGTCTTTTCTTCGCCCACGGGCTGGAACCTTTCGTCGATTTCCTGGATCACGGCGCCGGTCACGTATTGCTCGCCCAGGGCTTCCACCACGGTGTGGCGCAGGTAGATGGGAACGCCCAGTCGCCGGACTTTCGCCGCGTGCACCCAGTAGCCCCCGACTTTGTCCATGGCTTCCACGATCCCCGCAACTTCCACTCCAGCCTGGAGAAGCTGGTAACTGACGATAAGGCCGATATTGCCGGCACCGACCATCAAAACCCGGTCGCCCGGCTTGACGCCGTAGACGTTCATGAGCGTCTGGACCGCTCCGGCACCGTAGACGCCGGGCAGGTGGTTGTTCGGGAAGGGGATGAGTCGTTCCTGGGCCCCGGTGGCCATGACGATCTTGTGCGGCTTGACCCTGAAGTATTCGTCTTCGCCCTTCACGCAGGACAGGACTCCCTCTTCGGGATAGTAGCCCGTGGCGGTGCAGTTCGTATAGGCTGTCACCGAGTCCCTGCGCTCGGAGAGTTCGTCCATGAGAAGCTCCGAGATCTTGAAGCCCCGGGTCCCGGCACGTTCGTCCTTCGAACCGAAAAACTTGTGGGTCTGCTTGATGAGCTGCCCGCCAAGGGCAAGGTCGCTGTCGACAAGGGTCACGTCACAGCCGAAGGATGCCGCTTCCACGGCCGCGCTCAGGCCGGCGGGACCGCCGCCGATGACCATGACTTCCGTCTCGCGCAATGCCTTCACCGCCCTTCCTCGTCCGAATCCAGCGGGACGACTCCCTTGCCTCGCTGCGTCTCGACGTGCATGCCCGCTTCCAGCGGCGTCACGCAGGTCCTGACATTGGGCACCCCGTCTACCACCATGAAACAGGAGGAGCATTTGCCGATGGCACAGAAAAAACCGCGCGGCTGATGCCGGATCGGCGTCTCGCGGTACACCTTCACCCCGTTCGCGTGAAGCGCCGCGGCTATGGGTTCTCCCTCGTAGCCCTCAAGCTGCTTCCCGTCGAAGGAAAAGGTCACCCGACGTCCATGCTTGAAATCAAGTATCGGATGCTCTTCGATGAGCTTCATGCTTTCCTTCCCTCCCTGATGAGGAATGGTACCTTTACTTTGCCGGTCAGATGCAGGCGGGCTCGAAGAAGAGGTCGTCCTCCTCGAACCTGGTGTACCTG
>JBNGDE010000134.1:0-2768 GCA_049974925.1 Thermovirgaceae bacterium | reverse complement strand
GAGATCGAGGCGGTGCACCAGGCGGCGGAGCGTCACGGGGCCCGGATCGCCCTCTCCGAAGTGTGGGAAAAGGGCGGCGCCGGGGGACAGGAGCTTGCGGAGGCCGTTCTGGAAGCCATCGAGACGGGCGAAAACGGGTACCATCCGCTGTACCGTCTGGAGCTTCCCATTCGGGAGAAGATCGAGACCATCGCCAAGGACGTCTACGGTGCCGACGGGGTGGACTACACCGATGCAGCGGTAAAGACCATTGCGGAGCTTGAGGAAAAAGGCTACGGGAAGCTTCCGGTCTGCATGGCCAAGACCCAGATGTCGCTCACGGACGATCCGTTGAAGAAGGGGCGTCCGAGGGGTTTCCGGATCACTGTCCGGGAGGTCCGTCTGTCGGCGGGAGCGGGGTTCATCGTGCCCATTTGCGGGTCCATCATGACCATGCCCGGTTTGCCCAAAAAGCCCGCCGCGGAGGTCATCGACGTGGACGACGAGGGAAATATCCTGAACCTCTTTTAGGTTTCAGGGGACCTGCCAAGGGCAGGACTTCACACAAAAAGGCCGGGCGGTTTTTCCGCCCGGTCTTTTCGGTTTCCAGAAGTTCTTGAACTCACAATACAGAAAAATCGAGGAAGCGACCGAGTCTCGCTTTTTACTCGAATTCTTTGAGCATCTTGTAGTATTCTTCTTCCCGGTCGGAAAGAATGTGGTAGCAATGCTCGTCCGTCGGGAACCGGCCTTCCTTGACGTCCGCAATATACTCCCTGAATGCGTTGGTCTCGATTTCGGCCACGTTGGCGTACTTCTTGACGAATTTGGGCGTGAAAGCCTGGAAAAGCCCCAGCATGTCGCCGCAGATCAATAGCTGCCCGTCGCAGGGACCGCCGGCCCCGATGGAATAGACGGGTATTTCGAGTTTTTTGGCCAGAAACTGCGTCAGCTCCGGCGGCACCGCCTCGAGAAGAATCGACCAGGCTCCGGCATCCTGGATCGCCATGGCGTCCTCGATCAGGGCCCGGGCACTCTCGGGGTCCCGTCCCTGGGCCTTGAATCCCCCGAGCACTCCCGAGCTCTGGGGCGTCAGGCCGATGTGCCCCATGACGAGGATGCCCGCGTCGGAAATGGCCTTGATCTTTGACAGGACGCGCTTGCCGCCTTCAAGCTTCACCGAGTCCATGTCGGCTTCCTTCAGGAATCGGCCGGCGTTGTAGACGGCCTCACTGTCAGAGGTCTGGTAGGACAGAAAGGGCAGGTCACCGATACAGAAGGTGTTCGGGGCACCCCTTCTCACGGCCTGGCTGTGCCGGATGCAGTCCTCCATGGTTACGGGAACCGTGCCCTGGTATCCGAGAACCACCATGCCCAGGGAATCCCCCACGAGGATCATGTCCATCCCTGCCTGTTCTGCAAAAGAGGCCGTGGGGAAATCATACGCCGTCACCCAGGCGACCTGTTCCCCTTCCTTTTTCATCCTGATGAAATCCAGACGTCCCTTTTTCTTTGCTATAATTGCTCCCTCCTTAAATTTTGCCCTTTCGGCAAGATTCTGCTTCAATGGGGTCTTGCCCCGTCTTTAGCATCCGAGTTCCGTCGAAATTTTTTGCGCTGCCTCAACGACGCTTTCGGTGATGGTCATCTCTTCGCCGGAGCCTTTTTTGTACCTGTACCTGGGGTATGCCGCGCTGATCGCCGCGACGGGCTGACCGGTATAGTCAAGAATCGGAGCGCCGGTACAGGCAAGCCCTTCGATCAGCTCTTCATCGTCGACGGCATATCCTTGTCGACGCACCTGGTGCAGTTGTGCCAGGAGTTCATCGAAGTTCTTCACCGTATTGGGCGCGAGGGGAGTGAAACCGGCATTTTGGAAAAGCTGCAAAACCCGCTTTTCCGCAAGGTGGGCGAGGATGGCCTTTCCCAGGCTTGTCGCATAGGCGGGACAGCTTCTTCCTATCCCGAGATCAGCCCGTATGATTTCGGTACTCTCGATTTTGTCGACGTAAACGATATTCTGCCCATCTAAAACGGCCAGATTTACCGTTTCCTTCACTTTTTGCGCAAGGTTTTCAAGGTGTGGACGGGCTTTCCTGATGACCCCTTTCCTGTCCAGGGAGTACAGGCCCATTTCGAAAAGCTTGAGTGTCGCTGAATACATTTGGCTTTGCGGGTCTTGCTTCACATACCCTTTTTGCCTGAGTGTCGAAAGCAACCGGTGAACGGTGCTTTTGTCGAGATTGAGGGTGTGAGAGATTTTCGTAATATTGAGCTCCTGGTGCCTGTGCAAAAGCTCCAGGATATCCAGGGTTCTGGCGACGGATTGTACCAAACCGGTATTTGAGCTCACCCGGACGATTCCCTCCACAACCATTGTGTTGAATCACGAAAAATATGATTTCCAGATCAGGGGCTGCCGTTGGAAAAGGCAATATTTTCTTGATGGCCTGGACCTTAGGGTACGCGAAACACGAGTCAAAGAAATTTTCCGGAACAGGGCCACCCGGTCCAGAATTGAAACCCCTGTTTTGCATTATAAAACCAAAACAAGGGGTATGACAAGAACGCTGCCGTGGTTCATAAAGGTCACACCGCCCTCGTTGGAAATTGATAGGGACAAAGGCCCGGGTGCAGCCTTTTGGGATCGCTGCCCGTCCCTTGCGCCAAGGCATGCGGATGGTACAATGTGACGGCCTTCGGGATTTCCGGGCGAGTTTTCGGGGAGTGGTGCATCAATGACCCGTTTCAGGAGTGTTTTTTTGTCGGACGTCCATCTTGGAAGCCGG
>JBNGDE010000133.1:0-2813 GCA_049974925.1 Thermovirgaceae bacterium | reverse complement strand
TGGGTACAAGTAGGCGGCGTCACACCCCCCAGGAGGGCCCAGTAGATAAAAAACATGTGCGCTGCGACCTCATCGACTCCGAGCCTTAAAAGGGGTGGCACGAGGATTGAAAGACACAGTACGTACGTCGGCACCACCGGCAGTGAGGTCCCCAACAGGAATGGGACGATTGTCGCAATGAAAAGGGACAGGATGAGGTTTTCCCCGCCGATGTACATGATAAGCCCGCTCAGCTTCGGTGCGATTCCCGTGATGCCGATCATGTTGACGAGGATATTGACGGCCACCAGGACCGGTACGATACGGGCCAACCCTACGCCACCGTCACTCAGGGCATTCCCAATATGCCTGAGCGCAGCCTTGATCCCTACGTTGGGAACTTCGCTGATGAAATAGACCACCAGGCAGGCTACGCAGGCATAAAACCCGGCAAAGACCAACGGACGGCCAGTCCCTATCGAGTAAAGCAATACGGCCGTAGGGATAACGAGAGGCGCTATGCGACGGAACGTCATGATTTCCTTCCAAGAGGGTATTTCCTCCTCAGGCACTGAACTGAGACCAGCCTTCACGGTATAGAAATGTACCCCTCCCAACACCCCCGTATAGTAGAGTAGACACGGGATGAGCGCATAACCGATGATCTTGATGTAGGGAATGCCCAAAAATTCGGCCATCATGAAGGCGGTTATGCTCATCAAGGGTGGTGTCACGCCGCCGCCCGTAGAGGCTATGGCCTCCACGGCTCCGGCAAAATTTTTGTTGTACCCGAGACGTTTCATGAGCGGTATGGTGTAATTCCCTGTAACGGAGACATTGGCGACACCGCTACCGGAAATGCTGCCGAAAAGGGCGCTTGCTATGACGGCCGTTTTTGCGGGCCCCCCGGAATACCGCCCAGTGAGCACCAAGGCAAGGTCGATAAACGTCCGGCCTCCACCTGCTCCAGCGATGAGGGCTCCGAAGATGATAAACATGGCGATAAAGGTTGCTGACATTCCCGTGACGCTCCCGTAGACACCGAGAGCAGACCAGTATAGTGAATTCAGGACGTAGTCTAATGAAAGACCTTTGAGTTTCCACATGCCCGGGAAATACTCGCCGAAAAAAATATAAAGAAGCAAAAGAACCACGAAAATCGGAATCGCCCATCCCACAGACCGCCTGGCGGCGTCCAGTATGACGAGAATCAACGCCACTCCAAGGACAAGGTCAATCGTTCCCGCCGATCCGGGCCTCATATAGATCTGCATGGCATGGGCCATGATATTGACGTTCGCGGCAATGACGATGCCGATCTGGACATAGTCGATGAGGCTTAACCCTTTTTCGGCTGCACGCCGGCTGAACGGGAAAGCCAGAAGAGCCACGCTCAGCCCCATTATGATGTGCAATGCCCTGAGTTGGATGTCCACCAGCGGAATGAACACGGGGACAATGAGCTGAGCTGCTGCAAATACGAGCCCTCCCCAGATGACGAGTCGAGTTTTCAGTCCTTTTTCCTGATTTTGCGTCGATTCCGTGGACATGTGCATCCCCTTTCCGGCCTAACCGAGGTCTTTCCCCCCTGACAACCGGGGGCGGTTATCCGGCCTTCCCGCCCCCGTATATTCCAGGCCTGTTTCCGTCGCGCTATTTTTCTTCGTATTCCTGAGGAATGAACCGTTCCGGAACGTCAATACCCTGCTCTTTCGCGTACTGCACAAGTCCGGCATGGGCCGGGATTTCACCGCCCGGTGCGACGTATTTGAAATAATCGGCGATGGGGTCCCATCCCTTGACTCCGGAATAGGCCGCCGCGACTTCCTCGAATCCTTCGACATAGGCCTTAATGATCTTGTAGGCCGTTTCCTGGGACATCCGCGTTGAGGCAATGGCACCGACGATGGGGCATTCCTCGTACATCGGCCCGGCTTCGGGCAGCTGTTTGATGACGCCCTTTTCTGTCTTCAGGAAGTTGAGATAGGGATAGACTTCTCGGACCTTGTCCACCTGCTCCTCGGTGAAACCGATGGCGGTGATGGGCGTGGTGAGGTTAACCTCCATGAGGGAGGAATCCATGGCGTTCAGAGTACTTGACTTCTGCAGACCGACGATCTGTTTCTGCTACAGGAGCGTTATTGCGTCACCATATGCTGCAGGGCGAAATTTTACTCCCGTGCCGAGAATTTCGTCTATCTTCATCATGTAGTTCGCACCAGACGAACCGGGCATTCCCGGACAGAAGGGCTTTCCGGCCAGATCAGACCAGTTTTTCACTCCGGAATCCTCCCTGACGTATACCCTGTCGGCGATAATATTCCGCACGAAAAGCCACCGGACTTCCTGCCACTGTTCTCCCTCAAAAGTATCCATGCCCTTGTACATCTGCATGGCGGAAGGCAGGTCGACGCATAAAGCGAAGTCGAAGGTGCCTTCCTTCATCCTACGCAGGTTGTCCAAGGCTGCCCCGCTTTCGACGACGGTTACCCTGACACCAATGTCGGCTTTGTTCATGACGGCCGCAGCAGCGACACACCAGGCATACAGCCCCGATGTGGATGATGTGCTACCCATGTTCAGGTACACCGTGTCGTCGGCGGCCATGGATGCTCCAGCGAAAAGGAACATCGCCATAACCGCTGCCGTCAGTACAAGAAGGCTTTTTCTCATCTGCTTTCCCTCCTCTTTGGTGCTTTTCACGAAAACCCGTTTTTCCCGGATCTTTCCCTGAAACATCTTCTTCCTCCGCCATCTGCCGCTTCAGGGGAAACCGCATCACCTCGCTTTTTAAGTGAAGATTTCACGGGCTCGGCTGATATCAGTCAGGAATT
>JBNGDE010000132.1:0-2946 GCA_049974925.1 Thermovirgaceae bacterium | reverse complement strand
ACCTCTTCGAATACCGTTTCGACAAGAAGACGGGCATGGTGGCGGCCATCCTCATTGGCCTTTCCTGGTGGACCTTTGTCGGCGGACAGGTGATCGCCGGGGCAAAGCTCGTGGCCGGAACCATCGGTCTTCCCGTGACCTTGACCATCACCATTGCGGGAGCCATTGTCCTGATCTATACAGCCATGGGCGGTCTCAAGGCGGTTATGACTCTCGACGTTTACCAGGTGGTCATCCTTTTTATCGGTGTCATTTTTATCCTGGTACCCCTGGGACTCAAAGAAGTCGGAGGATATGGAGCGTTGATGGAGCAGCTCGCCTCCAACCCCGACACGGTGAACCTCACAAAATGGAATGCTGTTGACTGGAAGACGGCCATCGGGTGGTTCCTGTCGATATTCCCGGTGTGGTTCATCTCCATAGCCACCTTCCAGAGGGTTATCGCCGCGAAGGATGTCAAAACGGCAAAGACAGGAATCTTCCTCACAGGCTTCCCCATCGAATGGCCTCTTTTCGCCATCGGCATGACCCTTGTGGGGCTTCTTGCTCATCTGCTCATCCCGGGTCTCGAGGACCCGGAGCTGGCAACGCCGACAATGATCGTCACGGTCCTTCCCATCGGTCTTTCGGGGCTTGTCGTTGCCGCCTACATGGCGGCGGTGCTCTCCACGGCAGACTCCTGCCTCATGGGTTCCGTGGCCATTTTCACCAATGACATCTACCACAAGCTCATCAACCGCGAAGCCACGGACAAACAGCTCATGACGGTCAACCGTTTAGCCGTTCTTGTCGGCGGGGCCCTCGCCATAGGCCTTGCCTACAGGATACCGAGGGTCATCGATCTGGTTCTTTACGCCTACACCTTTGGTGCGGCAGGGCTCTTTTTCCCCATGCTGGCTCTGCTTTTCTGGAAACGGGCCACGGCGACAGGCGCCTTCTGGAGCATCATCCTGGGCGGGGGTTCCGCCCTCGTCTGGTCCCTCATGGGTGACCCGGGCGGCTTCTCGGGTTCCTACATCGGCTGGGCCGTTTCCTTTGTGGCCATCGTCGTCATTTCACTCATGACGGGGCACAGCGACCAGGAGAACGTCGCCCTGTTCCATGAAAAGGGAGCTGCCTGATTTCGGGAGCCCAAAAGAGGGCAACTGAGAAAGGGGGCGGCCTCGGCCGCCCCTTTTGTTATGGTGGGTTGAATTCAGGCGGATGATCACTCCCGTCGGGAAGTCTTCGACATGGATGTGACGATGAAAGCGGTCCATACACGGGTTTCGTGATTTAAATTTCATGAGGTACACTTTCCCTGAAAGGAGGAGAAGCTCGTGAAAAACCCCCTTGAAGAACGTTTTGCCTCTTTTTCGCCCGTTTCACGGGAAGCCGCTGAAGAATATGAGAGAAAGGCAACGTCCATTGCAGAAGCCGTGAGCAGGCGTATGCAGGAACGGGATGATTTTTTCGAGTTGATCGGAGAAAGCCCCGTGGAGGCGGTCCTTGAAAATCACGAGAATCATGTGGGCACCATCGCCCAGGTGCTCTTTTCGGGCAGATTCGACCTTCTGGCCGCAACAGTACCCTGGGTGTACAGAAGCTACATCGCCCACGGGGTGACCCCGGAATATTTCCCGGTCCTTTTCGAGGTTTTCCAGGGTGTTCTTAAAGACACCCTGTCCGGGGAGGCCGCCCGTGAGATTCTGCCCCTTTACGACGCGCTTCTTGAGAGCCACGAAGCCATGGTTGTCTACAGTGCGCAGGAAACGAAAGATGCAGATCCTGCGGACGGATTGACGGAAAGGTCACGGATGTTCCGCGACGCTTTACTCTCGGGCGATCACAGGGCGTGTCTCGATATGGCCTCACGAAAGGTGTCGTCCGGGGAAGACCTCGAGGCGTTTTACCTTGAAATCATCAAACCGGCCATGTATTCCATCGGAAACCTCTGGGAACGCGGCGAGATTTCCGTGGCGGAGGAACATCTTGCCTCGGCCATTGTCGCCAGGGTCATGGCTTCGTTGTACGCCTGGGTCCTGCGCTCGCAGGGTCGTTACGGGAAGGCCATCGTTTCGGCGGCACCGAATGAGTATCACGAGATCGGAGCCCGCATGGTGGCGGACCTTCTCGAACGGGACGGTTGGTCCGTTGAATACCTGGGGTCCGACATCGAGCCACGTTCCCTTCTCGAACGTGTCGAAAAGACGCGGCCCTTTCTTTTGGCCCTTTCCGTCGCCATGCCCTTCAACCTGAAGCAGGCCGAGGAAATCATCAGGGCTGTCCGGGAAAAGGCCGAGACGAAAAACACCCGGATCATGATAGGCGGTCAGATCTTCGAAAGGATCACGGATCTCTGGAAAACCACGACCGCCGATGGTTACGCGGCGAATGCGGCCGAGGCCTCGAGACTCGCCCGAAAATGGTGGGATGAGGCCGACCGACGCGCGGAAAGCTCATGAGAAAAGACCGGGAACGCCCGCTTTGGGCCCGCTGGGCCGAAGCCTTCCTGGAGTCGGAGAGCCTGCTCGTGGCTGCGGTCATTGATGAGGAAGGGAACATCCTCGATACCAACGGTGGGCTCAGGAGGCTCTTCCGGGCGGCAGGCCGGAGGCTTCCCCAAAACATCCACGGTTATCTGGATGCACGGGAAAGCAGCGCGTTGAACCGGATCCTTGGCTCAATCCGGGATCAGCCGGAACCCGGAGAGTTCAGCAAATGCACCCTCCACTTCCGGACCGGGGGCTCGGCGGTTCACACCCTTTCCTGCTTCATCTGCAAGTGCGGAGGCGAAATCGCCTTTTTCGCCGAGCGGAGGCACATGACCGACAGCGACATCATAGAGAAGATGTCCCGCATGAATAACGAGCTGGCAAACCTTTCCAGGGAGCTTTCGCGAAAAAACATGGAGATCAAGCCCTTAAACTGCTGTAAAAAGGTCGTCTGAAAAAGGCGGCGGACGGT
>JBNGDE010000131.1:0-2950 GCA_049974925.1 Thermovirgaceae bacterium | reverse complement strand
GGCTGCAGAAATACCTCAGCCCGAAAACGCGCGCCATCCGCCTGGCCAAAAAGGCCGAACGCGCCGAAACTGCGCCCTGACCGGGCAGCGCGGGATGAGAAAACAAAGGGGTAAAATGGAAACAGCACCCTTATAAAGAAAGGGAGTTGAGAAAATGAACAGGAAGACCATGTTGCTTGTTCTGGTGGCTTTGGTGGCCGTCGCAGGATTTTACATGATCAGGGGGACCGACGAACCCGCCCCGCCTCCGGCAGAAGAAGAGGCGGTGGAGGAAGTCATTGAGGAAGTCGTGGAGGAACCCGCCGAGGAGCCTGTGGAGGAGCCGGCCGTTGAGGAAGCCCTGATCTCCGAAGCCGATCCCCTGGACTACGAAGGTTCCATAAGAGTCGGGGCCCAGACGGTGAACGAATCCATCGTCCTCGCCTGGATGGCCAAACTGCTTCTCGACGAATACACGGGCCTCAAGGTGGACATCAACACCGAGTTCGCCGCGTCCTCCGTTTTGCACCAGGCCATGGCCCAGGGCGAACTCGACGTTTATCCCACCTGGACTGGCACCCAGCTGACGGGAATCCTCCGTTACGAAGGGCCGAACCTCACAGGCGAGGAAACCTTCAAGAGAGTCAAGGAAGGTTTCGAGAAGAACTTCAACATGACCTGGGCGAAGCCCCTGGGATTCAACAACACCTATGTCATCGCCGTAAGGCGTGAGACGGCCGAGAAATACGGTCTTGAAAAGGCCTCGGACCTCAAGGACGTGGCCGGCAAGATGAAGATCGGCGGAGACGAAAACTTCGACACTCGGCCCGACGCCTATCCGGGCTGGTCCGAGATCTACGGCATCGAGTTCAAGGAAGTGCTTCCAATGCAGTACTCCATGATGTACCGGGCCATAGCCAACAAGGAAGTGGACGCCATCGCAGCCTATTCCACGGACTCGCGGATCGCCAAGCTCGACCTGGTCATGCTCGAGGACGACAAGGAATTCTTCCCCGACTACAGCGCAGCCTACGTCATCGACATGGACACCCTCGAGGACTACCCCGCCATTCTTCCCATCCTTGAAAAACTCAGCGGGAAGATCGACGAGGCCACCATGTCGGCTTTAAACGGCCGCCACGACGACGGCGATGAACCGGAAGACATTGCAACGGATTTCCTCACTGAAATCGGTCTGCTGAAATAGCTGTAACGGTAAAAAACGAGCAAATGCAAGGGGCCGCTCCTTGGGGCGACCCCTTGCATTTCGTCACCATTTCGGGGAAGAATTCTTTGCCATGGCGAAGCTTCCATGATAGGCTGTAACAATGGAAAATATTTCGAAAATGCGAGGCGATATGCCATGTCAATGAAAGATATCTTCCACAAGGGCGGCGAAGGGGCGCGGGACTTCAAGCTGCCCTCTTTCAAATTCAAAAAGAGTCTGTGGATCATCCTGGGGCTTCTCATCCTGGCCTTCGTGCTCTTCCCCGCCTTTGCCCGGTTTTACACGGACTATCTCTGGTTCGACGCCCTTGACCTGACGAGCGTCTTCTGGATACGCATCATCCCCCAGTGGATTTTGTTCGCCGTCGCCACTGCGGCGGCCTTCCTGGTCTTCGCCTTCAGCTGGATCAGGGCCCGCAAGGGCGCGAAAAAACTCGACACCAACGGGGAGACCCCCCTTCACACAAGGGGGTCGGGGTTCATCGTCCTTGCCGCCGCAGCCCTGCTCGCCATCATGAACGGTCTCGGCGTCCGGGGCGAGTGGGCCATGGTCCTGCGCTTTTTGAACCGGACGCCCTTCGGCCACACCGACCCCATTTTCGGCAAGGATGTGGGGTTTTACGTCTTCGAACTCCCCTTTTTCTCCTTCCTCCAGGACTGGCTGCTGGGCGTTCTGATCACGGCGCTGCTCGGTTCGGCCCTGATCTATGTCATGGGCTGGCTCCCGAAAATCCGTGAGGAAAACCGATTCTCCTTCCCGCCACAGGCCAGGCGCCATCTGACCTTCATGGGTGCCCTGGCCGTCTTCGCCTGGGGGGCAGGCTTCTGGATCGAGCGGTTTGACCTTTTGTTCTCCGCCTCGGGAGTCGTCTTCGGCGCAGGCTACACGGACATCCACGCCCGGCTTCTGGCCATCAACATTATGCTGGCCCTCTCGGTGATCGTGGGTGCGCTCCTTCTTTTGAACATCTTCAAGAGGACCTGGAAGATGGCGGCCATCGCCGTGGTCCTTCTGGTCGCCACAAACATCGTCATCATGGACATCTACCCCGGCATCGTCCAGAAATACATCGTGGAACCCAACGAGTTCAACAAGGAGGAGCCCTATATCAGGCACAACATCGACAGCACCCTGAAGGCCTACGGCCTCGACTCCCTCAAGGTGGTTGACTACGTTCCCGAAACCACGGTCACCGCAGGCGACATCGACAAGGACGAGGACATCATCAGAAACGTCCGCCTCTGGGATTACCGGCCGCTGCTTCGATCCTACAAGCAGCTTCAGGAAATCCGTTCCTACTACGATTTCGAGGACATTGACATCGACCGGTACACCTTCGACGGGACCTACCGGCAGGTCATGCTTTCCGCCAGGGAACTCGACCTCGGTCAACTCCAGAGCCCGTCCTGGGTGAACATGCATCTTGAATTCACCCACGGCTACGGCGTGGCCATGAACCCTGTCAACGAAGTCGACAGGGAAGGCAAACCGGTTTTCTTTATCAAGGACCTGCCGCCGGAGATCAACGTTCCCCTTTCCATCGAAAGGCCCCAGATCTACTACGGCGAGAAACGGCAACCCTATGCCCTCGTCAAGACCACGACCAAGGAATTCGACTATCCCATGGGCAACGACAACGTCCGAACCACTTATGAAGGGACCGGTGGGGTCGGTATGGGGTCGCTCCTGCGCCGCCTGGCCTTTGCCGTGCGTTTTGCCGATTCCCAGATCCTCTTCACCAAC
>JBNGDE010000130.1:0-2963 GCA_049974925.1 Thermovirgaceae bacterium | reverse complement strand
TGACGGTGGCCGCCATTATCGGAGCCGGAGGACTCGGCGACATCATCTACACGGGACTCAAGCTCAACAGGCCCGAAATGATCCTTATCGGAGCCGGATTTGCGGCGATTATCGCCATCCTGGTCGACACGGTGCTTTACTACGTGGAGCAAAAGGTGACACCCAAGGGACTTGCGTAGGAAAACAAAAGCAAACAAGGAGGTAATTTTGTGAGAAAATTTTTGACTGTTCTTCTAGCGGTCTGTTTTTTGACCATGGCAGCCGGGGGAGCCCTGGCGGCCGAAACGATTCATGTGGGGGCGAAGAACTTCACCGAACAGTATGTTCTCGGTCATTTGATCGTCAAGATCCTGGAAAATGCAGGCTATGACGTGGACTCCACCATGGGGACGGGCAGCACCGTGACGAGGAAGGCCCTTGAAACGGGACAGATCGACCTCTACCCGGAATATACCGGGACAGCTTGGAGCCTATATTTGAAACACGATTCGGTGATAAAAGATTCCGAAGAGCTTTACCAAAAGGTCAAGGAAGAGGATCTCGAGAAAAACGGCATCGTCTGGCTCAAACCCTCTGAAGTGAACAACACCTACGCCATGGCCATCACCGAGGACGCCACGGAAACCATGGGCACAAGCCTCAGTGAGCTTGCTGCCTATGTCAACGAAAACCCGGAAGAAGTGGTTTTCGGGATCAACCAGGAGTTCTATGAACGTTCCGACGGCTTCTTCCCCATGGCGGAACACTACGGCATGGAAATCGACAGGGATCAGGTCCGGGCCATGGATACGGGGCTGACCTTCGAGGCCATGGAACGGGGCCAGGTAGACGTGACCATGGTCTTCGCCACAGATGCCAAGATCAAGAAATATAACCTTTTCCTTCTAGAAGATGACAAGCAATTCTTCCCCCCTTATTCGCTGTCCGTTTGCATCCGAAAGGACGTTCTTGACAAAAACCCCGACCTTGCAGAGGTCCTCGCCCCCATGACTGAACTGACCGACGATGTCATGCAGGAGCTCAACTATCGCGTCGACGTTGAAGGTTTGCCCGAGGAAATGGTTGTCGAGGAATACCTCAAGGAACAGGGAATCATCTAGCCACCTTGCAAGGAACAAAAAAGGGCGGTGCGACCACGACACGGGAGTACCGCCCTGCTACCCACGATGCACATCCCGGAAGACACGAAACCTTCCGGCAGATATACCGATTTTGAAGGAGGTCATATGATGAGGAAGTTTTTGACGGTGCTTTTGGCAGTATGCTTCATTACCGCGGCGGGCGGCGCCATGGCCGCAGACCGGATCAAGGTGGGAGCAAAGAATTTCACCGAGCAGTACATTCTGGGGCACATGATCAGCAAGCTTCTGGAAGACACCGGATACGAAGTAAAGACCACAATGGGTACTGGAAGCACAGTAACCCGCAAAGCTCTGGAAACAGGGCAAACGGACATGTATCCCGAATATACTGGAACGGCGTGGAGTCTATATCTGAAACACGATTCTGTAATCAAAGATCCCAGTGAGCTATATCGAAAGATCAAGGAAGAAGATCTTGAGAAAAATGGCATCGTCTGGCTCGAACCGTCGGAAGTGAACAATACCTACGCCATGGCCATCACCCAGGAGGCCGCCGAAACGATCGGCACGGGCCTCTCGGACCTCGCAGAGTATGTCAACGCCAACCCTGACGAAGTGGTCTTCGGCATCGACCAGGAATTCTACGAACGGGAGTCTGACGGGTTCTTCCCTATGGCCGAGCACTACGGCATGAATGTCGACAAGGACCAGGTCCGCACCATGGAAGTGGGGCTGACCTTCGAGGCCATGATGAACGACCAGGTGGACGTGACCATGGTCTTTGCCACCGACGGCAAGATCAAAAAATACAACCTTCACGTCCTGGAGGACGACAAGCAGTTCTTCCCGGTCTATTCCATGGCCGTCACAATCCGCAGGGACGTTCTGGACGCCCATCCGGATCTTCGGGAAATCCTTCGGTCGATCTCAGACCTGACTGACGACATCATGCAGGAACTGAACTATCAGGTAGACGTCAAGGGCAAGCCGGCGGAAATGGTCGCCGAGGAATACCTGAAAGAAAAGGGGCTCATCTAGTCGGAAACTGACAAGAGAAATGTCCCGAAAGGCGCGTCCTACGGGGCGCGCCTTTTTTGCATCCTGCTACAATTGACATGAAGAAAAAAATTATCGGGAGGTCGACCAGGATGAAAGCCCTGAGGATTCACGAAACCGGAGGACCCGATTGCCTCACCGTGGAAAAAGTCTCCGATCCCAAACCATCCAGGGGTGAAGCCCTGGTACGGATGAAATTTTGCGCCGTGAACCACCTGGACATCTGGGTGCGAATGGGGAACGTTCCCGTATCGCTGCCCCGGATTCCAGGTTCGGAAGGTGTCGGCGTGGTGGAAGCCCTCGGGCCGGAAACATCCTGGGACGGCGGCACCGCTGTCGTCGTTACCCCCTGGGTCTATCCCGATGATCACCGACATCAACCTTTGAATGCCTACGCGGGGGTTTTGGGCGTCGCCAGGGACGGCTGCTACGCACAAAAGACCGTCGTTCCCGTGTCATGCCTGCGCCAGCTTCCGGCAGGGCTCGAGAAGGAACAGGCCGCAGGCCTGACACTGACGGCCGCGACAGCCTACCATATGGCAGTCACCCTGGCCGGGGTCAAGCCTGGAGAACGGGTCTTCATCGCCGGAGCCACCGGCGGCGTCGGACTTGCCGCCATCCAGATCTGCCGCGCCTCTGGGGCGACGGTTTATGCCGCTTCGAGAAGCCCCGAAAAAGGGCGTCGCCTGAAGGAATGGGGTGCCCACGAAACCTTTGATACCTCCGGAGCCTACGAAGAAAACGTACGGGAGGCGACAAACGGGCTCGGTGTCGACGTGGTGCTGGAGACCGTCGGGAAAAGCACCTGGGAGAAAAGCATCTCCA
>JBNGDE010000129.1:0-3023 GCA_049974925.1 Thermovirgaceae bacterium | reverse complement strand
TCATGCGACTTTGGTGCAGGGAGATGTAGCCGCCATAGGCGCCTACCATTGAATTATAGATTTAGAGGGACCCCTTGGGTTGAATTATTCTGAAAAAAAACCTCATAGCGGTCTACCATTGAATTATTGGATTAGGCGGACCCCTTGGGTTGGATTATTATTGAGATGACGGAGGTGTGGCTCTTGGGGTCCGTAGGCCGGTAATCCGGTCTTACTTGGGTTTGAAATGCCGCCTCCGTCATTTTTTTGTCGTCCGCTGGCGTAATCTGGAATGGTGCCGGTCGAAACAGGACAGTGGCTTAAGTGGTAGACGAGACGCCGGGCGATAACCCAGTTACCCGGGGGGTGCTTTTCGTGACTGAAGGGCAAATAACAGTTGGGGTGGATGTTGGCAGCCACATGCACAGGGTGGCGATAGGGATCCCGGAGAAGAAGATAGCAGAAGAATTTGACCTGCCACACAGCAAGGAAGGATTCGAGAAGTTTTTCGCTCGCATATCTTATTACGAAAAGACATATCAGGTTCCCGTAGTAGTAGCCATGGAGGGCTTCAACGGATACGCAAGGCCCCTGGACAAGATGATACAGAAGAAAGGCTACCGGTTACTGAACGTTAACAACCTCAAACTATGCCGATTCAAAGAGATATTCCCATCACCCGCAAAGACGGACGCCATCGATGCAAGAAAGATCCTCGAACTGGTAAGACTTCAGCCGCTGCTGACCGACCAGGAAGTGATCCTGCAGGAGGTTTGTGAGATACCGAGAGGACACATGGTTCTGAAGCGGCTGACGCGTCGCCGTCGCCAACTTGTAGGTGAGAAAGCGGCAATACTCAACAGGATGCAATCCGACCTTCATGCAGTAAGCCCCGAGCTGGTGGAACTGGCCAGGAACAAGGACGGTCTGGCATTTCTACGGTTCCTGACCTGCCGGGAAGACCTGAGGCAACTGGAGAGGATCCACAAAAGCACATTATTGGGAATAAAGGGGATCGGGAAAGGATTTGCAAGCAAAGTACAAGAGTGGCAGAAGAAAGCCCAATTCTCCGAAGAAGCGGAATATGCAGGACCAATGATCATAGAAGATGCCCGGAGGATACTGGAGCTGAAGGAACGCATCAAGGCGCTGGACAAGCAGATCGGAGAGCTTTGCGAAAGATCACGGCTTGCCGGGATCGTAAGAAGCATACCGGGTTTCGGTTTGACCTGTACTTCCGAGATAGTAGCCGAAGTTGCTACCATGGACCGTTTCAGATCGGAGAAAAGCCTTGCGATGTACCTGGGCATGGCTCCGCTGGACAACAGTTCCGGCAGGCGCAAGGGAACCAGACACGCAAAACAGGTCAACAAAAGAGCACGTATAGCCATGATGACGGCGTTGACTCGTCATATCAGGCGGGTTGATGAATCCGAACGTTACTACCGGAAAAAGAGGAACGAAGGCAAAAGACACAACCAGGCAATACGGGCATTGGGTCGACACATGGTAAGGGTGATTTGGTCCATGGTGAAAAACGATCATTTCTATGAAAACAGAGAGGCAAACAACATAATTGTTCCCTTTATGGTAGTGCTTATTAGTTTGTGTAAACCTCCATTGTCGGGGAGAATTGATATCTCTCAAGACGATGGAGGTTTATGTTATGGCGAAGAGGAGCAAGAAGGACAACAGCAAGCTGCGTGAAATGATCAAGGAGTACGGCATCAAGGACCTCACTGACGTGCACGAATTTGTGAAGATGCTGACGGCGGAGACGATCCAGGCGGCCCTTGATGCGGAGCTTGAGAACGAACTTGGATATTCGAAATACGACTACAGGAACAAGTCGACGGACAACAGCAGGAACGGCTACAGCTCAAAGACGGTACAGGGCAGCATGGGCGAGGTGGAGATCTCGATCCCCCGGGACAGGAAGGGCGAATTTGAGCCTGAGCTTGTGAAGAAGCACCAGACGGACATATCGGCCATAGAGGACAAGGTGATCTACCTTTACTCTCAAGGCGTATCGACCAGGGAGATCCAGAAGACCATGGAGGAGCTATACGGCATCAACGTTGACGACAGCCGGGTGTCGAAGATAACCGACAAGATCCTGCCCATGATAAGGGAGTGGCAGGAGAGGCCTCTGCAGAGCGTCTACGCCATGGTGGTGCTGGACGCTATCCACTACAGTGTCCGTGAAGATGGGCATGTCACGAAAAAAGCGGCCTATGTAGCCATAGGCACGGGCCTTGACGGGATGAAAGAAGTATTAGGCATCTGGCTTGGTGCCAGTGAATCGTCCAGGTACTGGCTCACGGTGTTCAACGAGCTTAAAAACCGCGGAGTCGAGGACATTCTCATAGCTTCGGTCGATGGCCTGACAGGGTTTGTGGAGGCCATCAACACGGCGTTTCCAAAGACGGAAGTCCAGCGGTGCATAATCCACCAGATCCGCAGTTCGACCAGATACGTTTCCTACAAGGATCTCAAGGAATTCACCAGGGATCTCAAGCCCATATACAGAGCTCCTTCCGAGGGATCTGGCCTTGCGGCCCTGGATGACCTGGAGAAGAAGTGGGGAGCCAAATACCCCATGAGCGTGAAATCCTGGAGGAACAACTGGAATGAGCTCGCAACCTTTTTCAAGTATTCTCCCCTGATCCGAAAGTTGATCTACACCACCAATGCCGTTGAGAACTTTCACAGACAGTTGCGGAAGGTGACGAAGACGAAGAGCGCCTTCGTTTCCGAAGGCGCTCTGATGAAGATACTTTATCTGACTACGATGAGGGTCATAGAAAAGTGGACCCAACCCGTTCCCAACTGGGGGCTGATTCTCGGAGACCTGATGATATACTTCGAGGATAGAATCCAACAGGCTCTCTAGGACTCAACCTCGATAATGGAGTTTACACAAAATATTACGCACTCTCGAACTTTTACCGGAACCTTTGAAGAACTCGAAATTGCCAAAGGATTTGATGTCTGAACCGCCCCGGTTTTTCCGAAGGCTCGTTTATTTGAGTCCGGCCACCATG
>JBNGDE010000128.1:0-3705 GCA_049974925.1 Thermovirgaceae bacterium | reverse complement strand
TCCTGCCTGGGCTGTTTTCATTCCCATTCCTCCAATGCGAAGGAGGCAGGAGCGGCAAACCGCCATGACGGCGAGGCCCTTGAATCGAGGGCCCAAGCCACGCCTGCCTCCGAAATAGTCATTGCCGCTTGAGGGCGGGAAATGCTTCCCGCAGGAGCTTTCCTGCCGTTACCGGACTAGACCAGGTGCTCCCATGCGCACATTTCCTTTGCCTTGGCGCAGATTTCTTCGGCCTTCTTGTCGAACTCCGGATCGATCTTTGCGGCAATTGCCTTCGCCATGTCAAGAGTGGATACGGCCTTTGCCTCCCAATCCTTGTCGCCCCTGTCACGCCAGATATCGTAAGTGAGAGCCTTTCCTTCGACAAGGGTATCCCCGATGGCCTTTTCGAGTTTCTCGGCGTATTCGTCGAGCTGGAGGTAGTAGAGCATCATGGCGGCGGTGATCAAAAGGCCGCAGGGGTTGATCTTGTACTGGTGGGCGTATTTGGGCACGGAACCGTGGCTGGGCTCGAAAAGGGCCGCCTCCTCGCCGATATTGCCGCTGGGCGAGAAACCCATGCCTCCGATAAGCTGGGAGGCCTCGTCGGAGAGGATATCGCCGAAAACGTTGGATGTGACGATAACCTGGTAATTCTGGGGGTTCTTCAAAAGCCACATGGCCGTTGCGTCTGCGTTCTCCTCGCGCGCTTCGATTTCGGGGTATTCCTTGGCGATTTCAAGGAAGCGCTCCTTCATCATGCCGTCGGTGGCCCGGATGACGTTCGCCTTGTTACAGCTCACGACGCTCGTAAGGCCGTTGGCCTTGGCATATTCGAAGGCAGCCCGTATGATACGGTCGCAGCCTTCCTTGGAGAAGACCCGCCAGGAAACGGCCACCTCCCCCTTGTCCTTGTAGCGTTCCATGCCGGGGTGAAGGTCGAACATCTCCTTCGGAAGAGGTCGCCATTCAACGGCTGAATAGAGGTCCTCCGTATTTTCCCTGAAAACGGCAATGTCGATATTGGGGTCACCTTTCAAAGGTGTGCTGATACCGGGGTAGAGCTTCGCCGGGCGGAAATTGATAAACAGGTCGAACTTCTGGCGCATTTGCAGGATGGCGGACTTGAAGCCTTTTACTCCGGATTTCGAGGTGATTGCGGCCATGAGGGTTGCGTCGGTGTTCTTGACCTTGTCGAACGTCTCGGACGGTACGGTGTTCCGCCGGGGATCGCCTTCCGGATACTCCTTGCAGGCCTTTTCCCACATGCACCAGCCCATGTCGGCCCGTACCCAGTCGATAGGGGCGTCCAGAGCCTGCATCACGATCATCGCGGCTTCCATGACATCAAAGCCGGAATCGTCCCCCGGAATATAAGCAACCTGATATCGGTCCTTTTTTTCCTTGACCTGCATGACATTCTTTCGTGCCATTGTTAATGACCTCCCTGAAAAGTTTTGGTAATCCGGCGGCCGGTGTCGAGGCGGCCGCCGGAACGGCTCTGGCAGCTATTCGAGTCCCAGAGATTTCTTGACGTGGGGGATCAGTCCCCCGTCCTCGATGAGCCCCCTGACGAAATCAGGGTATTTCGGGAACGAGAAGTTCCCCCTGGGCGTGGTGATCTCGCCCTTGTCGAAGTCGATGGTGATTTCCTCTCCCGCCTCGATGGCGTCCACGGCTTCGGGAGACACCACGATGGGGAGTCCCTCGTTGAGGGCGTTTCGGTAATAGATCCTTGCAAAGCCCTTGGCGACGATGGCTGCAATGCCGCGTTCCTTGATGCAGGTCACGGCCTGCTCGCGGGAAGACCCGCAGCCCCAGTTCTTGCCGGCGACGATGATGTCTCCCGGCTGTGCGTTTTTGGTGAACTCGGGATCGAGATCCTCCAGTGCGTACTGGCCCATCTCGGACCGTTCCGAAACGGTGTAGGTGTATTTCCCGGGGAAAATGACGTCGGTGTTGACGTCATCGCCGTATTTCCAGACCTTTCCTGTCACTTTCATGGCTACAGCACCTCCCTCGGATCGGTGATGGCGCCTTTGAGGGCGGAAGCGGCCACCGTCAGCGGGCTTGCGAGGTAGATGAAGCTCTCCTTGTTGCCCATGCGGCCCTTGAAGTTCCTGTTGGCCGTCGAAATGCAGCTTTCACCCGGTGCCAGGATACCTTCGTGGTTCCCCATGCAGGGGCCGCATCCCGGATTGTTGAGGATGCATCCGGCGTCGAGGAATACGTCCATCAGGCCTTCCTTCATGGCCTGCCTGTAGACTTCCCAGGAAGCGGGGATGACGATGGTCCTGACGGCCACTTCCTTGCCTTTCAGGATCTCCGCCGCCGCCCGCAGGTCCTCGATCCTTGCGTTGGTGCAGCTTCCGAGGAACGCCTGGTGGATTTCGGTGCCGGCGACCTCCGAAACGGGGGCATAGTTGTCCACCGTGTGAGGCTTGGCGACACAGGGTTCAAGCTCGCCGAGGTCGTATTCAAGCTCCTTGACATACTCGGCGTCGTCGTCCGCCCAGATGGCGTCCCATTTATCGATCTTGGCGTTTTTCGCCACGGCGTCGAGAACCTTCTGGTCAGGGGGGCATACGGCGTTTTTCGCACCCATTTCAATCCCCATATTGCAGAGGGTCATGCGCTCGGCCAGAGACATGTCGGCGATGCCCTGCCCATGGAATTCCACGGACATGTAATCGGCGCCATCGGCCTTGATGTCGCCGATGATCCTGAGAATCAGATCCTTGGCGGCAACTCCTTTTTTGAAGGATCCCGTGACGGTGACTTTCATCGACTCCGGGACCCGGAACCAGATCTGCCCCGTAGCCCAGGTGGCGGCCATTTCGCTTCTGCCGATACCCGTGGAGAAGGCGCCGTAGGCTCCGTAGGTGCAGGTATGGCTGTCGCTTCCCACCATGACGAGTCCGGGCAGGGCAAAGCCCTCCTGGCACATGATCTGGTGGCAGACGCCGCCTTTGCTGTTGACGTCGAAGAAATGCTTTATTCCCTGTTCCTTCACGAATTCCCTGATGATCTTGTGGTTTTCGGCGTGTTTGTCCGTTGGAGCCGGAACGGCGTGGTCCAGGATGAAGACCAGGTGATCCGGATTCCATACCTTCTTCACGCCGATTTTCTTGAAGGTCTTAGAAATCGGTGCAGCGTTGTCGTGGCTCATGCAGAAATGGGGTTCTACGGTGACGACCTGGCCCGCTTTGACGTCTTCTCCCGCAGCTTTCCCAAGAACCTTTTCCGCGAAAGTCTTGCCCATTGCTGTCACCTCCTATTGCTGCTTTTCGGCCTGTGCCTTGAGGTACTGGATCAGCCCGCCGTGGGCCATGATGTCTTTCTCCAGGTCCGTTACGGCGTCGCCGTGCATGGTTTCCCCTGTGGTGAGGTTCTTGATTTCGCCGGTGTCCATGTTCACTTCGAGTTCGTCGCCGTCGCTGACCTTGTCTGTGATATCAGGAACAACCAGAACGGGATAGCCGTTGTTGACGGCGTTCCGGTAATAGATGCGCGCGTAGGATTCCGCGAGGATCACGGGAATCCCGAGTTCCTTGAGGCAATAGACGGCGTGTTCCCTCGAGGAACCGCAGCCGAAATTCTCGCCTGCGACGACGATGTCGCCGGGTTTCGCCTCCTTGGCGAAATTCTCCTTGCCCGGATAGTATTCGAAGGAGTACTGGGCCATTTCCTTCGTATCGGTGACACCGAGGTACTTGTTGTGGTAGA
>JBNGDE010000127.1:0-3776 GCA_049974925.1 Thermovirgaceae bacterium | reverse complement strand
AGAGGACGAGGGCAGGGACAAAAGCCGTCGGACCAGGCAGGACATCGATCGGGATTCCGCCCTCTATGCAGGCTGTCAGAAGCATTGCTCCCGGATCCGAAACGGCGGGCATACCGGCATCCGAGACGAGGGCCACAAATTCCCCCTTTTCGAGGCGCCGGAGCAACTCCTCCGTCCGCTTCCGTTCATTGTGCTCATGAAAGGAAAGAAGCGGTTTCCTGATATTGTACCTGCTCAAAAGACCCAGGGTCCGCCTGGTGTCCTCGCAGGCGATGACATCCGCTTCCCTCAAAACCCTGAGAGCTCTCAATGTCACGTCTTCCAGGTTTCCTATGGGAGTCGGCACAACTACCAGCGGCACAGGGATTCACCGATCCTGTAGGCCTTCAGAAGGTCATCGGTAAAACCACCCTTTTCGTCTTCCACGAAAAGGGGAGGCTCCATCACCATCCCGACTCCTGCAGCCCTGACGGCTTTCATGAGGAACACCGAGGCGTCCCGGCCGGGTTTCGGGTAGACAGGACGCACCAGTTTCGGCTGAAGGCCGGCTCCAGCAAGCACCGCACAGGTTTCCGCCAGGCGTGACGCCCTCATGACGAGATAGAACCGTCCCTTGTTTGCGAGGACATATTTCGCCGCCTTGGCGACATCCTCCAGACTGCAGTGCACTCCGTGCCTTGCGGCTGCCTCTCTCGGGTCAGGACTGAGACGGCTGTGTCCCCGCTCGCCGTAGGGAGGGTTCATCACCAGAACCTGGAACGACTGAGGCGGATATATTTCCCGGATTTTCCGAAGGTCACCCGCCCTGAAAACGGGCATTCCGGTGAACCCGTTCTCCGCCGCATTCATCCTGGCCAGCTGCACGAGCTCCTCCTGCATTTCGAGCCCTTCTATGGCGCCTGCGTCGGGGTATCTTTTGGCGAGCAGGAGGCTTACGGCTCCATGGGCGGACCCGAGTTCAAGAACCCTTTCCGATTTTTTTATTCCCGCATAGGCCGCCAGCAGAATGGTGTCTACACTGACCCTCGGGCCTCCGGCGGGCTGGCGGAGCATGATTTCGCCATACAGGACTGCGTCTTTCGTGGTTTTCATCAATCCCAGTCCTCCAGCTTTACACTTACGAGCTGTGACAGTCCGGGCTCCGAAAGGGTCACTCCGTACATGACATCGGAACGCTCCATGGTAACCCTCCTGTGGGTCATGCAGACAAGCTGCATATGGCTCGAATATTCCCTGGCGAGTTCGGAAAATCTCCTCAGGTTAACTTCGTCCAGGGCGGCATCGACCTCATCCAGTATGCCCAGGGGGACATCGGCCACCTCCATGGAGGCAAAAAGCAGCGAAATGGCGGCAAGAGATTGTTCACCCCCCGAAAGCTGCCCAAGGTGCTGGGGTCGCTTGCCCGGCGGCCTGGCATAGACCTCGACGCCGGCGCTCCAGACATCCTCTCCGTCTGAAAGCTGCAACCGGGCTTCTCCGCCCCCGAAAAGCCTCTGGAAAAGAAAGCAGAAGTTTTTCTCGATCCGTTTCAGGGATTCGTAAAAAAGCTTTCCCGCCTGTTCATCCGTTTCCGCTATGAACCGTTTCAGTTCTTTTATGCCCTGCCGGACATCTTCGAGCTGCTGCGTGAGAAACTGCATGCGTTCCCTGAGGGACAAATCCTCGGAGAGGACGCCGAGTTCCACGTCACCAAGCGCTTTGAGGGAGGACTCCAGCTCCCTCGCCCGCCTGCGGACAGACTCGAGCCGCGACGGGTCAACGGTGCCGGGCCCGAAATAGAGATATCGGTCCCCCCACATTTCCCGGATTTCTTCCAGCTCGACCTCGGCTGAAGTTTTTTTCTGCCGCGCCAGGGACAAGCCTTCGTTGACGGATCTCAGGCGTTCGGCGGCGGAATCGCGACGTCTGCGTGCCCGCTCTTCCAAGGATTGCAGCCGCTGTATTTTTTCGCGAAGCACACGGCGTTTTTCGGAAAGATCCCTGCCGGTCCGCCTGATCCCGAGAAACTCCGTGCCCAGGGCTTCAAGCCTCTGTGACGCTTCCGTCATCCTGCGGTTCAGTTCCTCCATGTTCCTGAAGGCCGTCTGAACTTCTTCCCCTATTCTGTCCCTTTCACCACAAATGCGAAGGTGTAATTCCCGGGCAGCCCTGACCCTCTCGCGTACCACCTCCAACCGGGAACGAACCTGTTCCCTTTCAGCCGTCTCCTTCAGTACTTCCGGGATAGACAGGGCTTCGAGGGATTTTTCGATATCCCCGATTGTCCGGCGGTACTCACGAAAGCGAAGCCCCAGGGTTGCCAGGTTTTTGACGGTTCGCTCGAGTTCCCCTTCGAGCCTTCGGCTTTCTCTGCCGGATCTTGCAAGGTCCTTTTCCAGTTCCTGAATCCTTTCCGCCGTTTCCCGGGCTGCAGCCTCGAGTTCTGACCGTTCCCGGGCTGCGTGTCGTTCTTCGGCTTCCAGTCTTTCCTGCAATTCCAGCAGGTGTTCCCTTCTGCCGCGGGCTTTCTCGAGCGCCCCTTTCAATTCGGAAATTTCCCGACCAATCCCGAGAGCTCCGCCTTCCTGGTTTTTCGCGCCCCCTGTCACGGTACCGGAAGGATTGATCACGTCCCCTTCAAGGGTGACGATGGGAAACCGCGCGCCGGAACGTGCCGTCTCACTGGCCGTTTCGAAGTCCTCTACGAAGAGCAGGTCCCCCAGAATATGCAAAAGTCCCGCTTCCCATCTTTTCTCGAGGACAAGAAGATCGGCCGCCCATCCCAAGATTTTCCCACCCCGCGAAAGGAATTTCCTCCAGGGTTTTCTCGGCCGGGCACGCTCCAACGGAAGGAAGGTCCCCCTTCCCGCTCCGGCATTTTTGAGACTTTCGATACACAGTCCGGCCGCCTCGAGATCATCGACGAGCAACCAGTATTGCCTGCCACCCAGAAAGGCTTCGAGAGCCCACGAAAGGTCCGCCGGGCAATCAATGGCCTCAGCCACCAAAGCTATATCTACGGAGAGTCTCCCCAGACGTTTCGCTGCAAGAAGATGTCTTACGGGACCGGGATAGGTCCTGGTCTGGAGCTTGTCCTGAAGCTCTTCCAGTTCGGTTTCCATTTTCAGGATGTCCCGCCGCAGGGTCTGAAGTTCGGCCGCATTTTTCTGACACGCCGCATAGGCGTCGTTATGACGGCGAAGGGCGTCAGAAAGCTTGTGCTTTCGGCTTTCCTCGCCTTTTCGTTCCTGTTTCAGCTTTTCACGGAGAGCGGCCATCTTCGCCCGGTTTTCCGCCAGGCTTTCTTTTACCTCGCGATAATAGGAGCCCGTTTTGGCTAGTTCGGCGCGCATTTTCCCCAATGCGGCCTCGGCCTGCGTTTTTTTTTCATCAAGCTTCGCCGCTTCGTTTTTTACCCGCTCTATTTCCCCTTTTCTCTCTTTCTCCGCCGCTTCGAACCTTTCTTTTTCCTTCCCGCACGCCTCTTCCTCTTTCAGGACCTCCTGCAAGGCTTTCTTTGTCTCTTCCAGTTCCCTTTCCCGTTTTTCGAGAACCTCGCGGCGTTCGTCAAGTTCCGACCTCATGCGGTTGCTCTGCACCCGACCGTCTCTGAGCACCGTCGCCGATGCAAACATCTCCCTCCTCAGCCTGGAAAGCTTTTCCGCCGTGGATTCCATTTCAGCGCCCAGCTCTTCAAGACGGTGCTCATAAGTCGGCAGGGAAAGGCCAAGAGCCTCCGTCTGTCGGGTCCACCCACGCTCCCAGTATCGGCAGCAGCGAAGTTCTTTCTCAAATTC
>JBNGDE010000126.1:0-3887 GCA_049974925.1 Thermovirgaceae bacterium | reverse complement strand
GTCGCCGCCGGGAACCTTTCCTTTTTCTTTATATGACAACGACAAAGCCCCGGGATTCTCTCCCGGGGCTTTGTCATTTGGCACCGCTGCGAAAGCAAGGTATGCCAAAGCTCTTGCAGCCGATGCAAAAGTGAGAGATGATGAATGAAAATTACCGCCAAAGTAAAAAGCAAGAGGAAAGAAGCTCCGTGCAAAGGTTTTATGTCATAATGTCTCCAATAATGAATGTCCAGGACAAACCTGCGAGGTGCCTTTGATGGCAGAGGAATACGAAAGAAACTCTGAAGAAAACCCGAAGACGGCCGAAAAGGACGCAGGAAAACATGAGGCCCGGCAAAAGGGCCACAACAATGACAGGCCGCCGAGACTCAAGCTGGGAGACATGCTCGTACAGTCGGGGATGATAACGGAAGAACAACTCGAGGAAGCCCTCAGGCACCAGTCGAGGTCCAAAAAGCGACTGGGAAGCATCCTTGTGGAAAAGGGCTTCCTGACGGAACGACAGCTGGCAGAAGTCTTGAGCCGGCAGATAAAGGTGCCTCTGGTCTCCCTGGCGCGGTACAGGCCCATGGGAGAGGCCCTGAGGCTGATCCCCAAGAACGTGGCCAAACGGCTCGAGCTGTTGCCCCTCGCGCTGCTGGACAACAACAGGTTGATGATCGCCATGGCCGACCCCCTCAACGTGCTTGCCATCGATGAGGTCAAGATCCTCACCGGCATGGAACTGGAGATCGGGATCACCACGCCCTCGGAGATCGAACGGGAACTGGACAAGTTCTACGAAGTCCAGGGATCGCTGGAGGAAGCCATCGTCGAGGTCGTCGAGACCGAATCGGGGGAGATGGATCTCGACCGGGAAGAACGGATGGCCGGAGCAGACGACGCCCCCGTGGTCAAGCTGGTGAACACCATTCTCGAGCAGGGGGCGAAGGAGGGCGCTTCCGACGTGCATATCGAACCCTTCGAAAAGGTTACGCGGGTTCGGTTCCGCGTCGACGGGGCCCTCTACGACGCCCTGGATTTTCCCAAGAAGCTTCATCCCGCCGTCTCTTCGAGGATCAAGATCATGGCCAACATCGATATCTCGGAAAAGCGCAAACCCCAGGACGGGCGTATCCTCATCAAGGCTGCCGACAGGAAGATCGACCTTCGCGTTTCCACCTTGCCGACCATCTACGGGGAGAAGGTTGTCCTGAGGCTTCTGGACCAGGCCAACGCCATGGTCGGCCTTGAGAAGCTTGGTCTTTTCCCCGAGGAACGGGAAATCCTGGACAGCATGATCCACCGACCCTACGGCATCGTCCTGGTCACGGGCCCGACGGGAAGCGGAAAATCGACGACCCTCTATTCCGTCCTCGAGCAGATCAGCAAACCCGAGGTCAACATCATCACCGTGGAGGACCCGGTGGAATACACCATGACGGGCATCAACCAGATCCAGCTCAACGAAAGGGCGGGCCTCACCTTCAGCGAGGCCCTCAGGTCGATCCTGAGGCAGGATCCTGACAAGATCATGGTCGGCGAAATCCGGGACCTCGAGACGGGCCAGCTGGCCGTACGGGCAGCCCTTACGGGACACCTGGTGCTTTCCACGCTCCATACCAACGACGCTCCCAGCGCCTCCATACGGCTCATCGAGATGGGGATCCCCCCCTTTCTCGTGGCGTCCTCCCTGATCGGCGTCGTGGCCCAGCGCCTGGTGAGAAAGCTCTGCGACAACTGCAAGGAGGAGTACGAAATCCCCGAAAGCGTCCTCATCGACACGGGGCTGCCGCTGGGCACCAGGGCATGCAGGCCCGTCGGCTGCGATGTCTGCCGGACCACGGGGTACAAGGGCCGTTCTGCTGTCTTTGAGATCATGAAAGTGGACGAGGTCATCCAGTCTTTGATCCTCGAGAACGCCTCGGCGAACCGTATCCGCAAGGAGGCCATCTCGCGGGGGATGCGGACCCTCCGCCAGTCTGGCCTGAGAAAGGTCACCGATGGCGTCACCAGTCTGGAGGAAGTGCTCCAGGTCTCACTTTAAAAGACAAAAAGGAGGCAACCTGCCTATGGCCGCCGGAATACAGGATATCCTCTCCGAAGCGCTGCGAAAAGGAGCCACCGATGTCCACCTGGGAGTGGACGCCCCCCCTGTCATTCGGATCGACGGGGACCTTCACTATCTGGCGGGTTTCAGCACCAGTTCCATGGAGGATATACGGGCCCTGGCGGGGGAGATCCTGACCAGGAAGCAGCTGGAGGACCTGGAGGAAAGCTGGGAAGTGGACTTCAGCTTCACCTTTACCGGCGACGGCGGCGAGAGTTCCCGCTTCCGGGGAAACTGCTTTTACGAACGGGGAAACCTCTGTCTCGCCCTGAGAACGATCCCCACGAAGATCAGGACCATCGAAGAGCTCAAGCTCCCCAAGCCCCTCGCCGAGGTAACGAAAAAACACAGGGGGCTCTTTCTCGTGACGGGTCCCACAGGAAGCGGCAAGAGCACCACCCTGGCGTCGCTCATCCAGGAGATCAACCTCAAGAGGGCCTGTCACATCGTGACCATCGAAGATCCCATAGAATATCTGTATTCGTCGGAGACCTCCGTCATTCACCAGCGGGAGGTCGGAAGCGACACCCACAGTTTCGCGGAAGCCCTCAAGCGTGTCCTGCGCCAGGATCCTGACGTGATCCTCATCGGCGAGATGCGGGACCTGGAGACCATCGCCGCCGCCGTGACGGCGGCCGAGACGGGACATCTCGTCTTCGCCACCCTGCACACCCAGAGCGCACCCCAGACGGTGGACCGGATCATCGACGTCTTCCCGTCGCACCAGCAGCAACAGATCCGGCAGCAGCTCAGCACCGTCCTCATCGGAGTCTGCACCCAGCAGCTCATCGCCGTTCCCGGCGGCGGGCGCGTCGTGGCCACGGAGCTCCTTTTTGCTAATCCCGCCGTGAGAAACCTCATCCGCGAGGCCAAGGTCAGCCAGATGATCAGCGTCATGCAGACTGGCTCCAGCCTGGGCATGCACACCATGGACCAGGACCTCGCCCGCCTCGTCAGGGAGGGGACCCTTCCCTTTGAAACGGCCAAATCCCGGTGTCACGATCCCAAGGACCTGGAACGTCTCGTTTTCGAATCGCCCTTTTAGCCTAAAAATTGCCACATGAATCCTTTAAACGAATGATGCACCGTGATACAATCATATTGTAAAGAAAAGGGCGGCCGAGGACAGGAGGGACGTTGAACCATATCGATAAAGATTTCATCCTCTCTTGCGCGAAAGTGACAAAGGCTGTATATTCGATCAATCCAGGACGTTAGCGCCGAACAAGTCGGGGGGAAAACAGGTTGATCTACAAGTACCGAGCCCGGAATGCCGACGGCAAGGCAATCAACGGTGTCATCACCGCCTACAGCCAGGAACAGGTGGTCCAGCAGCTGCGCGGCCAGGGCCTGGTGCCCATTGCCATCACCCAGGACACGGAAGCCGAAAGGGAATCATTCCTGGACAAGATGCGAAAGATCGGCACGGTCCGCCTGAAGGACAAGGCCGTCATGTTCCGACAGCTGGCCACCATGATCTCGGCGGGAATCACCCTGGGAAGCGCCCTGGACATCCTGGCGGAACAGACCCAGAGCAAGAAGCTCGCCGACGCCGTCCGCCACGTGAAGCGCCAGGTGGACAGCGGCATCTCCCTGAGCGCCGCCATGAGAAGCCGCAAGGAGTTCAACACCCTCATGGTCTCCATCGTCAAGGCCGGCGAAGAGGGGGGCGTCCTCGACTCGAGCCTGGACCGGCTCGCCGCCTTCCTCGAGCGTCAGGACCAGCTCCGGAAGAAAATCTACTCCGCCGTCACCTACCCGGCGGTGGTCATGTCCTTCGCCCTCATCGTGGTCTACA
>JBNGDE010000125.1:0-3942 GCA_049974925.1 Thermovirgaceae bacterium | reverse complement strand
TTTGCGTCCCCAGCGTCCGCGCCAGGTTCGCCTCCTTGCCGAAAATGACCGTCTTTCCCATGACGGCGTAGGTCAGGTCGTACATCCGCATGAGATACCTGAAAGCCTCGTTCAGGGGGACTTCGTTGAGAGTGATCGTCACCGGTTCCGGAGGCACCGAGGGATCGACCAAAACGTTCAGGTTCATCATGGCGCCCAGCATGCGGAAAACATCACGCAAGTCCGAATCCCTGAGCTCAAGCGAAACGGGTTCGGTGATCCGCATGGGGTCATGTTTCGATCCGCCATAGGTGTCGATCTGCTCCATGACACGTTCCTCCGGCTCTTCCGACGGAACGGCGATATGAAGCTGAAGCCTGTTGGCGGGAGCTTCGCCAAGGACGTTTTTGAGATGAAGCCTCATGTTGCCGAAAAGGGTCATTTTCACGCCCCGGACTTCCTGGCTGAGCTCGATCTTTTTCACCAGGGGCACGTTGTAGACCTTCTCCCAGTATCCCGAGGGGAGGACCGTGTCGACAAACAGCAGCACGAGCCTGTCGCTGTCGGTGGCGAGTATTTCCGGTGCCGGAAGCGAAGTTCCCCTCATTTCCACAATGGCCAGCCTTCCGCCGGCCTGTTGCACCGTCATCCCGCCGATGGTCGGTCCCGTATCGGTGAGACGGCTTTCAGGCCGTTCAACGGCCCCGAAGGCCGTTCCACCGGGCAGTATTGTTGTTCCAAGGAAAAAAGCCGCTGCTACAAGAACGAGCAGACCCGTGATCCTGCCGACGGTGCCGCCTTTTGTTACATGCCTATTGCCGTTTCGACGCTCTGGCCGGCCCATGTGAACACCACCTTCTCTGCAGTAATCCGGACGACCCGTCCTTTTCCGTTGCCGAAGCTTCCACCCTGCTTCATGATCATGCCCTTTCCTACACCTTCGATATCGACCACCGCCACGGCATTCTTTCCCTTGACCATGATGGCGCGGACTTCCACGTAGGGCGGCGGTTCCGCGGCCTCACGCATGGCCCGCGCCGCGGCATCCTCGGCGGAGGGCTCGACCTGGGGCGGAGGCGGCGGCACAAAGGGTTTTCTCGATATCGTCGCTGCCAGTACCGAAAGCTGCGTGCTTCCGGAACGGGCCATGACGGCGCTTTCGAAGTTTTCCACCACGCCTTGGAGGCGTTTGATCTCCTCGTCCACCTTCGTGCTCGCGGGAACCTCGGGGATCTTTTCCTCCCTGACGAGTTCCACCATTTCCTTCAGGAGATATCCCGACCAGATTGTCCCGGCAAGGAGCAGGAGTACGATAAACACCCTGACCAGGCGAGGGACATTCTCGCTGTGGACCAGGTCGTCCCAGAGTTCGCCCGCCGTGGCGAACCATCCATCCTGGGCAGCCATATTCACGCCCCCCCTCCTGCGAGCACCGTCTCAAGGACGACCTTGCCCTTCACCATGCCATCCTGCTGGTCCCTGGCCAATGAAATGGAAGCCATCCTCACGGCGACGCCCATGCCCCGCCAGTCGGCCATGACGTTCAAAACGGCATAATAGGGACCGATGAAATCCACCTCCACGCCCCGCGCCCCCTTCGAGGCCTTGGCGGGCCTGATGCTGTTGACCTGGACGCCGTTCTTGGCGAGTTCACGCTCCACGGCGGAGAAAAAAGCCACCTCGTTGGCGGGGAGGTTCACCTCGTAGCGCTCGATGGCGCCGAGGGTGTCCTTGTAGGCCGTGATCAGATGCATCTTGTCCCGGACATTGCTCTCCAGTATCGCCTCCCGGGTCCGGAGGTCATCGATGGCCCGCCGCTCCCTGATGATCTCCCTGGAAAAAAGCACCTCGCCCCCGACGAGAAGGAAGAAAAACAGAAACAAAAACAGGGACAGGACGACACGCTTTCTCGGAAGTTTCATTGCGAGATCCTCTCCTTACCGACGGATTCGGCGTGGAGCTCCATGAGGTCCCTGATCTGGACATCAAGGCTGAAGCGGATGACGCTCTCACCTTCGCGGGTCACGCGGCTGGTGACGGGAAAACCGACGGCATGGACCACAGGGGCCTCCATGAGCGAGCGTCCGAAGTCGACCACGTCGTTTTCCGTAAAGGCGTTGCCCGTCATGGAAACCTTGCCCTTGCCCACGGAGGTCGTCTCGAGCCAGACCGTGGGCGGGAGAGCCCGTTCAAGGACGGTGAAAAACTCCAGGGAGGGGAGCTCCTGCTGCAACAGCCCCAGGGCGCTCCGGTAATCCTCTTCAACGGCCTTGAGACGATCCAGTTCCTTGCCGAGTTTCACGTTCTGCATCTGCAGCTGTTCGATACGGTTCTGCAGGGAGATTCTCTCGGCTTTCATGGCCCGGCTCACCACCAGGCCGTAGCCGAAGGTCACCCCTGCCACGAAAAGAAACGACAAGACGAGCACCGCCGCGACGATCCGCGCCCAGTCGATCCGTTTTTGCGCCGTTTCCACATAATGCGCCGGTCTGAGATCCAGTTTCACTCTCATGGAAGATCCCTCACAGCCAGTCCCACCGTCGGTTCCCAGCCCAGGCGGTCATCGGGCGCGCCCTTGATCCCCCAGGTGTTCCAGGGATCCGAAACCAGAACCGGCGCCGCCGAAACATTGGCCACGCTTTCCGTGAGCTCCCTGTCCCCCGCGTAGTCGCCGCACAGGACCACCTCGTCGACGCGAAGCTCGCGAAACTGGCTCCCCAGATACGTAAAGGTGGAGGACACTTCCCGGGATATGGCGGCGTAGGGCTCGTCGGCCCCCTGCTTTCCCCGACCTCCCACCAAAAGCGTCCTGTAGAGGATCCCGTTGTCGCCGAAGCCCACGATGATCTGGGAGCTTGTGTCTCCGATGTAGACCACCATGGTCCCCGTGAGGGGGCCGCTTTCGCCGGGCCCCTTGACGCAGCGGTAGAGGGGGACGTTGAGGGGCTCGATGGCGTCGATCATGAGGCCGACACGCTTGGCCATCTCGAGGATGCTTTCCACCACCCGGAGCCTGGCCGCAGCCACGAGAAAGCGGGACGTGGTGACGTCGGGTTCACCGGGCGTATCCACCACGGAGAGGTCGAAGACGGCCTCACCGTAGGGGAAGGGGAAATATTTCTCGAAGTCCCACTTGAGGGCCTCCCGGGCGTCCTCCTTCTCCATGGCGGGCATCTCCACGATACGCATGAGCACCTCCCGGGAAGGCATGCCGAGCACGACGCCGGGAGCCCAGTTTCCCCCGATGAAGCTCTTGAGGGTCATCAGGTGGTCTTCAAGGCTCCTGGTGTCGGAGATCATCTCCTGGTCGATGGCGCCTCCCTCGATGGGCACCTCGCCGCTTCGGGCGACCGAGAGATCGCCCACGCGGCCTTCGAGCTCGATATACCGGAGAGCGTCGGAACTCAGAGATAAACCGGCCATTTTGATGCCCTTTCCCCAAAAAGCCGTCATCAGTAATACTCCTTATTTGGCAAATAGAAAACTAACAATATCAATTCGAAAATAACTGGAATCGAATCTCAATAAGGAAGTCGCGTGAAACACGACTTCCTTATTGAGAGAAACAAACTAATTTCCCAGTCTCACATGCACTTCTTTTGCTGTGTTACCGGTGCCTGCAGTAAACTCTGTACCGTCGCCATTATACAGTCCACTTTCTGTTGCCATATCCTGAAGGTATTTTTGTACATCACCTACAGACTTTACTTCAGCATAAATACTCGTGTCGCCTGAGCATGTGCCTATACCGTATTCTTCAACTACATCGTCACTTGCTATTGGTCTATCCAGGTAATTTTCCAATGCTAAAATATCACCTGATGCTGGAAATTCGCCTTCGTCGGCATAGTACATAAGCGCAGCCGCTTTCAAAGATCTCAAGTTACTGACCACTTTCGTCGCCTTGGCCTTGTCTGTCGTACTCCCGAAGACCAGGAGCATGGACCCCGCCAGAATGCCGAT
>JBNGDE010000124.1:0-4477 GCA_049974925.1 Thermovirgaceae bacterium | reverse complement strand
GCGCCGCCTGGCCTTTGCCGTGCGTTTTGCCGATTCCCAGATCCTCTTCACCAACTCCGTCCTCCCCGAAAGCCGGATCATGTTCTACCGGAGCATCGGCGAACGGGTCCGGAAGATGGCACCCTTTCTGGTCTTCGACAGCGACCCCTATTTAACGGTCCAGGACGGGAACCTCATCTGGATCCAGGACGCCTATACCATCACCGACCGCTACCCCTATTCGGAGCCGATCAATATCTCCGGCGGGCGAATTAACTACATCAGAAACAGCGTCAAGATCGCCATCAACGCCTATAACGGCAAGATGACCTTCTACGTGGCCGACTCTGAAGACCCGCTGATCCAGACCTGGGCAAAGATCTTCCCGGACCTGTTCACCCCCATGGAGGAGGCACCCGATTCCTTCTGCGCGCACCGTCGCTACCCGAAGGGGCTTTTCACCATCCAGAGCGAGATCTTCAGGACCTATCATATGGAGGACGCCAACACCTTCTACAACAAGGAAGACGTCTGGGAATTTCCCAAGGCCGGCGTCTCGGGAGCCCTGGACGCCTACTATCTCGTGATGCGTCTGGCTGGAGCGGACAAGGCCGAATTCATGCTGATTTCGCCCTTCACCCCCAGCGGCCGCGACAACATGATCGCCTGGATCGCCGGACGTTCCGACGATCCGAACTACGGTGAGCTCGTCGTGTACGCTTTCCCGAAACAGCAGCTCATCTACGGTCCGCGCCAGGTGGAGGCTCTCATCGACCAGACGCCGGAGATCTCCGCCCAAATCTCCCTGTGGAGCCAGCGCGGATCTGACGTGATCAGGGGAAATTTGCTTGTCATTCCCATGGGCGAATCGCTGCTTTACGTACAGCCTTTGTACCTGCAGGCGACCAACAGCGACCTGCCGGAACTGAAACGGGTCATCGTCTCCTCCGGCGGGCGCGTTGCCTGGGCCGAGCGGCTCGACGAAGCCCTGAACAACCTGCTGGGGACCCGGCCTATCGCAACCCCCGAGCCGGCGACGGAAGAAGGGGAAATCGAGCTCCGGGAGGAAGCTTTGCAGCGACAAGAACCTCTTGAACTCCCCGAGGGGACGCCGGCGGAACTGGCGCACCGGGCCGAGCAGCACTTCGAAGCGGCCCAGGATGCCGCGCGGCGCGGCGACTGGGCGCGTTACGGCGAGGAAATCCGACAGCTGGAAGAGATCATCCGGCAGCTCGTGACCGTCACGGGCGGAAAGCCTGCGGAAACCCCGTAAGAAGAGAAGAAAGCTTTACCCGTTACCGAGAGGGGAGGCGGCAATGCCGCCTCCCCTCTTGTTTTTGAGCTACCCGCCGATGGCCTGCTTTTCGAACAAAAGCGTCATGCTTTCGAGCCGGTTCAGTATGGCTCCCGCCGGATCCGCCCCGGGGAGTTCCCTCCCGGGCTCCAGGGAGGTGAAGGCCGTCCGGCCGACCACCCATCTGCCTTCTTTTCCGCCTTCGGTCGTTTGAATCCCCCAGAAGGTATGAAAAACCACGACCTCGCCCCGGAAGGTCCCCAGGTAGAGCATCACATGGCCGGGCATCCAAAGGAGTGTCCTGAAGGGAACCCCCTCCTCAAGAATCCGCTTTCTTTTCTCTTCCCCTGTGAGGCCGGTGAGGCCTATCCGTTCACCACGCTTCGCCTGGTTCAAGGAGTGTCTGGGAAGCCATATTCCAAAGGGAACGAAAAGGTCGCGGATCGTTCCGGAACAGTCCCTGTACCCAAAAAGCCCGCCCCATCCGTAGGGTTCGCCTTCCATTTGTGACATGAGACTTGCCATGTTCCAGGGGGTGCATTCCAGGGGAAAGGGGACAAATTTTTCATGGGAGACGTCGACGGCCACAAATTCCGCCCTGCCATCGGGTGCACGAAAGGGGGCGAGCACGCTCAAAAACCAGAGGGAATCCGAAGTCTCCTCCATGGGCAGTATGCCGCCGATACCTGTCCGGAAGAGAAAAGTCCCTGAAGAACGAGTCAGGGTAATTTTTTCGCGTACGGCAACAGCCAGAGGACGGGACATCCATTTCGCGATGAAATCAGCGTCGGCGAAGGCCATGTTTCTTACGTCGATCCACCCTGCCGCCTGGGGGGATTCCACGAAGGCCCAGTCCCCGTCTTTTGAAAGATGGCTCACGAAAAGCGGCTCACCCGGCTTGAGAGTCGTCTGCTGAAGGTAATCGAAGGGAAACCCCTCCCCGGGCAAAGAGGGGTCCCGGAACAGTGGTTCGTCAGTGGGGAAATTCCTCAGGTCCGTCTTTCTCACGGTAATGGCCCGTTCGTTCAGGCTCCCGTAGGCATCCATCCTTGCCTGCTCCCGCATGGCGGCAAACCAGGCCTCCCCGGGCGGCCGCAGGTTCCCCCCGACGAGGTAAGGATCCTCCGGCGTAAAGGATTTCCAGGCCCACATGACGGCTTCTTTGTCATGGACGGGTCGTGATCTCGACCAGGGGGCGAAAAACCGTTCCCGAAACGCACGGGCTTCGGCGGCCGCCGTTGCCGAATCAATCAGGGGATCATCGGGACGCGCTGGCAGATAATGGAAAGGATTCTGGGGAAATCTTTTGATGTCGCTGATGACGGTATCGGGTTGGGCAAAGGCGGCTCCAGCAGACAAAAAAAGGATGGCGCAGAGCATTGCAGCGGTCATGATCCTGTTCATGGCGAGATTTCACACTCCCGGCATCAAACTCGGCTTTCCTTGTAACAAGGCATGTTTCGGTGGGATAATACCAGTGCGTTTTGCCTAAGGAAACCAGTCCGGCAGGAAGACCGGACAGCCCGAAAGGGAGGCAGGCCTTATGACCGGCCTTGAAGAGCAATTTGTGATTCTTCTCAAAGTGTCACTGGCCGTCGTCCTCGGGGGCATCATCGGCCTCGAAAGGGAAATGATCGGAAAACCCACGGGAATGCGGACTCACATGCTTATCGGCGGGGCCTCGGCGCTCTTTACGTCGCTGGGAACGGTCATCGTAAATTATTACGGGACGGTCACATGCGTGGGGCTCGTCCAGGCGGACCCCGTGAGGGTCATCCAGGCGATCGTTCTGGGGATCAGTTTCATCGGCGCCGGGACGATCCTCCAATACCAGGAACGCCGCAAGGTCATCTACCTCACCTCTGCGGCGTCCATCCTTTTCACTGCGGCCATCGGCATCGCGACCGCCCTCGACCAGTACCTCCTCGCCTTCGGCTGCGTCGCCGTCGTGTGGGTCATCAACCGCGGCCTCCGCTATTTCGACAAAAAGGTCCTGAAGCAACGGCGCGATCCCACCCGGACCAAGACAAAGGACATTCCCCCGGAATAATCACCCGGTGGGAACTCTTGTCACCTGTCCCATTACTCTTCCAGAAAACGTTCCAGGTCCTTTACGTCAAAGGCATGAGAAAAAGCCGTCTCCCTGGTGATACGCCCCTTCTTGAACAAGGCCGCAAGAGCGTGCTCCATGAGCTGCATGCCCTCACAGGTGTTGGTGGCCATCACATTCCTGACCTGCTCCGGGCGGCCCTCCTTGATGAGGTTGCGCACTGCGTAGTTGGCCACGAGAACCTCAGCGGCGAGCACCCGCTTGCCGTCCACGGTGTTGATGAGCTGCTGACTGCAGACTCCGATCAGGATGTTCGCCAGCTGGTTGCGGATCTGGTTCTGCTGGTGGGGCGGAAAGATGTCGATGATCCGGTCGATGGTTCCCGGCGCGTCCTGGGTGTGCAGCGTGGCCAGCACCAGGTGCCCCGTCTCGGCGGCGGTGATGGCCGACGAAATGGTCTCCAGGTCGCGCATTTCACCGATCATGATGACATCCGGGTCCTGACGGAAGACCCGCCTTAGCCCCTCGTGAAAATCAACGGAGTCGCGGCCCACCTCGCGCTGGTCGATGAGAGCTTCTTTCGGTTCGAAGACGTATTCGATGGGATCCTCAAGGGTAACGATGTGGACCTTGCTTCGGCTGTTGATGTCCTCGACGATGGAGGCAAGGGTCGTGGATTTTCCGTGTCCCGTGGGCCCCGTAATCAGGATGAGGCCCCGGCGTTTCTTCGCGAAGCGTGAAATGATCCACGGAAGGCCCAGGTCCTGCATCGACGGGATCTTCGATTTGACGTGCCTGACAGCCATTGAAGGCATGCCCATGGCCATGTAGGAATTGATCCGGAACCGCTCCCCTCCGAGAATGGAAAAGACGAAGTCGGCGTCACCTTTTTTCCTGTACTCGCTATAACTTTCGGGGCTCAGGATCTGCTCGACGTAGCTGAAGATCTCCTCGGCTTCAAGGGGGTCCATGTGGGTAAAAGGATAGAGGTGGGTATCCAGAAGGCGGACGAAGGCCGGAAAGCCTGCCTTCAGATGCAGGTCGCTAGCCTGAAGCTCGACCATGCTTGTCACCATCTGGGTAAAGTCCCTCGGGGCTCCCGGGACATTGAAATCGGGATATCCCACGGGAAAATCGTATTGATCCATCATGAA
>JBNGDE010000123.1:0-6909 GCA_049974925.1 Thermovirgaceae bacterium | reverse complement strand
GTGTTGAAGGAAAACCTGCAAGGCAATAGAATGGACAATTGTAGGAAGAAAGTCAGGACCCGGGAACAAATTTGAATGCATGGAAGGTGACTGTTCATGGATCCCGTTCTCTTTGATCTGCCCGACAACATCGACAGGGACAAATACCTCATCGGCACCTATTACGTTGCCGGAAAAAGGACCGTGGAATCACTGAAATACGCGGCGGCCCTTGCCGTGGAACAGAGCACGGGCACGTGGCTCGCCGTCCCGGCGGAGACGCCGGAACTGCGGGAGAAGCACATCGCCCGGGTGGTGGGCGTCTACGAGGTCCCCAACTACTCCTGGGAGATCCCCGAGGAGGTCTCGGAAAGGCAGTTCGTCGCCAGGATCGCCTTCCCGGTGGTGAATTTCACCGTCCAGTTCGCCATGCTGTTTACCACCGTCCTGGGCAACATCGCCAGCGGCGGCAAGGTGAAGCTGCTGGATTTGGAATTCCCGAAGTGCTGGCTCGATGAGCTCAAGGGGCCCAAGTTCGGCGTCCCCGGCATCAGGGAGCTTCTGGGCGTCCCCGAGCGGCCGCTGGTGAACAACATGATCAAGCCCTGCGCGGGCCTGACCCCCGAGGTCACGGCGGAGCTCGCCTACGAGGTGGCCGTGGGGGGCACGGACATCGTCAAGGACGACGAGCTGATCGCCGACGCCGGCTACTCGCCCCTCGAAAAGCGGGTCGCCAGGGTCATGGAGGCCCTGAAGCGGGCCAACGACGAAAAGGGCGAGAAGACCCTCTACGCCGTCAACATCACCGACAGGGTGGACAAGCTCAAGGAAAACGCCCTGCGCTGCCTGGACGCCGGGGCGAACTGCCTCATGCTGAACTTTCTGACCGTCGGCCTCGACGGAGTCAGGATGATCGCCGAGGACCCCGACATCAATGTGCCCATCCTGAGCCACCCGGACTTCACCGGAGCCGTCTACGCCTCGCCGGACACGGGGATGAGCGCCGAGCTGATCAAGGCGAAGCTGCCGCGACTGGCGGGGCTCGACATGGGCATCGTGCTGAGCCCCTACGGCAAGTTCCCCCTGACGCCGGACAAGTTCAAGCAGTGCTGCCAGGCCTTCTTGAGCCCCCTGAAGCACATCAGGCCGGCCTGGCCCATGCCGGGCGGCGGGACCCACCCGGGGCACACGGAAAAGCTCGTGGAGGACCTGGGCAAAGACATCATCATCGCCGCGGGCGGGGCCATGCACGGCCACCCCATGGGGGCGACGGCCGGCGCGAAGGCCTTCAGGCAGTCCGTGGAAGTGGTCATGCAGGGAGGGCACCTGGCCGAGGCCGCCGGAACCTACCCGGAACTGGACGCGGCCCTCGAGAAATGGGGCGTGGCCGGGGCCCAGAAGGACATTTACGACCTCAAAAGCTGAGCGAGCCGGGGCCTTCAGCGGCCGGGCTCGCGCGACATCAGGAGGTTCTGGAGAAAATACGGCATCGGAAAGGGAGGTTTTCAAACATGGCGAAACAGTATACGCGGGACGAGGTTGCCGCGAGGCTGAAAAAGACCATCGACAGCGGCAGGCCCGTGGTCATCGCAGGAGCAGGCACGGGAATCTCCGGGAAGTTCGCCGAAAAGGGCGGGGCGGACCTGGTGGGGGTGTACAATTCCGGGCTGTACCGCATGGACGGCAACGGGTCCCTCGCGGGGCTCATGCCCTACGGCGACGCCAACCAGATCGTCATCGACCTGGCCCACCGGGTCTTCCCCCAGATCAAGGAAGCGCCGATGATCGCGGGGATCTGCGGGACCGACCCCACCAGGGAGATGCGGCCCTACCTCAAGCACCTCCACGATCTGGGCTTTTCGGCGGTCATGAACTTCCCCACGGTGGGGCTCATCGACGGGAAATTCCGCAAGGAGCTGGAAAGCACCGGCATGGGCTACGCGAAAGAGATCGAGACGCTGAAGCTCGCCGCCGAGATCGGCTTTTTCACCCTGGGATACGCCTTCACCGTGGAGGAAGCCGCCCTGGTGGGCCAGGCGAAGCTCGACGTGCTGATCTGCCACATGGGCCTGACCAAGGGGGGCGCCATCGGGTCCAAGGAGGCCGAGGGCGTGGGCCTGGAAAAATGCGCCGAACTGATCAAAAAGATGACGGCCAAGGCGCGGGAAGGCCACCCCGACATCACCATCTTCTCCCACGGCGGCCCCATCGCCTATCCCGAGGACACGGAGTACATCTACAAGAACACCGAATCCGTCGGGTTTTTGGGAGCCTCCAGCATCGAGCGCATCCCCGTGGAAAACCCCATCCAGGAAGCGACGCAGAAGTTCAAGAACATCCCCCTGGGGAAGTAGTGTGACGGAAGGCGGCGCCCCCTGTGCGGGCGCCGCCCTTTTTATCGGGCGGGAACATCGGAAAAACCGGAGTCAAAAGACGGGGGGAGATCAATGATGGCGAACAAACCTCGAATCATCGTTGCCGGGATCCTTGACACCAAGGGGGACGAGATCAAGTTCCTCGCAGAGCGCGTGAAGGCGGCCGGCGGGGAGCCGACGATCCTGGAAATCAGCGTCGGGAACCAGGTCGGCTGGGCCGATGTCGGGATCGACGAAGTCCTGAAAAAAACGGGAAAAAGGCCCGACGAGGTGTTTTCCCTGGACCGCGGGAAGGCCGCGGACATCATCATCGAAGCGGCGACGAAGCTGATCCTGGAAATGCACGAAGAAAAGGCCTTTGACGGGATCATCGCCTACGGCGGGTCCATGGGGACCAGCATCGCCACGTCGCTGATGCGGGCGCTTCCCATCGGGTTCCCGAAACTGATGCTCACCACCATGGCCTGCGGGGACACGAGCCCCTACGTGGGGACCAAGGACATCTGCATGATGTACCCCATCGCCGAGGCCGGGCTGAACAAGGTGACCCGCATGGTCCTGAACAACGCGGCGTCGTCCATCGTCGGGATGGCCCAGGCCCCGTCGATGGAACACATCGAGGAGAGGCCCCTGATCGGCTGCATGATGTTCGGCGTCACCACGCCCTGCGTCCTGCGGAGCTCGAAGTTCTTCGAGGACAAGGGCTACGACGTGATCGTCAACCACGCCGTCGGCAGCGGCGGCCGGTCCATGGAAGAACTCGTCCGGGACGGCCTCGTCTCGGGGCTGATGGACATAACGACCCACGAGATCGGCGACTTCCTCCTGGGCGGCGTCCTGAGCGCGGGGCCGGACAGGCTGACGGCCGCCGCGGAAAAGGGCATCCCCCAGGTCATCGCCCCGGGCGGGCTGGATTTGATCAACTTCGGGCCCAAGGACACGGTGCCCAAGGAACACATGGACAAGACGGACCAGCCCGGGAAGGGGCTCTACGTCCACAACCCGACGGTGACCTGCGTGGGCGTGTCGCCCGACGAGGCGGCCATGATCGCCGCGCACATGGCGGAAAAGATCAACAGGGCCACGGCGCCCGTGGCGGTCTTCGTCCCCAGGAGGGGATGGGGGGCCTGCGACCTTGGCAAGCCGGACAAGAACCTGGGATGGGCCGGTCCCGACCCGGGCCCGGTGTGGGTGGCCGACCCCGACAAGCCCGAATGGTCCCTCAGGAGCCGGAAGTTCCTGGACGCCCTGAAGGAGCACCTCGACCTGGACAAGCCGAACCTGGAGGTCGTGGTGGTGGACAAGCACCTGAACGAGCCCGAGGTCGCCGACCTCATGTCGGAGACTCTCGAAGAGATGCTCCAGGGCACGTGGGAAAAAGGCGGCCACGCGGACCTGCCCTACGTGCTCCCGCTGGATCAGGCGTAGCGGGGGGAGCTGACATGGCGAGACAGTATCCCCGTTCGGAGGTCCTGGCGCGGCTGAAGGGTCAGATGGAAAAGGGGAAGGCCCTCCTTTTGTTCGGGGCCGGCACGGGACTGACGGCCAAATGCGCCGAAAAAGGCGGCGCCGACCTGATCTGCCTGTACTCCACGGCCCGCTGCCGCATGAGCGGCCGCCCGTCGCTTCTGGCCTGGCTCCCCTACGGCGACTGCAACCAGTCAACCTTCGAGATGGCCGCCGAAATTCTGCCCGTGGTCACGGACGCGCCCTGCATCGCGGGGCTCGGAGCCCACGACCCGACGCTGGACCTCGACGGGCTCGTGGAGGAAGCCCTGGCCCACGGGTTTTCGGGAATCACCAACGAGCCCTTTGCCGGGATGTACGGCGAGGCTTTCGGCGAGGAACTCGAGCGGGCCGGCATGGGGTTCTCCCGGGAGGTGGAACTGATCCGGGCAGCCCGCAGGCGGGACGTGTTCACCCTGGCCTGGGCCTTTACGGCGGAAGAAGGGCGGAAAATGGCCGAGGCCGGTGCGGACGTGATCGGCGCCATGATCGGCGTCACCTCCGGCGGCTTGACCGGGGCGGGCAAGACGGCCTCCCTCGAGGAAGCCATCGAGCGGATCGGTGAAATCTGCGGGGCCGTCAGGGACGTAAACCTCGAGGCCCTCGTCGTGACCCACGGCGGGCCCATCAAGGACCTGGAATCGGCGGAACGCTCCATCAGGAAGACCGCCGCCGTGGGCTACGTGGCCGGGTCCAGCGGCGAGCGGATCCCCACGGAAAGGGCGATCGTGGAACTGACGAAGCGGTTCAAGGATATCGACGCATAGCAGGGCGTCGTGGATGCGACGGACGCTCCCGGAAAGTGAAACCCGAAACATTCCTCCAGGCTGCGGCCCCTCCGGCCGCAGCTTCTTTCCTGAACCCCTGGGGCCGGATCCTGGATTTACGGATTTTCGAACCGGAAGGCCCGTTGTGGAGTCCGCGCATACCCCAGTGGCAGACACGCCCGAGGACATGACAAAAGCCATTCCCACTGGCAGACAGATTCCGGAAAACAACCCCAAAGCCCCGAAGTCTTGGGCAACTTCACGACAGCTCTGCAAATGAGTGTGACCAGAAGCGTTCTAAGGTAAGGTTTTCCTTCGAAAGCTGGGCCTCAAAAAAGGTGACAAAATATTTTTCGTCGAAGAATGCGGGAAGACTATGTCCTTGACTCTTCAATGGAGACCCTCAGGGAGACACAGACTTCATTTGCCGGGCTGCACGCACCGGGCTTAAAGACGAGGGCAATGTTGTCTCCATGATGAAAGAATTACGTCGTGAGAGAACGGGAAAGTAAACCATGAGGGTTCTGCCTGACACCAATGTGCTTGTCTACGTGCTTTTGTTTCCAAGTAAAAAAATGAACATCATGATGGGACGCATCTTCATGGAGCACGAACTCGTGCTCTCGTCTTTCATTGTTGACGAACTGAAAGAGGTAGTACACCGAAAGTTTATGAGGGGTCAAATTCGTGACAACCAGGGGGAAAATTTTCTCTCATGTTTTTTGTCGAGGACCCATTTCCTGCCAAGCTCGAAATCGAAGCTTATCGGCTCGAAACGGTAAAGACCAGACCCATCATAAAGCGTGAACTCACCGAAGAAGACCCTGCCATCCACGTTATAGAGGTCCACCCTGAGGGAATCCACGCCTGACGCAAGGGCTTCGGCAATATCCAGCATTTCCTCGAAGTTCTGCGGCTTTTCTGTAATCTCGGCGGCCTTGCGGCAGCTGCTGCCCACCGGCAGTCTTTTGAATTCTCTGTCAAAGTAGGCTTCAGTAGGTTGGCCGAAGCGGTCGTAATACACGTATACAGCTTCGACTTTCCCGTCAAAAACAATGAATTTGAAGTCTGTCGGTATTCTCCCTTCACGGTCTTTCAACAGCTTTTCTATCAGGATCACTGGTTGTATTTCCTGGTAGGCCCACTCCATCCAGCTTTTCCCGTAGGTACTTCTGAGCCATGTGCGGCATTTTGAGATTATTTCGCCGGGTTGTGCCGGATGGGAGCTGTCCACTCTTATCGACCAGCCGGAACCGTGGTTGGGCTTTACGATATACTCACCGGGCAAAGTATCGAAAGGAATTTCCCCGGGACTTTCAGTCACAAACAGAAGAGGCACAAGGATCTCTTCTGCTCTCTGCTTTCCCAATTTCCGTTCGGCGTATTCGCGGCATCCGTACTTGTCCGTAAGCAGCGGGAAAAGCGGGTTGCGGTCAAATACCTTCCTCCAGAAGATTTTCTCACTGTATGACCGCGGGCTCTCAAGGTCGCAATGCGTTCCATGGCATCGGTAGAATTTCCTCCGCAGTCGCCAGAGATCGTATTGCTCAATAACCGTATCGAAGGCAAACAAGTCCGCCACCCCTTCGCAACCCCAAGAAACCTGGGCCATCAGATAATGCTTCCGGCCAGACTATGCCGTGCTGTGCGGTACTCTTCATGTTCGGACCATAGATGTAAAAAAGCGGTGGCAGGTGCAGGCTTTTCCATATTGATCTGTTCTGCCCCACCTTCCACCCCTTATGCAGCACCGTGTAATGGTCTTTGCCCTTTTCCCGGAATCGAAAATGATCGTCTCCAGTATCTCCCGAATGATGGTTCACCTGCTCTTCTTCGATTCTTCACCTTAGGAATCAAAGAAGGAACAAAAAGGGGAGAAGATTCGCAGATGTGTCAAAAAAGCGAAACCCTGGGGTCGGATCGTTGATTTCGGGATCTTTGAATTGCAGGCTGTTAGCGGGGACATCGGGAAAATCCGTAAATCCAGGATCCGACCCTGGTGGTTTGCTTCATTGTAACGTGAGTTCAATTCCTCACGAAACTTTGGGGACAGATCCCGGATTTACGGATTTCTCGGATTGGAAGGCCCGTTGCGGCGTCCGCGGATACCCCTCATGGCAGACCCGCCCGAGGTCATGACAAAAGCCATTTCTTCTGGCAGACAGATTTCGGAAAACAACCTCTGCAGAAACAGAAGAGGCGATTTTGCCTTGACTCATGCCGTGAAATTTGACAAAAGCTGATGGTATGGTACTTTCCGGGAAAAGACGGTGTTTATCCTT
>JBNGDE010000122.1:0-7563 GCA_049974925.1 Thermovirgaceae bacterium | reverse complement strand
TCGTCGACGGCCAGATGAACCCCGCCATGTACATCATCATCGGGAGCCTCTACGAAGTCCAGGATTACATGACCCTGGCCAACATCCAGTACTCCGACCAGTTCCTGGTAGCAAACGGCGACCTCTTCGACTCCCTCACGGCCGAACAGCAAAAGGTCGTTGTCGACGCGGCCAAGCGGGCCAACATCATCAGCCGCCGCGAGGTTGAGGCCGCCGACGCCGAGCAGATCGAGTTCCTCAAGGAACAGGGCATGGAAGTCTATGCTCCCACCGAGGAAGAGATGAACCAGTTCCGCAACCAGGGACAGTCGGCCTACATTGAATGGGTCAAGAGCAAGGTCGGCGACGAATGGCTCGACCTGGCCTTGGAGTGCGCTGCCAACGCCAACAAAAAGGCCGCGGCCGAGTAGCCTTTACGTGATGCCATGGACGCCCGCAAAGCGGCTGAACGCCTCGAAACCATAACGGCCGTGGCGGCCTGTTCGCTTCTGGCCGTCAACATCGCCGACATTCTCCTGGGCGTCTTCGCGCGCTACCTCCTCAAAAGCTCCCTTGCCTGGACCGAGGAGGTGGCGCGCTATACTCTGGTGTGGTTCGTCATGATCGGGGCCTCCTGCGCCTTCCGTCACGGCGACCACATGGCCATCGACTTTCTCGTGCCTCGTTTCCCCGCCCCCCTCAGGCGTCTGGCCGGATTTCTTCGCCTTTGCGTCGCCCTGTTCGTCCTGTCCTTTCTCATCTGGTACGGCGCCCAAAACGTCTCCGGCCTCTGGGAGATGAGGACCATGGCCCTGGGCATACCCAAGGCAATCGTCCTCATGGCCGTGCCCGCCGGGATGGGGCTCCTCCTGGCGCAGCACCTGCTGTGGATCCTTTACCGGGAAAGGTAGGAATGACCTGTGGCCGCCCTGCTGCTGCTTTTTTTGTTCTTCGCTCTCATGCTCATCGGTTCGCCCCTTTACGTGTCGCTTCTTTTTACGGGCATTGTCGGCATCTTCACCACGGGAGGCGTCGAGCTCCTCCGAGTAGTGCCACAACAGTTTTTCGGCGGCATGGACGTCTTTTCTCTCATGGCCATCCCCTTTTTCATCATGACGGGCATCATGATGAACAAAAGCGGCCTCACCGACAGGCTCATCGAGCTGAGCCGCCTTCTGGTCGGCTCCGTCCGGGGCGGCCTTGGATACGTCAACGTGGTGAGCGGCATCATCCTGGCCGGCGTCAACGGGTCGGCCGCTGCCGACGCCTCGGCCCTTTCGTCGATTTTGATCCCCGCCATGGTCAAGGAGGGCTTTCCCCGGCCCTACGCGGCGGGGCTCACGGCAGGCAGTTCCCTGATCGGTCCCATCATCCCGCCCAGCATTTTCATGATCATCTACGCCTCCATGACCAACACCTCAGTGGGCGGCCTCTTCGCCGCGGGGATCCTTCCGGGAATCGTTCTGGGAGGCGCCTTCATGGCGATGAACGCCTGGTTCTCCCTCCGGCACAACGTCCCCAGGGCCGACGCCAGGGACGTCCGTTCACGGGCGAAGGCGATCCTGCTTTCTTCAATACCCTCCCTTATCGCGCCCTTCATCATCATCGGGGGCATCATCACGGGGGTGGTCACCCCCACCGAGTCGGGCGCACTGGCCGTGGCCTACTGTGTGGCCGCCGGATTTTTCTGGACCAGGGAACTGACGGCTCGGGATCTCTGGGACGGCCTGTACGAGACGGTCCGCCTGACCAGCGCCATCTTCCTCATCATGGGAGCGGCCACGGTGGTCGGCTGGTATCTCAAGTGGGAACGGGTCACCTGGCATCTATCGGTCCTCATCGAGCAGGCGGGCCTCATCGAGCACCCCTGGACGCTCATGATCGTCCTGAGCGGCGTCATCTTCCTGATCGGCATGTTCATGGAGGAAGTGGCGGTGCTCACGCTGCTGACGCCCATCTTCGCCCCACTGGCCGTGAGGGCCGGCATCGACCCCTTCCATTTCGGCATCGTCATGACCCTGAACGTCACCATCGCCCTCATCACCCCGCCTGTGGGGGCCTGCAACTACATCGTCGCCGCCGTGGGAAACGTCCCCATCGGCAAGCTCTTCCGCGCCATCTGGCCCTTTATCGCGGTGGCGTTGGCGGTGCTTCTGTGCATTATCTCCTTCCCCTGGATCACCGTCGCCCTGCCCCGCGCCCTCGGACTTTGAACCTTTCCAAAACCGGTGTGTTCCAAAATAAACTGGACCAGGCCAAGGCCCGGTCCAGTTTATTACCCTTCGAAGGTCTCTTTACCTGAACACTACAGATAAAACAACGGCAGGCTCGCCATGACCTTGGCATCCTCCACGAGGTTGTCGATCCTGGCGTACTCGTCGGCCTGGTGAGCCATCTCGTCGAGGGACGCCCACACCACGGCAGGTATTCCACGTTTCCTGAAAAAGGCCGCGAAGGTTCCCCCGCCGATACCGCCGACGGAGGCCCCCTTCCCTCGCAGGTCCGAGATTGCCTGTTTCAGGGCCTTCACGATGGGCGATTCGGGGTCCGTCGGTTCCGGCGCATCGAGTCGCTGGGGTGTTTCGAAACTGAACCGGGGAAGATCTCCTTCCGCAAACTCTTCAAGCACCTGGTCGGCGAGATCTTGCGCATCATCAAGGATTTCCTCCGTCGTGAAACCGGGAAGGATCCTGCAGTCGAAAACCAGTTCATGCTCGCCGGGGACGATATTCGGCGACCCGGCAGGGTTGGAAACCATGGTAGGCTCAAAGGTGCTCTCCGGGGGATCGAAAAGGTTATCAGCAACAGCGTACTTTTCATGAAGCAGCCTGTCGAGCCGGTGGGCGTATTCCAGGGCGATCCTGTGGGCATTCATCCCCTTTTGGGGCATGCTGGCATGCACCTGGCGCCCCTCGACCCTGACCTTCAGCCAGAGAATGCTCTTTTCCGCCGTCTCTATGAAGGTCCCCTCCTCATTCCCACCGTCGGGGACGAGGACAAAATCACCCTCGCCAAACAGCTCCGGATGGCTCTCCACGAGCCACTGCAGCCCATGGGCGCTTCCCGTTTCCTCGTCACTGACAAAGGCTAAAGCGACAGACCCCTTCGGCCTGATCCCCAGGTTCATCATGGCCCGCACCGCATAGAGTGACGAGACGACGCTCTGGCCGTTGTCCTCGCTCCCGCGGCCATAGACCTTCCCGTCCTTGACCAGGGGGTTGAACGGTTCCGTGACCGTCCATGTTGCGGGATCCCCCGGCGGGACCACGTCGAGGTGGGTCAAGATCCAGAGCCTCGGGGCTTCGGGGTCCTCCCCTTCATAAAAAGCCAGGATATTCGGCCTCACACCCTTTTTCGCCCGTTCGTCGGGGGCATCATACTGCTCGATCCTGTCGAAAGACCAGCCTTCGAGGATCTCCCTCAGCGCCGCCGCCTTGTCCCATTCGCCTTCATATCCGTAATCCGGACTGATGGCCGGGATCCTGATCAGCTCCGTCAAGGTCGTGACCATCTCGTCCCTCAGTCTTTCAACCTCGGCACACAGTTTTTTCTGATCCGCCATTTTCGTCACACCCCCGTAACCGTTCTTTCTTCCGGGCTTTTGAGGTCGATCAAATGCCTCCTGTGCAGGTCCATGAGAAAGACCACCAGCCGTTCGTAGAGGGGTTCCGCCTCTTCGCCGAACCGTTCCCAAAGGCGGTTTCCGATCTCCCTGACGCTCCGTTTTCCGTCACAGAGATTCCACACAAAAGCCCCTTGCCCGTCAAGCTTCAGCTTCCGGTATCCGCCGTGAATCCTTTTCGCAAGGAAGTCGAGGGGAGAGTTCATGGGAATGAGCACTACCACTCCCCCCTCACCTTCAGAGGTCTTTACGTCCTCATTCCGTTCAGGCACCAGGTCAAGCCATGCTTCCAGGCTCTCTTTTACATTCACGAAGGAGCGCTCCCGAGACACATCAGGCCTTCTTCGTTCCGGTCCTGAAGAGCCAGGCCATGACCACCACAACGAGCAGGATCCCGAGGATGTTGCTGCTGAAGCCTATCGAAGGCACGGCGCCCATGACGATCAGCGCGGCGAAGATGATCCCCATGAGGGCTTCGCCGGCGATGAGCCCGGCGGCACCGAGAGTCCCCGGATCCGTGGGCGAAACTTCAGAGCCCTTTCCTTTGGCCCTGTTCACCAAATATTTTACGAGCCCGCCGAGGAAAATGGGGACACCCAGGCTCAGGGGCAGGTAAATCCCGACGGCCACTGGCATGACGGGCGTCCTGAAACTCGCCTTCTTTGCCGCCAGGAACTCGTCCAGGACGATCAACACCACGGCGATCCCGGCCCCGATGAAGACCATCGCCCACTCGAGGGTCCCCTCAAAGACACCCTCGGTAACCTTGGCCATCAGAAAAGCCTGTGGAGCCGCCAGTGCCCCTTCTTTCGCCGTTTCCGTCCCGGCGATGCCGTAGGCCTGGATCAGCAGGTTGAGCACCGGAACCATCACCAGGGCGGAAAAGACGATACCCACGATCTCGAAGACCTGCTGCCGCTTCGGCGTGGCGCCCACCAGGTAGCCCGTGGCCAGGTCCTGCATGGTGTCGCCCGAAATGGCCGCTGCCGTGCAGATAACGGCTGCCACGAGGATAGTGGCCACCATTCCCTCGGTTCCGACAAGCCCCAGCGCCTTCAAAAGAAACGCCGTGAACAAGAGGCTCATGATGGTGATTCCCGAAACGGGGTTGTTCGACGATCCCACCACACCGGCCAGATATCCCGCGATGGCGCTTCCGAAAAAGCCGACCACGAGCATGACCACCGCCAGGACCGCGGCGATCCCCACGGACCCGATGATATTGGCGTAGAGGAAAAACAGGGGGATGATGAACGCCGCTATCAGGATGAGGACCACGTTGATGGGCATGTCCTCCTCTGTTCTTGGAAGGGACTTCCCGCTTTGCCTGTGGCGGGCGGCGACAAGACCTGCACTGATCCCGCTGGTAATGGGACCACGCAATTTCAGAAGGCTGAACAAACCACCGACCACCATGGCACCGACGCCCATGTAGCGGATCTTCGAACTCCAGATCGTCCAGGCCAGATCCAGGGCACCCATTCCTTCGGGATTTCCTGTCTGCGCCACGTAGATGGGGATGGCCACAAACCAGGCGATGGCACCCCCGAGGAAAATCATAAACCCGATATTCAGACCAACGATATACCCGACGCTGATGAGGGCAACGGACAGGTCGCTCCCGAAGTACAGGATCCTCGACCCCGCCATCTTCGCCGCCTCCACCGTCCCGGACCACAGTCCGGCACTGCCCAGGAACTTGAATATCCCGCCGAAAATGCCGCCGTAAAAGATGGGTTTCGCCTGGCTGCCTCCCTTGTCCCCGGCGATGAGCACTTCCGCACAGGCCGTCCCTTCGGGGTAGGGGAGTTTCTCCTCGGAGATGAAGGCCCTCCTGAGGGCGATGGTGAAAAGGGCCCCCAGCGAGCCGCCCAGAATGGAAATGGTGGTTATGACACTGTAGGGAAACTCCGTGTACTCCCCGAGAACGACCAGCGCCGGGAAGGTAAAGATAACCCCCGCCGCCAGGGATTCGCCCGCCGATGCAGCCGTCTGGACCATGTTGTTTTCCAGAATGTTCTTGTCCTTGAAAGCCAGCAAAACAGCCATGGAAATGACCGCAGCAGGGATACTGGCCGAAACGGTCATGCCGGCATACATTCCCAGATACGCATTTGCCCCACCCATGACGATGGCCAGAAGGATACCGATGATAAACGCCTTGACGGTATATTCCGGCATCGACTTTTCCGCTGGAATGTAGGGATTCGAATTCATGATACCGCCTCCTTAGATTGATATGCCGACCAACAAGCCGGCTTGCCGGATATCGTGTTCAAAAATTCACATTCTCAAGTCTTTCCGTCCGTGCTTCACCCCCCTTCGACGTACCACACTTCCCTTGAAACACCCTATGAGAAACAATCAATCATGTTTCCCGAAAGAAAATGCCGTAAAAACGGGGAATTTCGTGAACTTGATCACACTTACAGTTTATTAAACATTCCAACCATTTGTCAACGTCTTTTATATAAGATTGCGTATTTCCTGGTTTTATAAACCTGTTTTATAACATTGGCCCCATGTAAACTGCAGTTTAGAGACTGTATTTATAAACTTTTCTTGAAATTCAGAACAGCAGGCCGGGGCGCCGGAATAAAAAAGGCCGGGAGGAAAATCCTCCCGGCCGATGAACCGTTCTTTTCCTTTCAGGTCTCTGTAAGGTTTTCCGCTAGTCGACGTTCTCCGGGTTGATGATCGCCGGGTCGTCCACGATGCCGAAGTGACGGAAAGCCCCGTCCCTGACGATCTGGACCTGGACGGGCTTGATGACTTCGCCGATATCGGTAAAGCCCGTGATAATACCCGTCACGCCGTCGAAGTACTTCGTGGCGGCGATGGCGTCCCTGACAGCTTCCGGATCGGTCGTTCCCGCCTTCTCGATGGCGTTGGCGATGATCATGAACGCGTCATAGTTGGAAGCGCCCACCATGTCGGGCTCCATGTCGTAGCGCTCCCGATACTGGCTGATGAACTCCTGCACCACGTCACGCGGATCGTCGCGGTCGAGGTTGGTGACGATGATGGTTCCCTCGGCGGCCTCTTCCCCGGCCAGCTCGATGAACTTGGGCGAGTCATAGCCTTCCTCGCCGAGGATCTGCGACTTGAGGCCCATCTCATAGGCCTGCTTGACGATGGCCGCCGCCTGGCCGTAGTAGCCGCTGGCGAGCACCACATCGGGGTTGGTTTTAGCTATGGACGTCAGATAGGAGCTGTAATCCTTCTCGCTCAGGGGATAGATCTGCTCGTAGACAATCTTGACTCCATGTTTCGTGACATAGTCCTTGAAGCCATCGGCGAGGGTCCGGCCGAAGTCGTTGTCCATGGTAAGCAGTCCCACTGTCTTTGCCTTGAGCATGTCCACGGCCACCACGCCGGCACCGCGGCCCTCGACGGTCCCGAGGAAACCGTTCCTGAAGCAGTAGTCACCGGCCGTCGTGACATCGGGATGGACTGCATAGCCGGCCACGAAGGGAATCTTGAACTGCTGGAACAGCGGCGCCACAGCCCGGGAGGGCATGCTGTAAGATCCTCCCACGACGGCCACGACACCGTCTCTCTGGACGAGCTTCCGTGCCAGGGCCACGGCTTCCTTGGCCTGGGCCGCGTCGTCCTCGATGATGAGCTCCACCTGTTTCCCCAAAATTCCTCCGCGTTCGTTTACCTGATCCACGGCGAGCTTCACCGAGTTCGAAACGCTCAGCCCGTCGGCGGCTGCAAAGCCCGTCAAGGGCGCCAGAAGACCGATCTTGATCGTGTCAGCGGCCATAACCTGCCCGGCCGCCAGGGGCAGAAGGAAAAGCGCAAGTACCAGGATTGCAATGCGTCTCATGAACCGACACCTCCTCAGTTCTGTTAAAATTCTCTGCCACACCTCTCAACACAGGCGAGAAAAACCCGGGCTGCCCGTCATCACCCCCCGAGATAGGCCTCCTTGACCGCCGGGTTCTCCCTGAGTTCCG
>JBNGDE010000121.1:0-10036 GCA_049974925.1 Thermovirgaceae bacterium | reverse complement strand
CCCCATGGCGATGAAAGTCAGTATCAGCGAAAAGGGAATGGCCCCGCAAACTACCAAAGACGCCGGGAGGCGTCTCAGAAAAGTCCAGGTGACGAGAAAAACGAGCACGATACCTACACCAAGGGACAGCGCCAGGTTTTTAATGGCGCTGGTTATGAAGTCCGCGGTGTTCATTACGATGTCGTAGGTAACGTCTTCGGGAAACCTTTCTTCTTTCAATTTTTTCATCCGCTCGATTATGCCATTGGCTACGTTGACGCTGTTGGCATCGGTGTTTTTCATTACTATGAGCACCAGGGCCTCGCGGTTTCCTTGCCAGGCGTGCATTATGGGATCTCTGAAGGTATCCGACACATCTGCTACTTCATCCATCGTTATGGGCCTGCCTTCGTGACTCCCCACGACGATGTTCCTTATCTCTTCCACCGATGAAAAACGCCCTGGGACACGGACGAAGTACTCCGTTTCTCCCCGGTCGAGCGACCCTGAGGGTATGTCTATATTCTCGCTTTCGAGCACCCTGGCTATGGTCTCCGTGGAAAGCCGGTATGCTTCCAGAAGGTCCGCGTCCAGGCTGATTCTTATCTCGCGGGATTTGCCTCCGAAAATCAGGACCTGCCCGACCCCGGGAACCTGGGAAAGCCCCTGTGCGACTACGTTATCGGCAAAATGATAGAGGCCATCGAAGGTTTTTTCCGCTGTCATGGACATTTCGATTACGGGAACCGTGCCTGAAGTTATCCTGAGAATTATCGGTTCCTCTGCGTCATCGGGGAAGTCGTATTTGGCCATGGAAACGGCGTCACGCACGTCGCCGGTTCGCACATCCAGGTCCGTCCCCCATTCGAAACGGACCGATACCGCAGAAATGCCGTCCAGCGATTTGGAAATAATGTCTTCCACGCCTTCTATCATGGCAAGATCATCTTCGATGATCTTGGTAACCCGCTGCTCCACGTCGGTGGCAGAGGCGCCGGGCCATCCGGTGAGGACCGTTATGACAGGGGGTTCAATCTCGGGGAGTAAATCGATATTGAGCGTTACGAGTACTATGCTTCCGATGATAATGACGCCGATGAAGAGCATAAGCGTCGCTACCGGCCGCCTGACGGATATTTCCGGAAGTTTCACCTCTCGTTCACCCGGACTTTCACACCGTCGCCGATGCCTCGCGAAAGAGTGGCAATGACGTTATCGCCTCTGGCGAGGCCGGAAGTTATCTCGACCCACTTTCCCTGTTCCAGGCCTGTTTTGATATTTCTGAGACTCGCGTGGTCCCCATCCAGAACGTAACAAACGTAATTTCCCGTACCGGGAATCCGTACTATGGCATCCCTGGGCAATGCCGGAGCGGTTCTTTCCCCCAGCAGGATTTCCACGCGGGCAAACATTCCCGGTTTTAATATTCCTTCGGAAGGGAGCATGACTTCGATGGTTCCCCTGCGCGTAGCAGGATCCACCGTCGGCGAGACGTTAGTGACTTCTGCTTCGAAACGTTTTCCTGGAAGGGCATCAACGGTGACGACGGCTTTTTGGCCCTTTCGCACGGAAACAAAGGCACGCTCAGGCAGGCCTCCGGAGACCTTTACATGGTCCTGGAGAAAGATAACGAAGGCAACCATGGAGCTGTTGCTCACGTCGCCCGGGTCGATGTTGCGCCTTGCCACCACTCCCGCCACCGGCGCTTCTACCCGATGGTACCCCTTGAAAATACGTACCTGCTCCAGGGCCGTTTTTGCACTGACATAGGCTCTTTCAGTATATTCAAGCTGCTGCCTGCTGATGACTTCCTCATCGTAGAGGGCACTGTATCTTTCGTAATCGGCTTTTGCCGTCTCGTAAGTGCTTATCGCCTCGGCCAATTGCTGGTTGACAAGTTTTTCATCCACAACGGCCAAAAGGTCTCCCTCTTCAACGAGGTCTCCCTCATCCACAAAGACCCGTAGAACGGTTCTTCCGTCCACACGAATTACCACTGCGGCCTTGGATTGAGGCTCGATATCGGCGGTAAACCTTACGTTCTCCCTGAAGACTACATCCTGCAGCTGAAGGAGTGTCACTACGGGAAGATCCTCTTCCGGCTCCATGGTCCGAACAAGGTGTTGCTGGTAGGCCCTGTATCCGGCAAAACCTCCGAAAAGAGCAAACATGGCGGCAATTACGATCCATTTCTTCATATGGAGTTCCCTTCCTTTTCGAATGCAACTTGCATGACCGGAATCGAGTGATCCTGCAAGCTGCAACATCAGAGGAGGTTATTTATGTATACATCGTTTTATCTATTTAGTCGTTTCCAACAAATAGCTTTAAAGCCCTGCAAGCAATGAGATGGCATCGTATTTTTAAATTCGTTCTTCCGCATCTTGAACGAATGCACGCACTCCCGCGTGCTTTATTTCTGGACGCTGTTTCATCTTCCTGATTTCTTCCAGGAGATGCCATGCCCTTCCTTCCACTTCTTCCACTACCAGAATAGCCCAGTTAGTGCCCGGCCAGACCCCATCCCCCCAGTGAGTTCGACAACCACGATGACTGCCAAAAACATGCTTCCAGACAGTGTATCCCTCTACGTCGAGTTTTTCCAGAAGCTCCATCACTTCCGGCGATATGCTTTCGTTGCAAAATATCCAGATGAATTTCATGAGCTTGCCTCCTTCGCCTCTTCGAACCGCGGGTGGCGGCGGATTCTCTCCTCCACCAGGCTATACACGACCGGAATCAGGATCAATGTTACCAGCGTGGCAAAGGAAAGACCTCCGATAACTGAAATGGCAAGGGGACGCCATATTTCCGCGCCCTCGCCCCGGCTCAACGCCATGGGCAGCATCCCGAGTACGGTCGTCAAAGTCGTCATGAGAATGGGACGCAAACGCCGTTCTCCGCCCTCCATAAGGGCATCCCGCATCGTAAGCCCTCTCGCGCGAAGAAGATTCACGTAGCTGACTAAAACAATGGCGTTGTTCACGACGATTCCAACAAGCATGACCATCCCCAAAAGTCCCTGCAGGGAAAGGTAAACCCCGGTCAGAAGAAACAATATCACCACGCCAGTCAGGGCGAAGGGGATGCTGAACATGATTACGAAGGGGTCAAGCAATGCCTCGAACTGCCCTGCCATAACCATGTAGACCAGGGTGATACCCAGGAGTATCAAAAGGCCCATTTGCAGGAACGTATCGGCCATGTCCTCAACATCGCCTGTAACGTCGGTTCTCATCCCTGCCTCCAGTTGGATTTCCTCAAGCGCTTTTTCCACGTCCGCGGCCACTTCTCCCAGTGATCTCCCCTCCGTGTCAAGTTCTACGGTGATGTATCTCTGCCTGTTTTTGCGATCGATCTGTGGTGGCCCTAACTCTTCATTCAGGGTGGCAAGGCTCGTCAGTTTTATCATCTCTCCAGTAGACGAAGGCACAAGCAGCTTGTCCAGCGTGTCCCAGGAATGGCGCTGTTGGGGTTCCATCCTGACCCAGATGCCGTAATTATCTTCACCTTCCCAGTAATCCTCGTCTAACTCTACACCGTAATAATATGACCTCAATGTCTCCGCTACCATCGAAGCCGAAACTCCCATCAACGCCGCTTTTTCCCGGTCAACGTCCACCCAGACTTCCGGCCTCGGCGCCTTTTGGGTGACTTCGACATCCACAGCTCCCGGAATCGTCTGAACTTTTTCCTTTATTCTGTCGCCGTACTCCAGCAATTCTATGACGCTGCTCCCATAGATCTCAATGACGATTGGTTTGCTGCTTCCACCCATGCTAATAGGGCTGCTCACGGCCGCTCCAGCCGCTTCGAAATTTGGTTTTTCACTCAGGTACTGCCTCATCTGGGCCGCAACTTCGAACCCCGACACGCTACGTTCGTTCTTGGGTCGAAGTTCGATTCCCAAAGTTCCCGTATTAGAGGCTTGCCCCCTTATGGCGCTTATCCCTGTTCCGCTGCTTCCTCCATAAGTGAAGACCGTTTCCAGATCCTCAACATTTTTCATGACATAATTCATTATTTCCAGCGCAGTCTTCTCCGTCTCTTCGACCCTGACGCCTTCGGGCAATCTGAAATTGACCGTCACGTTTCCGGAATCCGACCTGGGGATCAACTCCGTCCCTATTCTCGTGAACCCCCAAATTGTGAAGACGGACAAAAGCAGCGCAAGCGCCACGATTTTCTTCCTGTTGTTCAGAGCCCAACCTATGGCTATGCCGTATTTGTGCTCGAGCCATGTTAAAAAGCGTTTCGTGTATTTATGCAAGGCCAGATGCGACTCTTCCCGGTGGAAGAATCTACTGCCGACCATCGGGATAAAGGTCAACGAAACGAAAAGTGATGCCGCCACCGCAAGCGACATGACCACCGAGAGCGAGGAGAACAGGATACCCAGCATACCTGTGATAAAGGCAAGGGGCAAAAGGACCGACAAGGTGGTCAGCGTCGAGGCCATCAGGGCCCCGCCTATCTCACTGGCACCCAGTACCGAAGCTATCTCGCGTTTTTCTCCTGCTTCGACGTGGGAAATCACCTGGTCGGCGGTGACTATGGCATTGTCGACCACCATCCCTGCGGCGACGGTAAGGGCCGACAGTGTCATCAGGTTGATGGAGTAATCCAAAAACCTCATGGCAATAAAGGTTACCACCAACGAAAAGGGTATTGCACCACAAATTGCCAACGTAGCAGGCATCCTTCGGAGGAAAGCATAGGTCACCAAAAACACCAACACGACACCGACAAGAAGAGTCTGTGCAAGCCGCATTATAGAGCGGAGGATAAATTCCGATTGGTCGTAACCAATGAGAAAATCAACATCGCTGGGGAAAATCGTCCCTCTGAGTTCCTCCAGCTTTTCCTTTGCCCCGCTACACACCTGTACCGTGTTGGCATCCACGTTCTTCGAGATCGTCATGACAACAGACTTTTGGCCGTTTGTATATCCGAAGGTCGCCTCGTCCTTGTAACCGTCCTCAACTCTTGCAACATCCCTCAGATATACGGGCCTTCCCTCGTGAGTCCCTACGATGACCGTCCCCATCTCTTCGGGACTTTCGAAACGCGCCGGAATCCGAAGCTGGTACTCTATCGTGCCCTCCTTGAAGCTTCCGGCAGGCAGGTTGAAATGTTCCCTCTGCATGGCGTTGGCTATGTGGGCTGCAGAAAGGTCGTAAGCTTTGAGTTTGTCAAGATCGACGAGGACCTTTATTTCACGCTGATCTCCTCCGAAAACGTTCACATCCCCGACACCTGGTACCTGCTGGATCTGGTAACGTATATCGTTGTCGACAAAATGATACAAGCCCTGATATGTCGGTCCTGCGGTGAAAACCGCAAGCATCACCGGCATCATGCTTGAAGTGATCCTGAAAAGTATCGGGTCGTCGGCATCTTCGGGAAGGTTTCTGCGTACGAGGTTGATCTGGTCCCTGGCGTCGCCCATCCTGTCATCGAGGTTTTCCCCCCAATCAAAGCGAAGGACGACCGTCGACGCCCCATCGGAAGAGGTAGAAGTCATTTCATCGATACCCTGAATGGTAGCCATCCGGTCTTCCACCTCTTCGGTGACTTCCTGCTCGACGTCGCTCGCCGTCGCACCGGGCCAGGTGGTAAGCACCAGGATTACGGGCGCTTCGAATTCAGGCAACAAGTCAACCTTGGTGCCGAAAAAGGTGACGGTCCCCAAAAGCAAAACGGCCACAAACACCATGAGCGTGGTTATAGGTTTTTTTACGGAAAATTCCGGCAGGACCACTAGCGGACCACCTCCACAGAAACGCCGTCACGGATAGCCCTGACCACGGGGCTTATTACCAGATCCCCCTCATTAAGGCCTTCTCTGATTTCTACCATGTTGCCGGAGCTGGCGCCGATCTTTACGAATTGTTGCTTTGCCCTGCCGTCGGTAACGACGAAGCAATACCATTCGCCTGTGCCTGGCAATTGTTTAATTGCTTCCCTTTCAATTCCCAGTCCCTCGTATTCTCCAAGAGCAAGGTCCACGCGGGCGAACATGCCTGGTTTGAGCTTTCCTTCCGATTCCAGGAAAACTTCCACAAGAGCTGTTCTCGTCTTTTCGTCAAGAACCGGGCTTATTCTGCTTACCGAGGCCTCCATGCGGTAATCGTCCAAAGCGTCCACTCTTACTTTTGCATTCTGCCCAAGACGAATGTTTGAGTATACGCTTTCCGTCACCGTGCCTTTTATCTTTACCCCTTCCTGTTTCGAAATGGAGAACAGTTCACCACCGGCGGCAGCAATGGTATCGCCAGGGTCAAAAAACCGCTCCGCTACAACACCTTCGACGGGCGAAACAACGTTATGATATTCCCGCATGATCTCGAGCTGTCTCAGCTTTGCTTCAGCCTGCCGAAGCTGTTCTTTTGCCAGGTCCAGTCCGGCTTTTTCAACTTCGTACCGGTTTTCGATCTGGTCCATCTCCTGGCGGCTGATAACTTCTTCCTCAAAAAGCCCCTTGTAACGAGCGTAGTCTCTTTCGGCCATCTGCAGTCTGCTTTTTGCCTGGGCGACAGCGGCTCTTGCCTGTGCCACTGTTGCACGGGTCTCCTCAATCTGCCTCTGGTTCAGGCTGGGATCAAGCTTCGCCAGCAATTGTCCCTTTTTGACCTGATCACCCACATCGACGTAAACTTCAAGCGCCGTGACACTCGAACCGACCTTCGATATTACCTTCGCTTCTTCCTCCGGTTCGACTGTACCAACAAAGCTCTCCACGTCCTCAAACGTCATTGGTACCGGCTTTCCTGCGGAAACCTTGATTGCCGCTTCGGTCTCGCCAGTCGGCGCCTTTTGACCGTCATTCCCTTCAGGACGCCCCGAATACCACATGTACCCTCCGACAAGGACGACAAGAACCAATCCATAAATGATTTGTTTTCTTTTTATTTTCATTGAATCTGCTCCCATCCTTATCGGGTCTCCTGGAAACCTTCTTCCATCATCCCTGTAGCATAAATGAGGTCACTGTACGCGGAGTACGAGTCGTAAACGGCATTGACGTACCCGGTCCTCGCCTCTGTCAGCGCCGTTCGGGCATCCAGGACATCTATATTCGTACCCACCTGGGCCGAATAGCGCCTCAATGCCATGCGATAATCTTCTTCGGCCATCTGCACCTGGTCTTCTGCAACCCTTACCCGCTGTAGGGCGGATTCCACATTCTGCCATGCCGTACTTACCTCGAGGCGAATCTGGTTTCTCAAGTCATCTATGCGCGCCAACAGTTCCCGGCTCAGCGCCCTGGCTTCCTCTACCTTGTTTTCTATCTCTCCGCGATCATAAAGCGTCCATGTCGCGACTATAGATACCGACCAGTCGTCTTCGTTGGGAAAGAACTCATCTTCGTAATAAGAGGCTTCTCCTCGTAATGATATGTTGGGTCTGGCTTCGCCTGCGGCGGCTTTTGCCATTTCCATGGCCGCTTTGCGTGAGTCATCAAGGGATACCAGCTCGGGCCTCTTTTGGAGAGCGACTTCATACAGGTCTTCCATACCTTCCTCCTGTTCGGGAAGATCCTGCTCCTCTTCCGGCGTGACCTCCGGGACCTGTTCCGGGGAAAGGACAATCCCGACCGCCTTCTCCAAGGCACTCATGGCAACCCTTGTCCCGTTTTGCGCCTGGATCAGCTCCAGTTCAGCCGAGGAAACGTCTACCTGGGTTCTCAGAACTTCGTTCTTCGCGACAACCCCGTGGGTGTAAAGCGAATTCACCTGCTTTAGATGTTCTCTGGCCAGCTCAAGCGTGGCCTCCGCGACACCAAGTCTTGCTCTTGCCCTCTGTAGATCGTAGTATGCCTTCCTCACATCGTTTCTGACGGTCTGCCTTGTTCTGAGTGCATCGGCTTCAGCAGCCCGGCGTTGCAACGTAGAGGCCCGCAGCGATGATTCCAGGCTTCCCCCACTGTGCAGGACCTGACTCAACGTTATCGCCGCCTTGTAGGTGTCGCGGTATGGCGTTGACATCATGGGATTATTGGCACCGTAATGGTTGTAGGTCACGTCAGAACCGATCCTCGGTGCCATTTTCGACGCACTCTGCAACTCCGCCGCCCGTGCCTGGTTCACCCGTTCCTGCGCGGCAGAAAGGGATGGGTTGTTGGCCTCGGCCAGCTTTATCAAGGCATTGAGATCGTAAACGGTCCCGGTTTCGGCCCAGATTCTTCTCCCCAGGCCCAACACGCAAAGGGAAAGAGTTAACAAAAAGAGTAAAAACAAGAATCGTCCACGCCTGTCAGGCATACCTATCGCCTCCACCAATGAAACGGCTTATGAAAAATCGCCAATATTTTTTTGACTGGTCGAGATCGATGATTGGACCTAGATTAAAAAGCAAGCCCTCAAAAAAGAAATCAACGATCTGGATCATTTCTTCCAGGCGGATTCCCGTTTCCTTTTGCGAAAATCCCGGGAAAGATTTCGAAACGATCGGCAACAGTTCGCGATATGTGGCGACAAGGTTCTGTCTGACGAGACGGGAGAGCTGCAGCCCTTCGTCTTCTCCGCGATGGGCTTCGAGAAAAAGATGAACCCATATGAGGTGCAATTCCTCGTCTTCCCATAGAATATCCAGATACTCTTCGCCTTTGCTTCGGAAAAAATCAAGAGGATCCTCTATTGTGGCTTCGGGGCCCGGGATGAAACGCTTGAGTATTTCCTCCATTTCTTTTTCCAGAACGGCTTTAAATAGAGCCGCTTTATTCTCGAAATGCCAATAGAGAGCGCCCTTGCTCAGGCCCGTCTTTTTCGCTATGGAATCCATGCTGGTTCCATTAAAGCCTGACCGGGCGAATCTCCTTCTGGCCTCGGCCAGTATTCGTGATCTCGTCTCGCATATATCCGTCATTCCACACCTCCTGACCAGTCAGTTTGTCCGGCTAAGATTAGCACCGACCAGTTGGTCTGTCAATAGCGCTTTTCCAACAGGGAATGAGTCTGAACAGGTGATTTTGGTCGATCATGGAAGACTCTGGAGCAGGTCAAGGAGTTCATGGCCGGCACGGAGGGTGTGAAGTTTTCTCACCAGCCGGACCCCAATACCCGGTATCAGCACACTACGAATGTCCTCTGCCGCCTCCACTATCGCGCTCCGGGCAAGGCTGGCAGAGCTCGTGCTGAAACACCTCAGGCTGACGACAGGGTACTCTCCCACCAACCGGTGGCCCGACTCATCAAACGATATCTTGATACAGAGGGAGTTGAAAAACCGTCGACCTGTCAGTCAAAGCCCAAAAGCCTCTGTGCAATTTCGAAGTATATAACAAGCCCGACAACGTCTACAGTTGTGGTTATGAATGGCCCTGAGATAACTGCAGGGTCTATTCTGGCTAGCCTGGCTATGATAGGCAGGATGACACCGGCCATGTTACCAACGATCACCACGGCGACAAGAGCCAGTGCTACAACCATCGCAACCTCCGGTCCTGTATCCAGCATATAGGCTCTGCCAATGGCAAGCACCCCGAGGGGGAGTCCGAGTAAAAGGGCTGTCAATATCTCCCTGAAAAAGACCTTCCCGAGGTTTTTCCATTCTATGTCGCCCAAAGTCATGCCACGAATAACCAGCGTGGAGGACTGATTCCCCACATTGCCTCCCGTTCCTATGAGAAGGGGTATGAAAAAGGTCAAGGGAACCACGCTCTGGATTAAAAAAGAGTATGAGTTCAGAACCGAGGAACTGATGGCCTGGGCAGCAATGCAGATGACCAGCCAGGGCAGGCGCTTTCGCGCGAGGATGAAAATTCCCGTTTCAAGATAGCCTTCCTCGACAGGCTGGATACCTGCCATTCGTTCGAAGTCCTCCGTGGCCTCCTCTTCGACGATGTCCAGCACGTCGTCGAAGGTTACGATTCCCACGAGCCGGCCCTCGCTATCGACCACCGGGAGGGCGTGCAAGTCGTATCGGGACATGATCTGGGCACATTCCTCCTGGTCCGTTCCGGTCCCGACCGAAATGGGGTCTTCGTTCATAAGGGCCGAAATGGGCGTCTCCGGCTGGGCGAGAATGATGTCCTCCAGGTCGACCGTTCCCAGAA
>JBNGDE010000120.1:0-2533 GCA_049974925.1 Thermovirgaceae bacterium | reverse complement strand
AGACCTTCCGTCAATGTCGTTACGGGACTCATCAAGGCGAATGTTCCTGCCAGGGTGGCCTTTACGCTTCCCTCGCAGACGGATTCAAGGACGGTGCTGGACATTGCGGGGGCTGAAAAACTGTTGGGAAGCGGGGACATGCTCTTTTCGACGCCGCGGCTTTCCAAGCCCATGCGACTGCAGGGACCGATGCTGGAAGAAAGGGCAACAAACCGGTTTCTGGAGTACCTGGTTTCCCTTTTCGGGGAGCCGGAGCACATCGACCTGGATGAAGAACTGGAGTCAAAAGGTGGACAGGATACGCCCTTTTTGGATGATCCTCTCGTCGAAGAGGCTGTGAATATTATCCTGCAGTCGGGCATCGCTTCGGCAAGCAGGCTCCAAAGGCAGCTCAGGATAGGCTTCACCAGGGCGGCCCGGCTGGTGGATACCATAGAGCAAATGGGCATTGTAGGAGCCCAGGACGGCGCTCGTCCGAGAGAGATCCTCGTGGATGAGGACGAGGCTCAGCAGATACTTGAAAATCATTTGCGGGGCGGAATATGATGTCGGCAAAGCTGCGTTTGCCCCAGGTGAAATTGTGCAAGGAGGGCGAAATCGAGCCGAAACCCCTGCTCCTGGTTGCAGGTGGCAGACAGGTAAGCGGGAATTGGCTTCGCGGGACTTCTGCTGCGTGCGGTGCGGTCTGGGCGGTCGACAAGGGCGCTGCGTACTGCAGAGAGGCCGGCCTGATTCCCGACCTTTACGTCGGTGACAAGGACAGCGCCGACGGGAAAGTGTTGCAGTGGCTTGTTGAGATGGATGTAAAAAGGCTGGAATTCCCTGCGGGAAAAGACCGTACCGACCTGCAGCTGGCACTTCGGGAAGCCGGGAGGCGTTTCAAGGATGTGAGCGTCCTCGTGACGGGAAGCTGGGGAGGACGTTTTGACCACCTGATGAGTGCCGTTTATTCGTTGGTCTCATCATGCAGGCGGGGCCTTTCGCCCTGGGGAATGGCAGATGAAAAGGAAGTGCTGCTTTTACTCCAGGGTGGAGAGAGGGTTTCCCTGGAATTTCTTGAAGCCCCCTTCAATCTTTCGCTCCTGGCGCTGTCACCGAGATGCCTCGGCGTATCCATCAGCGGTGTTCGTTGGGAGCTCGACAGCACGGAACTACGGCTTGATGAGCCTTATGCCGTGAGCAATGAGGTCCTTCCCGAAGACGAAAGTATCGGCGGGGTGGAGGTTTCCCTTGATAAGGGACTGCTGGGCCTGTATCTTGACTTCTGGTCGGAAAAGGGGAAAGAGGACTGTCCCTAGACAGCCCTCTTGACTTTGCCCGAACGGAGGCAGCGGGTGCAGATCTTCAACCTCCGGGTGTGACCGCCGCCAAGGTCCACTTTCACTGTCTGGAGATTGATCAACCAGCGTCTTTTGGAGTGCCTGTTCGAGTGGCTGACGGTATTGCCCGTCGCCGGACCGCGACCGCAGCATTCACAAATTTTGGACATGGTGCATTCCTCCTCGTTGCGTTCCTTGCGCTTCAAAACGGAGTGAATTGTATCATGGCCTTCACGAAAACTGCAAGAAGGTCCTTCAAAGGGTGTTTTCAGGACCTTAAGATCGGGGGAATCCAGCGTGACTTTTACGGAAGACATGAAACGGCTTCAGGAAATTGTCGAAACCCTTGATTCAGAAGCGATGCCCCTCGAGGAATCGCTTTCGCTCTTTGAGGAGGGAATCAGTCTCGTCAAAAGATGTCGGCTGTTTCTGAACGAGGCCGAACAGAAAATCCAGTTGCTTTCAGAGGATGCCGACGATGTTGTCGGAAGCCCGTGGGATCCACGTGAACAAGGCGGGTCGGCTGATGAAGGATGAGTTACAGGGTTTCGAAAACCATCTCCGGGCGATGGCCGAAAAGGTCGAACAAGCGCTGCAACGCTTTACTTTGGAAAAACCTCCGGCTGTTCCGTCGCTTCTCTGGGATGCCATGACGTATTCACTTCTTGCGGGGGGCAAACGGGTCAGGCCCTTTTTGGTGCTCGAAACTGGCCGCATTTTCGGTGTTCACGAAGAGGACGGCATGGCTCTTGCTGTGGCACTGGAAATGATCCATACGGCTTCGCTGATTCATGACGATTTGCCCTGCATGGACGATGACGTCTTAAGGAGAGGAAAGCCGACGAATCATATGGTTTTCGGCGAGGGGATGGCTCTTTTGGCGGGAGATGCCCTCCTTGTGTCGGGACCCGGCCAGGCGGCAAGAAAGCTCAAGGCGAACGGGCTTGTTCCGGCCGGGCGGATACTGGCGGCGCTGCAACTGATTCTCGATGCCGCAGGACCTGCGGGAATATGCGGCGGCCAGACCCTTGACACGGAAGAGTCGGAACGTTCCGGAGCATTCCCATGGCGGATCGCCTACTGGAAAACGGCAGTCTTGCTTCGTGCCTGTGTTATGGCGCCGGCATGCCTCGGAGGCGCCTCGGACAAGGAGTTGAAATGTCTTTCATCCTACGGGGCCCATCTCGGGGTTGCCTTCCAGATTGTCGACGATA
>JBNGDE010000119.1:0-2654 GCA_049974925.1 Thermovirgaceae bacterium | reverse complement strand
TGACATTTTCCCTGTCCCCTTAAAGGGTGACATTATCGCTGTCCGGCCACAAGCCGAACCGCTGAAACTTGACAAACCCGGCCTGTAGGGGATAATTGACCGGTTGCCATGAAGGGCATGCACTGAAAAAAGGGCGCCCCAGGTGTGGGCGCCCTTTTTGGTGTCCGTCCATAATACAGGAGGAAAAACAGCTTGATGAATGAAACAGGTACCGTCGTTTTTGAAGGCATTGGAAGGGAACTCGCGCAAAGACTCGAAAAAAGGGGATTCACCGGTTTTACGCCGGTTCAGGAAGAAGTACTCAAACTGGAAGATCACAAAAAAGACATGATCGTCCGGGCAAAGACCGGCTCAGGAAAGACCCTGGCCTTTTTGCTCCCCTTATATGATGAAGGAAGGCTGGAAAAAGGTTCCCCCCGCGTGGTCATCCTTTCCCCGACACGGGAACTTGCCCAGCAGACGGCAAGGGAAGCGAGCTGGCTTGCCCGTGGCCAGGACATTGAAACAGCCACCCTGGTTGGTGGGATGGACATGTCGAGCCAGATCAGGGATCTCAGGAAAGGGGCCTCGGTGATCGTGGGAACGCCCGGCCGGACGCTGGATCACCTCAAAAGGGGAACCCTCGATCTTTCCGCCGCCCATACCGTTGTCCTTGACGAAGGAGACCAGATGCTTGACATGGGATTCAGGGAAGAACTCGAGTCCATACTCGACTCGGCGAAATCACGGGAGCGGACATGGCTCTTTTCCGCGACGATGCCGCGGGAGATGCGGAGGCTCCTCAAGAAATACCTTGTAGACCCACGGTTCCTTTCCCTCGTGGAAGAAGGGCAGCAACATTCCGAGATCAGGCACAAGGTGTATCAGGTTCCCCAGGCGAAGAAGATTGAAGGCCTGATCAACGTCCTGCTTTGGGAAAATGCGGAAAAGGGACTGGTTTTCTGCCACACGAAGGCAGAAACGGCCGATATTTCCCGGCGCCTTGCCGAAGAAGGGTTTGCCGCCCGTTGCCTTCACGGGGATATGACGCAACGCGAACGGAACACAACCCTGGCCGCCTTTCGAAACGGCCAGATCGCCTTGCTCGTGGCGACCAATGTGGCCGCCAGGGGGCTTGACGTTCCCGAGATCGAGAAGGTCTTCCAGTTCGGCTTGCCCGATGACATGGAAACCTTCACCCACAGGAGCGGCAGAACCGGCAGGGCCGGTGAAGAAGGCGAAAACGTCGTCGTTCTCTGCCCAAAGGATGCGTCGAAATTCAGGGGGATGCTACGGCGGACATCAGTAGAGGCCGAGTGGCTCAAGGTGCCAGATAAAGACGAAATAAAGCGGAAGCATCGCGTCGAGAGGCAGAAGGATTTTCTGAATGAAGCCCTCAAGGAACCGCCGGAGGATATCCTTGACTGGGCCCGGACACTTCTCGAGGAGGAGTCGCCGGAAGTTCTCGTTTCGAGGCTTCTCGAGGAAATCGACAGATCCAGGCGGGGAGGTTACGAGCTCAAAGAGGAGCTTGAGAAAGACCTTGCGAGGAAAAACACTCGGAAAAAAGACATGGGAACCTTCTCGCAAAAAGGGACGAAAAGGGCGGCGAGCGCTTCCTGTACGACCGTCAAATTGGGTCTTCTTCCATCGAAGGACTGGAATGTCGGAAGGGTTTTGAGTGGTATCTGCAATGCCCTTGACGTGAGCAACAAGGATGTGGCGAAAATCGACATCCAGGGGGGCTCCGCGAAGGTGGAACTCATGTCGGCGGCGCTCGAAAAGTACAATGCCGACTCCGGTTCACTGAAAAAATGGGGCTTTGTCAAAGAAGGCGTTTCGGGTCACCCGGCTCGGAGAGCATTTCCCGGCCAAGGCAAAAGAGAACAACGGCGGTCCGTGAAAAACCGCAGGGACAAACAAAGGACCTATTGAGATCAACAAACGGTAAAATGAAAAAGAAGGCCCACAGGGCCTTCTTTTTCTCTATGGAGAAACCGCTTGTCAACCCGTCTTGGAGTGGGGGAAGAGAATGGAGGAGTCGAAATGATCCTGGCGTTGCATTCAAGCCCGGTCCAAAAGGGGAACCTGGAAAGAATGGTGTGCCGAATCTCCGAAGCTTCAGAAGAGCCTTTTGAAATGATGCGCCTTGCGGACATGAACATGAAACCCTGCAAGGGATGCCTCGAGTGTGTAAAGACCAGGCGCTGCATTCATGAAGATGATATGTCGAAACTTTACGACAGGCTCGAAAAGGCTGAAGGGTTTGTCATTGGTGGTGTAAATTACAATGACCGTCTGAATGCCACAGGGCACCTTTTCCTGGAGCGATTGTATCCTCTTTATCATCACGAGCCGGTTTTCAGGGGCAAACCTGTGGCCATAGCTGCCGTTGGTGGGGAAGACCCTGCGCCGGCGTTGCAAGACCTCAAGGATTATCTTGAAAAAATCTGGTGCTTTGACTTCATCGGCAGTGTTTCTTTCAAATCGGGAATATATCCGTGTTTCTCATGCGGTTTCGGGACACGCTGTCTGGTAGGAATGCCGGCATTGCACTGGCCTGCGGAAAAATTCAATGCTTTCCTGCGAATCAGCTGTGAATTTTTTCATAGATTCGAAGATGACGGAAAGACGGCATCCCTTTGTAATGCGCTCGGACGATCCCTTGGGGTTGC
>JBNGDE010000118.1:0-2657 GCA_049974925.1 Thermovirgaceae bacterium | reverse complement strand
TTCCGTACCCTCCCGTGGCCAGAGCCCCGGCATTGCAATGGGTCATGACGACGGACTCGTGCGCGAGAACCGTCTGGCCCCAAAAACCGATCCGCCGGTTCGTCTCGATGTCCTCCCGGTGAAGGGCCTGCGCTTCCTCAAGCAGGGCGCCACTGGAAAAGCCCCTTTCCCAGGCGCACTTTTGCATCCGTTTGAGGGCCCAGAAGAGGTTCACCGCCGTCGGACGAGTCCTTTCAAGACGCTCGATGACCGGCCGCAATTCCTGCTCGTTCTTTGGGGCCGCCAGCACCACACCGTAGGCCGCGGCGATCCCGATTGCCGGAGCCCCCCTGACGGCCAGAGTCTCTATGGCCTGCGCCACATCCTCCAGACAAAAGCACCGGAGGAAGGACACTTCTTTGGGGAGTTTCCTCTGGTCCAGTATCGCCAGGTGATCGCCTTTCCACGAAACCGTTTCAGGAACCATGGCTGTCTTTCTCCGTCTTCAGGCGATCCACGGGTTTTCCGCCCGTCACCAGGGCATCGAGGTCGCCATCCTTTAGCTGGACCTTGAAAGGTTCGCCCCGCCCGATCTGCCCGACGCTCACCAGAAGGTCCCCTTCCCTGGTGACGCATGAGGCGTATCCCCTGGCCAGAACTTTCAGGGGCGAGAGAACGTCGAGAGCGTGGCTGTGTTGTTCGAGCCTGGATGTCCAGAGAGAATGAAAGTGGCGAAGGGCACGTTGCAGGTCTTTCCCGAAAGAAGCGACCTCCGAAGAGGCCTTGCGGCAATGGCTCTTCACGGTCAGAGAAACGAGAGCCGCCCGGTTCCGCAAAACCTCCGCCTTCAGGCGTTCAAGCCTCTTTTGAATCGAATTTGACGCCCTTGTTCTCAATGTGTCGACTCGTTCTTTCAGCGTTTTTCTGTCCGGGAAGGCCCGTTCGGCGGCCGCCGAAGGCGTTGCCGCCGTCGCATCGGCCGCGAGATCGGCGAGGGTCCTGTCGATTTCGTGCCCGAGACCGGTCACCACCGGAACGGGACAGAGCCGGACAGCCCTGACAACATCCTCTTCGTCGAAGGGATTGAGGTCGTCGCGACTTCCTCCACCCCTTGCCAGGAGGACCACCTCGACCCCCTCGAGGTACCGGACCCTTCTCAGGGCCCGGGCGATGAGTCCCGGCGCCTCTGCCCCCTGGACCTGCGTCGGGACGATGATGAGTTCGCATTGCGGGAAACGGGCCGACGAAACCTTGACGATATCCCTGACGGCCGCTCCCGTGGGCGACGTCACCACCGCGGCCCGGAGGGGGCACTCCGGCAGAGGGCGCTTGAGCCTCGGGTCAAAGAGCCCCTCCGTCTCGAGGCGTGCGCGAAGCTCCTCCCTGGCACGCGCCTTCGCCCCCTGTCCTATGGGCAGAAGTTTTCTGGCATAAAGCTGGTAGACTCCCCTCGCCGCGTAGACCGAAACGCGGCCCTCCGCGTAGACCTCGTCGCCTTTTTGGGGCCATTCGGGGATTCTCGCCGCATCGGACCTGAAAAGCACGCAGGAAATGCGGCTTTCCCTGCCGGTGAGGCTGAAATAGACATGGCCAGACGTATGTCTTTTGAAATCAAGGATCTCTCCCTGGATTCTCACGGACTGCAGAAATCCCTCCGATTCAAAGAGGGATGTGATCCGGCGTGTGACTTCGTCTACGTCAAGGGTTGGTATCATCTTCTTCAAGCCCCCGTACGATTCTTCCCAGGACACCGTTGACAAAACGGCCCGACTCCTCCGTCCCGAACCGCTTTGCGAGCTCAACCGCCTCGGATATGGCAACGGCAACGGGAATCCGCCCCAGAATGACGCCTTCGTAAAGGGCAAGCCGTATGGCCACACGGTCGACGACGACCATCCGCTCGGGACGCCACCCGGTGATGTGCGCCCGCAGCAGCCGATCGATGTCGACGTTTCTCTCGACGACGCCACGGATCAAAGCCTGGGCGTACCCGACAACTTCAGGATCCTCGTCAGGAAAGGGGAAGAGGGATATGGCCTCCTCGACGGTCGTATCTTCCCGAAGATCCAGTGAATACAACACCTGCAGGGCTATTTCGCGGGAACGTCGCCGCTTCTGCGGCAGCAAGCCCCTTTTCAAGGAAGACACACCCCGATTCTAGCCCTTTTTCCGAAACAGCTTCGTCACGGACCGAAGAATTTTCCTGCCCCGTTCCAGCAAAAAAAGGGACGAAGCAAAAAACCCAAAAAGTCCCCATAACAAGGCTACAAGGGTCCCTCTGGCGCCTAGCTGGAAGACAACCGCCAATCCGCCGACGAAAAGCCCCCAGGTCAGGGGACTTGAAACCCAGGATTCGAGGACCGTCCTCATCGCCGGATGTTCCGACAACGGAGCCTGCCTGGCCCAGTTTACGCGGACCCTGTCAATTCCGAGGGGCCGGAAGAACCCGCGAAGATCCTCCACCAGGGATTCCCGTTCGCCATCATCCTCGGGATTTCGGGCAACGATGGCCAGCGTCACCTCGGAATCGGAGCCCGAAAAGGAAACATCGGCACATTCGAATTCCCCCGGAAGGACATTCCTGAGGCCATCTTTCAGGGCGGCGCGGGAAATCCATAACTCTCCTTCAGGTCCTGTTTTCCAGTAAAAAAACATCTGTAACACCCCGCAAAAAGAAG
>JBNGDE010000117.1:0-2744 GCA_049974925.1 Thermovirgaceae bacterium | reverse complement strand
AGGTGAACCATGCCGGAAACGGCCTTTCCCGTCAACGGCCCCATCCGTTCCCCAGTCAAAAGGGAGATCAGAAGCAGGAGGCCACCGCCTGCTATCATCTGTGCTGCCGTCGCCATGGGGCCGTCCAGCCAGATCATCCTCCGGCTCAAGGCCGACCCGAGCCCCCAGCTCGCTGCGGCTCCCAGAATCCACAACGCCCCCAGGGGATTCCCGCTTATCCCCTTTTCGAGGTTCATAAGGGCGATGCCGAAAATGCCGATGACCAGTCCCGCCCATTCGAGCCGGTTGGGAAACCGTTCCCAGATTCCCGCGAAAAGCACCGTCCACAGGGGAACCGTGGCGATGAGCGTGGCGGCAAGGCCTGATGCGACCCACTGCTGACCCACGGTAAGAGAGCCGGCACCACCCACAAACAGGAGTCCCCCGACAAGGGACGACCCGGCCCAGACTTTAAAAGATGCGTTTTCCACACCCTTCCACCTCAAGATCACGTAGAGTATCCCTCCGCCTCCGAGAAACCGGAAGGCATTCAGCAGAAAGGGCGGAAAGCTTTCGAGGGAAAATCGGTTGGCGAGAAAAACGGAGCCCCAGACGGCGTAGAGGATGAAAAGAGCCGCCAAAGCGGCCTTTTCGGGGTTTTCAGACCTTTGTGCGGGCGATTTCCAGTCCACCGGCGATCCTCCTGTTCCAAAACAATATCGCCCTTTATTGTACGCCAAAAAGCCGCCGAGGCTGCCGGAGGATGTATAGATCAATATAGGTCAACTTCTCCTTACACTTTTTGGGCACTTGGCTGGCTCAGTTTTCCCTTTTCAGGCGTTTCAGTCTCGGTGCAACCCTGGCCGCCACGGCCGCAACGGCAACGGCTTTTATTCCGTCGGCTGCAACGAAGGGGATGACACCGATTTCAAGGACCGTCCCAAAGGACGTGGCCTTACCGGCCACGATGTTCAGGTTGAAGTACAAGCCCACCGCTCCCAGGGCATAAATAGCGGTAATGCCCAAAAGACAGGCGAAAAGGCACGAAAGGAAGGTTATCCGCGGGAGGGCCTCAATGATGCGTCCGATGACGAAGGCGCCGGCGATAAAACCCAGAAGGAACCCCGCCGTCGGATGCAAGAGGTACTGCGGCCCTCCTCCACCTGTAAAAACGGGCAGGCCCACAAGGCCCATCCCCACATAGAGTATTTGGGAAAGGGCGCCTGTCCGGGATCCGAGCAATGCCCCCGACAGGAAGACGAAAAGAGTTTGCAGCGTCATGGGAACCAGTGGGAAAGGTATGCGAATGTAGGCACCTACGGCGGTCAACACGGCGAAAAGCGCGGCAACGGTCATGGTCGTGACGGGTATTTTCATCTTGCAACCTCCCTTGTCAACCATTTTTTATTACAGTTGACGTCAGTGACCCTATTATACATGTTTTCCTTTTTCGGACAACATCAAAAAACGGGCGGGATTATTTAAATCTCCCGCCCGCCTGTATGTATTCGATGCCGCACTTTTTCGCTTTTTCAGGTCGTGGCACCGTGCCTTGTGACTGATTCCCCTGTTGTTCCGCGTGAGGCTTCATGTTTTCCACTTCCAGTTGTGGATAACCCGCGGCGGCAGACCTTCGCCTATTCTCCGGTCCATGTCCAGGAGGCGACGAGCTCCCGGCCCAGGAAACCCGTAAAGAGCTCCTCGGCCTGGGGGATGAAGGACAGGGGCACCGGTACGGCAAGGATGACATCGGCGCCGTACTCGGCCTCGACAGTGTTCCCGTCAACTCCGATCTCCCTCAGCATTGCCAATACCGTGTTCTGGTGTTCATAGAACGTTACAAGACGGGCCATCCTGGCAAGGCGCTTTTTCGTGGTGCCGGCCTTTTGGACGGCGAGGGACGCGCTTTTTCCGTAGGCTTCTATGAGGCCCCGTACGCCGAGCTTGATGCCCCCGAAATACCGCGTGACCACGATGACCGTGTTGGAGAGCCCCACTCGCTGGATGGCACCGAGGATGGGCTTGCCAGCCGTCCCGGCGGGTTCTCCGGCATCGGAGAAGTATTCCGTGGGTTTCTGCGAGCCGACACGATAGGCCCAGCAGTTGTGGTTGGCCTGGGAGTGCTCCTGACCCACGGAGCGGATGAAATCCTTTGCCGCCTCCTCGCTCCGGGCGACGGCCAGTGAGGCGATAAATCGGGAACGGCGCTCCTTCAGCTCGGCCCTGACATTGCCTGCCGGCTCGATGATGAGATCTTCGTCACTCATATTGATCCCAGGCTTCCCGGAACCTCCTGTACGTGTCTTCCAGGGATTCGGGCAAGACCCTGACATCCGCCGTGACGGGCATGAAGTTGGTGTCCCCCTCGAAACGTGGGACGATGTGCAGGTGCACATGACCGGCAAACCCTGCTCCGGCTGTCTTGCCCATGTTGACGCCGAGGTTGAACCCCTGGGGTTTCATAAGGCCCTTCAACAGGCGGATGCACCGCCGGGCCATGGTGTGCATTTCTAGAAGCTCCGGATCGTCAAGTTCGTCGTAGTCGCCTACGTGGCGGTAGGGGGCGACCATGAGATGCCCCGGGTTGTAGGGAAAGGCATTGAACATGACGAAACCCTTTCCCCCCCGCGCCAAAATCAGGCGTTTCTCGTCGTTGTTTTCGGCGGGGAATTCACAAAAGATACAGCCCTCTTGCTTGTCGGCGCTGCAGATATAGGCCATGCGCCAGGGTGCGAACAGATGTTCCATGAAAGGCATCCCCTTTT
>JBNGDE010000116.1:0-2986 GCA_049974925.1 Thermovirgaceae bacterium | reverse complement strand
ACAAAAGCGAGAGAGCCCGATACGCTTTCTGCGCCACCGTAAAGCGTGACAGAAGGATTTGCAAACAAGCCCCTTACCATAAAAAGAACCGCAAGAATGCTCGCTCCAAGAAAAAGGATTCCCGCTTTCTTCATGCGTGCACGCATAGTTGCACTCCCTGACTTCATCGGGATATTATAAAAGCACTGTGTGTATCATCCCCTGCACCAACCGATTCCAGAAGCCCTTTTTGGTAAGGCCGATCTGAAGTTTCAATTCCTGCCCGGGGTTTTCGTTTCTTTTGTACGACCTTTTCTTTGCAGTTTCCCCACGTAATCCTGGAGCGCTTTTGTCGTCTTGCGCCACTCTTCACCGAGCGAATGGTAATGAAGCCCTACCGCGCCTATCATCTCCATGAGTCCCGAAGCGGATTCCAGAACGGTCTTTCGGCTGGAAAAACTGTTCGCTTGCCACTTCCCGGCTTTGAGTTCTTCACGCATTTTCCCTTTGTACGACCGTTCTTGTTCCAGCCTCCAGGTAACGTATTCCCGGACACCGCTGACCATAGAAGATTCGTTCTTTTGTGCTTTTCGCAGACGCTCCAGTTTTGAATCCTGAACGGTTAGAATGGTCCTGCTTTTTTTCACGGCGGAACTCGCAAGATCTTCCAGGCGGGTTTCCAGTCGTCTTCGTTCTTTCTGTGCATCGCACCTGTCTCGGTATTCCTGAAAAACGACCTTTCTCCCCAAAACAGATCCGGCGATGGCCCCGGCTGCTCCACCGACAACGGCTCCTGCCGGACCGAAAAGGATCATCATGGAAAGGCCGAGAGCTTTTGAGCCGACGAATCCGCCGGCGGTCATGGATGTGAATTCAGCCGCCATATTCATGGCCAGATCTTTTTTGGCAATGGGTCCGTACCTGTAATATTCGAGCAGGTGTCTTGTCGTTACGACGGCAAGCGATATGAAGGGTATTCCAAAATCGAGAACTTCGTGCCCGGCCTTGAGCGAGCTTTCCGTCATGTCAAGGATTTCCTCGTGGGTAAAATCAGGAACCGAGAAGAGGTTCTCCCCTAACGTGAGCTGTTCATACCCCTCGAGGGAAGACAAAACCTCTTCATTTACGAAAACAGGAATATCCGGGTACTTGTCGAAATGCTCGAGGATCTCTTCCGGGCCGGAAAGGCTCTTGACCTGGAATGGGTCGCCATTGACGAGCAGGTCATATCCAGGTTCTGCAGCGCTTTCGGGAAATACCACTTCAGCACCGAGACCCTGGAGATACTGCCCGACAAATCGCTCTGCGACGTAGCCCTGGAGCTGACTCAGGTGCCCCGCAAACGACTCGGAAGGAAGTCCAGCAAGACCATCCGCAAACAAAGAAAACCTGAAAATGTCCGATAGGTCATCGGTTCTGACAAAGTCAGCCGCTTCGAGGACCAGGGGATCAAGGTGGGCAATATCGTAAACGAGGTCACCGACGGTCATCCCTGCGACCATTGTGTCGCTTGAATCCCACCCGAAGCGAGAAGCTTTTTCAGAAGTCTTTTCATCGAATAATGGTTCATCCAACATCTTCTCTGGGGTCTTGCCTTTCAGCCTTGCAAAGCGGCTTTTCAACACAACGATTTCCCCTCCCCTAGCAACTTGACCTTGCGACCAGGCATATACTCCAACGCTTCTCGTGCTTCAAGGAACTTTTTCGTGTCTTTCCAGCTTCCATCTTTCGTTCGAGAAATAAAAACCATTTGTGCCATGAGGCCCTTCAAAAGCTCTTTTTGCATCCTGGTTCTTGATTTGTTATCAATCAGCAATCCCCCTCCGGCAAGAAACAGGGCCATCGTCAGCGGGTTCGAAAGAACAGCAAGCAACGAGGCAGCAAAAGTATATATCCCAAAGGGAAGGGTCAGCCCAAAAAGTGCCCCTATGGCGGCTAACATCTGGGCAAGGAGTATATACGCTCCGAAACCGGCCATACCGACAAAGGAAGGAAGGCTGATACTTGCACCACCGGCGAGGATGGCCTTTCGCAGACTGTCTTTGGTTATTTCTTCAAGTTTGAGAGAAGACCTGAAAGCCTCTTTTTGTTCTTCCGGCAGGTCTTTGATCTTCTGCAGCATATCGTCCAGGGCCTTGTCCTGGTTTGCCCTCGAGAGTTTCGAGAAGTTCTCTACAAAAGCCTCTGCCATTTGTTTCGCGTAGATATCCAAAAATTCCAGGATGTCCGGGGGCGTTTGGATTTTTTCTGCCTTTGCAAAGTCTTTGAGAAACAGGCCTTCTACTTTGAGGCACAAACGGTCCATTTCGGGCAAGGTGACCTTTTCGTCCGGAAAAGGGAGGCTATAAAGGTCAAGCATCCGGCGTAATAAAAGCCAATGAGGCACATACTCAGGATATTCATTGATTTCGCGGATTTTCCTGCTGAATTTCAGGGTGGAATTTTTTTCGAACTCGGACAGGGGCTCACCCAGGTGTTCTTTCAGAAATTTTCCTTGGACCTTTGAATCATCCAAGTCTTCTATTTTCGCCGTCTTGCCGATAAGCTGCTTGAATGTTTGCCTCGTCAAGGTCATTTCGTCCCAGATCGCTATTGATTCAGCAACAAATACTTTATCAGACCTGATGATGCCGCTGAGAAGAAAGCTTTTCATGACACCAGCTCCTTGCAAAAAAGATTAACCGTTACAGTAGCCGTTTTCACCAATGTTTCCTTGCGACAAGGCATTGCATCCATCATGCAGTATAAGAGTACCATTAAACTCAAACCAAGGGGGAACCTGATACACGTAATACCAAGGGTTCACACGGTTTGGGTTTCAGTTGATATGTGGTGCCCTATTTCCGGAATTTTTGAACCCTAAACAGTTGTTATAATCAAGGTCGCTTTAGCAGGCATTTTCAAGGATAAGGAAAGAATGAAGTTTGCTGTTTTCTGGAGGTTCCGCCATGGCAAGCCAGTTGTTGCGGTTGAAGGAAAACGTGTCACGGGTGGTGATCGGAAAGCG
>JBNGDE010000115.1:0-3150 GCA_049974925.1 Thermovirgaceae bacterium | reverse complement strand
TTGCAGTTACTGGGTCATGTTTTCAATTTCTAGATGTTTTGGACAGCTGTGATCTTTGGTAATTCATAACCAAAACTGCAAAAAACAGAACAATTGAAGAAAGCGTGGAAGGTGTTGCGATGGCACAGCATCTAGACCTTGGCGTTGCCGGTGAGGATATCGCCCAAAGAAGCCTTGAGCGGGCCGGGTACAGGATCCTCGAACGGAATGCGCGATTGCGGTCGGGTGAGCTGGACATGGTGGCTCTGGACGATGGGGAACTGGTCGTCGTGGAAGTCCGGACCCGGAGCATCGGCAGGATGGCACCGCCGGAGACGACAGTGGGGCCCAGAAAGCTCCGGAAGCTTGTGCGCACCGGCCGTTGGTATGTGCAGCGGACCGGGTGGGAAGGCCCCTGGCGGATCGACGTGGTCGCCGTCACGGTGGAACCCGGGAAACCACCGGAAGTCGAAATCTTCCGCGATGTCACCACGGGGAGGATCGGGTTGTGAGTGCCTTCGGTGTGACCCTTCAGGGGATAGAGGCCAGGAAGGTGGAAGTGGAGGTCGAGATCACTGGCGGACTTTTCTCCATTTCAGTGGTTGGCTTGCCTGACGCTTCCGTCAGGGAAGCCCGGGAAAGGGTTCGAGCAGCCCTCAGGTCGGCCGGGATGCCTGTCCGGGGCCGTGTCGCCATCAACCTGGCACCGGCTGATGTCCCGAAGGAAGGGGCGCTTCTCGACCTGCCCATGGCCCTCGGCATTGCCCGGGCCATGGGAGAGATCCCCCCGGTGGAGGATATGATCTGTATGGGGGAACTGGCTTTGGACGGCCGGATCAGGCGGGTGAGAGGGGCGGTCCCGGCGGCTCTGCTGGCGAAAAGGACTGGTTTGCCGATCTTCGTCCCGGAGGCCAATGCCCGGGAAGTCTCGCTTGTTTCAGGCGTCAGGGCCTACGCCGTTTCTTCCCTCGAACGCCTGTTTTCCCATCTCAGGAAAGAGGCGCCCCTCGAGCCTGTCGTCGGGGGCTTCCCGAAAGATGAAAAAATCGATGCGGATCCCGACCTGGCGGATATCAAGGGACAGGCGCAGGCGAAACGGGCCCTCGAGATCGCCGCCGCAGGCGGGCATAATATCATCTTCATCGGCTCGCCGGGATCTGGCAAGACCATGCTCGCCAGGAGCCTGAGAGGCCTTTTGCCTCCCCTTTCCGATGAAGAGGTCATGGAAACGCTTTTGGTCAGAAGTACCGTGGGTCTTCCTCCCCAAAAGGGGCGAACGAGACCTTTCCGGACCATTCATCACACGGCGACGACGGTTTCCGTTTGCGGGGGCGGGGCGACGCTGAAACCCGGCGAGGTGAGCCTCGCCCACAGGGGAGTGCTGTTTCTCGATGAATTCACCGAATTTCGGAGAGATCTCCTGGAAGCGCTCCGACAACCCCTTGAAGACGGTCGAATTGTGGTGAGCAGGGCTTCCGGCAGCGTGACCTACCCCGCCCGGGTGCTGCTTGCCGCGGCGTGTAATCCCTGCCCGTGCGGCTACTATGGCGATCCCGTCGTACCGTGCCGATGCCCCGCGAGCGCCGTGGAAAGATATCAAAGGAAGCTCTCGGGACCCATCATCGACAGGCTTGATCTGCACATCAGCGTTCCACGGCTGACACCGGAAGAGCTCGTGCAGTTCGGGGCAAGCCCTTGTGAGTCCAGTGCGTCGGTGAGGGAACGGGTCACGTCAGCCCGGCGCCTGCAGCAGGAACGCTGGAGCTCCTTCGGATTTGCAAGCAACGCGGAGCTCCCGGAAAAGGTTCTAAAAAAACATATCGGGCTGGCCGCTGAAAGCCGCAGGTTTATTCAGGACGCGGCGGGGCGGCTCAGGCTTTCGGGAAGGGGCCTTTCGAGGGTGCTCAAGGTTGCAAGAACCATTGCTGATCTGGGGTGGGAAGAACAGATTCTTCCCGTTCATCTTTCAGAGGCCCTGGCGTACCGTGAGGGGGCGAATATGCCGTGGACCGGCTGAGTTCTCTCGTTTTTTTGAACGGTGTCATGAGCAGGGAAATCGTAGCCGCCTGCACTGAAGGAGAACTTTCCCCCGAGGAAATCGCCGCTGGTGGCCCTGTGCTCTGGCGGAGGCTCGGCTGCCCCGAAAAAACCGTGTCTCTCCTCAATGACAGGTTTGAGACGGGCTGGGCCCACAGGGAAAGGGAGCGATGCGCGATGCAGGAGATTTCCCTGACAACCTGGGGGTCGGATGAGTATCCGGCGGCCTTGAACCGGCTTCCCGATCCGCCATTGGTCCTCTACAGAAAAGGGGCTTGCTCCTGTACCGAGGGAGTGGGCATCGTCGGGACGAGGCGTTGCAGCCCCTACGGCCGGAGTGTTGCAAGGGATCTTGCCGGCCGGTTGAGCCTTTACGGGAGGAAGGTGATCAGCGGGGGCGCAAGAGGGATTGACACGGCGGGACATGAGGGATGCGTCGATGCGGGCGGGAAAACCCTGGCCGTTTTGGGGACGGGCATCGACAGGGTCTACCCCGCGGCAAACCGTGCCCTTTTCGAAAGAATCATCGAGCAGGGAGCCCTCCTGTCGGAGTTCCCCCTGGGGTTTTCGGCGAGAAACTGGACATTCCCGAGGCGCAACCGTCTCATTGCGGCCTTGTCTGCGCCCCTTGTTGTCGTGGAGGCGCCGGCCAGAAGCGGGGCCATCATTACGGCCCGTATCGCCCTCGAAGTTGGAAGGGATGTGTGGTCCGTACCGGGCAGAATCACGGACACCCTTTCAGCGGGGTCCAACGCGCTCATAGCCGACGGGGCATATCCCCTCGTCGACGTGGACCAGTTCCTGCAGCAGGTGACTGGAAGCCAGGGGATTCTTGATTTCGGCCAAGAGAAAAAAGAGGCGGCCACAAGGGAGGAAACCGCAAGGTCCCTTTCTGGAGAAGAGGAAAAGGTGTATCGTCTCCTTCGTGAGGCTGGCGGGTGCACGGTTGACAACATTGCGGCCCGCGCTAAAATGAGCGCCACTGATGTCTTGAGGATTCTCGGAATTCTCAGCGTCGAGGGAATTGTGGCAAATGACGGCCCCGGGCGGTGGAGCGCGGCCGGCCGCAAGAAAGCGCGACTTCGCGGTAAAAAGCATTGAAGGAGGCATGACCATGCCTGTTCGGTATATACC
>JBNGDE010000114.1:0-3390 GCA_049974925.1 Thermovirgaceae bacterium | reverse complement strand
TGTTCAACGGCGTCATGGCCTTTCTTGCCGCGGCCCTGGTGACCAACCTCATCCTTGGGCAGTTCAGGCTCGGCTTCGAAGGACAGCCCGTGGCCCACACAAACGTGCTCTGGAACGCCATGGGAATGGTCCTTTCAGGCCTTGCCTTCACCCTGGCAGGCGGGTGCCCGGGACGGCAATTCATCATGAGCGGTGAAGGTGACGGCGATGCGGCGGTCTTTGTCCTCGGCATGCTTTTTGGTGCCGGAATCGCCCATAACTTCAGCCTGGCCAGTTCTCCGGCGGGGCCCGGGGCCTTTGGTCCTGCGGCTACGGTAATTGGCCTTGTGTTCTGCCTGTCGGTGGGTTTTTTGATGAGGGAAAAGATATAGGAAACACGAAAGGGTGAGCGAAGGATGACTGAACCGGCAACCGTTGATGCCAGGGGGCTTTCGTGCCCGCAACCGGTTTTGGAAACGAAAAAGGCCATAGAAAAGGTTCCTTCAGGTGAAATACACGTTTTGGTCGACACCATGACGTCACGGTTGAACGTGGGCCGTTTCGCCGGAAGCAAGGGCTGGACCGTGGATGCCGAGGAATTGCCCGACGGCGGATTCAGGGTCATACTCAAAAAGTGACAGGGATGACAGGGAAGCTTTTTTATTGAACTTTTCAGCAGGCGGGTGCCGATACTCGCTGATTGCAATGCGAGGGCGAGAAGGCCTCCTGAAAGAAGGCAGGTGACTGGATGTGCGTTTGACCGAACTGTCTCATGCCAGCGGGTGAGCGGCAAAAATAGGTCCGGCGGACCTTGAGACCATACTGAAAGACCTGGTGCTTCCGGCCGGGGACAGGCTTCTTGCGGGATGGGAGCACGGCGAGGATGCGGCGCTCTGGACACTTGACGAAAAACGTGCCGGAATCCTGACGGTGGATTTCATCACCCCCGTGGTGGATGATCCCTACATTTTCGGGCAGATTGCGGCGGCCAACGCCCTGAGCGATGTTTTTGCCATGGGGGGAATCCCCGTGGTGGCTCTTAACGTGGCGGGTTTTCCCGCCAACTGCCAGCCTGTGGAGATCCTGCGGGATATCCTCAAGGGTGGACAGGAACGGGTGATCGCGGCGGGGGCGGTGCTCGCCGGAGGCCACAGCGTGGAGGACGAAGAGCCAAAATATGGCCTTACCGTGTACGGCGAGGTGGACCGGGATCGCATATGGCGCGTTACGGGCGCCCGGCCCGGTGATGCCCTGATTCTGACGAAGCCCCTGGGGACGGGCATGATCATAACGGCCCTGCAGGCTGAGATGGACGAACCCGGCGAGGTCGAAGCGGCCGTGGAGTCCATGACGACACTGAACGATCTGCCGCGGCACCTTCCGGAGGACCTGCACCGGGCTGTTTCGGCCTGCACCGACGTGACGGGTTTCGGCCTTGCCGGGCACCTTCTGGACATGCTGGCCGACAAGGATCTGGACGTGAGTCTTGACGTTTCGTCCCTTCCGTTTCTGCCAGGGGCGGCCGAAAAGGCGGCCATCGGCCTTGTCCCTGCGGGGACCTACAGGAACAGGGAGCTTTACGAGGGCCGCTTTGAGGGGCTCGAGGGGATTGCGGCGGAAAGGGCGGACGTGCTGTTTGATGCCCAGACCTCGGGAGGCCTTTTGCTGGCCGTAGAGGCAAAACAGGCGGATGCCCTGCTTGCTTTCTGCAGATCACGGGGGTTCACCAGGGCGGCGAAGGTCGGTCTTTTTGAAAAAGGCGATGGTCGTATCAGGATATCCTCCGGTGCTGCCTGAAATCCTGTACAATAACATTGAAATATTTTCAGTCTGCCTGATCAGAGGAAGGGTCAATGTTTCAGAGGGAGGTGCAGGTGATGGAATCGACGGCGAAGATCCTTGAATTCGCCATGAAGATGGAACTGGAGGCGCGGGATTTTTACCTCGAATCCCTGGAGAAAGTCGTCCAGGAGGAAACGAGGCAGCTTGTGGCAAATCTCGCGGAATGGGAAAAGGGCCATTACGATTTTCTTTTGAAGCAAAAGGAGAGTATCGAGCAAAACGAAAGCTGGGACACGGCGGCGGAACTTCCTGTGGAGGAAACGGTCGGGTCAGAGATAATTTCCTCCAAGAAGGCCGGAACGCAGACAGAGCCTCCGATCAGTGAACTGACAGGCGATATGGGGGTTCTCCGGATGGCCATGGCCATCGAGACGGATTTCAGGAACTTTTACAAAAACGCCGCGAAGAAGGTGGATGACGAAAAAGGGCGGAAGATACTCGAGATGCTCGCTGAATGGGAAGGAGGGCATCAGCAGATGATCAACGAACAATACAGCACCCTCCACAGGGATTTTATGGCCGAAATGGGGTTCGAGCCCTTTTAGGGAAAGCCTTGCACTCAGCAGGTGAACGAAAGGCCCGGAGCCTCCCTTGAGGAAGATGTCACCGGGCCTGTCGTTTCTGCCTTCCCATTTGCACTTCGGATTTCAATCGTTAAGGCCGTCGCCGGAAAGGACCAGGGGAACAAGGGTCTTGTAGGCGTTCCGGATTGCTTCTATCCGGTCGAACCAGGGACGGGGAGTGTCGAAGCCGCTTGCAGCCTCCTGGAGGGACTGGATCCTGAAATAGCGGTTTTCCCTGGTCGGGACGGTGGTTGCGAAAAGCTCTGCCAGGATGTCGAGATCGCCTGCCATGGCGAAGTCATCGCGAGTCTCCTCGTAACCGAAAAGATAAAGCACCTCCGGGAACCCGCACCAGGCGAGCGCCGAAAGGCACATCGAACAGGGTTCGTGGGTGCAGAGGAAGATCGTGTCTTTCGGGTCGGGTCGTTCGTCCAGGACATAGAAGTTATTGATGGTGACGATTTCACCGTGCCATGTGGGGTTGAGCCCTCGCCGGTTCGTCCCTGCCGTGACCAGGGAGAGGTCCTTCGCCAAAAGCACCGCCGCCCCGAAGATGTTGTGACCTTCGGTGACGGCCTGCTTCGTTTGGGGGAGGATCTCCTTTTCGATAACATCGAGACAAGCTTCGAGAACGCGTTCATCCACATCCATGTCCTTTGGCCCTCCCTGTTGCCGTCCTGACATCCCTGTGAAAAAGTTCACTGGATAATGGTACACTAAACGAGGCCTGAACAACAAGAATTCAGGAAGAAGGGCTGTGATTGACAAAAACTGTTTACCGGCTCATCATGGAAGTGAGGTGCATTTCAAGGCGGCAAAAATTTAGTGGATCAATGTTTTCTTTTGAAAGGAGCAGGCCAGATGACTTCAAAAAAAGACCCGCCTCATCATCCCCTGGATGCGGTTCAGCGGGCAGAGTACGTGGCGTTCAGCTCTGCAGGCGCGCCCAGGTTCATGATGGATCAATACGATTTTCCCGTGGGATATCCCGATTTCAATGTCCCGG
>JBNGDE010000113.1:0-3494 GCA_049974925.1 Thermovirgaceae bacterium | reverse complement strand
AAACGATTACGGGCTATTTCGGAGGGATCGGCCAGCCCAACGAACACGCCCTCGCCTGGGTCGACGAATTCCTTTACTACTACACCACCTACGGGATTCCGGAAGTCCTCAATACCAACCCGGGGACGGTTTTCCTGGGCTATGTGCTTTATCGGATGGGCGTGGACATTAAATTCAAGATCTCGGTATTCATGGGCAACGACAATCCCTATACCGTCCTGTGGACCCTCATGATGGCGCGCCTGCTTGCCAGGGAAGACGGCTCGACACCTCTGATCGGGTTCAACCTTTCTAATTCGGTAGACGCAGACACCCTTGCCCGGTGTTCGGAAATCCGGAAACACCTTGGCCTCGAGGACAAGGTCCGGATCGAACATCACATCACCGAAACATGGAAAAGCATTGTGCGCCAGCCCTACAACCGACGGGACGACCTGCTCAAGGTAGCCGCCTGCTACCCCAACATCTCCGCCAAGCACGAGGGCGGTGAGCCTGATGTTGAAAAAACCCTGGAACATCCTTCAGATATCCTGGATTATTTCCGTGACAAACAGGAGATCCTCGAATCCGGCGAAATGGACCTTCTTGAAAAGAATTACCTCGCCAAACATGATTCGGTCAATAAAACCGCCGAGGCACTGACGAGGGCAGGACTCTCTTTCATCCCGGCCCAGAAGCTGCACTCGATGTAACGCCATTTTTGCGCCCGAGCCCGAGGATAACGCGTATGGCGCTTTTTTGGTCCGTCGCAACGAAGGAGTTGACCCTATAAAGATATATGGTAATATAATACCTAAATATCTTTAGTGAGGAATTCCACACTATGGCTGTGGAACTAGAAAAAAATTGTATGGAGTGTGACTGATGGGAACTATTACGCGGCAGGTTATCAAAATCGACGAGGAAAAGTGCGACGGATGCGGCCTCTGCGTCGAGGCATGCCATGAGGGGGCCATACAGATCATGGACGGCAAGGCAAAGCTCGTTTCGGACTCTTATTGTGACGGTCTTGGAGACTGCATCGGCGAATGTCCCAGAGGAGCCATCTCTTTCGAGACCAGGGAAGCGGCCCCTTACGACGAGGAAGCGGTCAGGCGAAACCAGGCCGCCCGAAAGGAAGATTCCCTCCCCTGCGGTTGCCCGGGAACGGTCTCACGTTCACTTTCGCAGGAAGAAACAGTTCCTTCCTGCGACGTTTCAGAAGGCCCGGCCGTCCAGGCTCGCTCAACTTTGTCCAACTGGCCGATCCAGTTGAAGCTCGTCCCCGTCAACGCACCCTGGCTGCAGGGAGCCGATGTCCTGCTGGCGGCAGACTGTGCGGCGGCATCTATCCCTGATTTTCACGACAAGTACCTCGACGGGAAAATCCTTTTGATGGGCTGCCCGAAACTTGACGACGCAGGCGCATACAATAAGAAACTGGCCGAAATGATCCAGGTAAATGATTTCAGCAGCCTCCACGTGGTGATCATGGAAGTCCCCTGTTGCGGCGGCCTGGCTCGCCTGGCCGAAGGGGCCGTCGAAGAGGCGCGGAAATCCCTGGATCTGAAGAAAACCGTCGTGGATGTCCGCGGGAAGGTCCTCCAGGAAGAAACCCTGCGATACCGTTTCAGCGACGCGTAGTTACAAAACCACTCAAAGGGGGTGCCTCTTTAGGCACTCCCTTTTTTATTTTCCTTCTCCCTTTCCTGCAAAAAAGGCCGGACGCCCCTTATAGATCGACATTTCCGGGACTACCCGTGACGTGTCCCGTTCACAACAAAAGTCTACGTCGGCCTCCATGCCCAGTCTCCTCAGCATTTCCATGTGCGACGCCATCCTGACACCTTTTGCAAGGTCCCCTTCAAAAGACTCCCAAAGGGCAAGGACGATCTTTGCCCCGTCATCAAGGAGGATATCGGGCCTTTGCCGCAATAACTCCGAAACGAGCAAGCCGGCGCAGACAGCATCATCCAGGACGACACGACCGTCTTTGCCGGCACACAAGATACCTGTTGAGGCACACCCGTTCAGGGCTGCTTTGACGGCAGCGCCCGCATTTCGGGCGGACGCACAGAGGACGCGACCGCCCCTGCTGAAAGCCTTTAGCCAGGCACGCGTTCCGTTTGATGTTGTCATCACGGCGCCTTCATACTTTCTGGGATCCCTCCCAAAAGATCCCTTGGGGAATTGCCGAGATCAAACCCTTCCGGAGGAAGGGCACCCCGTTCCCCCATAAGCAACCACCCCTCTCCTGCCTCTCTCTTGAAAGAGCGGGCTTGTTCCAGGGTTTCTACGGGAATCAACACCCGGCCCCCTTCATCGAAAAATGTCACCACCACAGAGGAAGCCCTGATAATGTCCACCACCAGCCAGACATCCACGGCTGGCAAATCTTCCAGGGGAGAAAGGCACACATGGACTTTTTTTCGATGTTTCAACGCACACCCTCCATCCGGACAATTCCCGCTTACAACTCTGTTTCATGATACAGATCCGGGGGAAAAAAGCCATGACGCTCCTGAAAAGTCCCATTCATTATGGAGAGGAACGGCCGGGCCCGTGCTATACTGCAAAGGTAATGGGAGCGCGATTTGATGCAAGGACGGACCACCGACAGGGAAGGAATCCTTCAGGAGGACGCAACGACAGGAAGGAGGAATGAGCATGCTCAACATTTCGGACCACCTTTCGGTAGGGCTCTCCCACGAGGTAACGATTACTGTCAGTGAAGAGGAAGCCGTAGGCAACTTTTCGCCCCGCCTCAGCCAGCTCCTTGCCACCTCGGCTTGCACCAGGGCTTTCATCAGGGCAGCCATCGAATCGACGGACAGGCATTTGCCCGATGGCTACATCACGGTGGGGAAGAGCATCGACATCACCCATGAAGCACCCTCGTTTCTCGGTACCACGGTAACCTTCAAGGCCACCCTTGTTCGTATCGAGGGAAACAAACTCATCTATGAACTGATAGCCCGGGACCATGCCGGAACCGTCGCGACAGGTCGGCACGTTCGTGCCGTCGTGAACTGGGAGCTCCTCATGAACGAAGCCCGCGAAAGGGCCTATTCCAGGGACAGGGGAGTCTAGACTATGTGATATGTGAAAGGGCGGCTCCAGGAGCCGCCCTTTCATTTCGGTCCGTCTTTTTCGTCTGGACAACGCTAAGAAGTTCGTTTTCCACCGCGGCCTTTCGCCTTCGGCGAATCCCATTTTCCGGATTCCCTTGAATATCAGCGCAAGGCCTAAAGATTGTCCTTAAGCCGGGATAGGAGCAACGTCCGCTCCGTTTCGTCTCGTTGTCGATCCCCGACTTTTCCCTGTCATGGAATCTTTCTCTCTCTCCGGAAAAGCAGGGATCGGGATAACGAAAAAGCCAAAACACCTTGTTTTCTTCAAACTCATACAGCAATATTTCCCAGTTGACATCCTTTTAAAACATTCTGCTTTTATATTATACCTCAGACTTGTCCAAAATAGCTTTTTGTAAAAATTAAAAGTGCCTCCTGCAACCT
>JBNGDE010000112.1:0-3549 GCA_049974925.1 Thermovirgaceae bacterium | reverse complement strand
ACATTCAGGTGATTTTCTACCGAAAGGAATAAACACTCACAAATATTCATCCGCCCGCAAGGGGAGATGTCACAGTGACCAGAGCCCCTTCGCATAGGACTGTTTCCAAAGAGACCTGTCTCTTGCTGTTACCGTCATCCATAAAAAGAAAGACATTTTCCGCCAACGACTTTCCCCGCGGAGCAAGAATTTCCTCTCGGGTTTCCCTCTTGTGGCATGCGACAAAAGCCTCCAGCAAATCCTTGACTGTGGATCCTTCGGGGAGATCAGTCACAAAACGAGCGGCCGGTGCAACAGTCGCTATGTAACCCTTCAAACGTAGTTCTGCTTGCAAGAAAAGATCACCCCGTTTTCTGTTCATTTTCCCGGACATCCTGACGATCGACTCCATCCTTTGGACTCTATCGACAGGTACACAGATTACATTACAAGGCTTCAGGGCAAAAAACCGGGGTTGTCCTGAAGGACAAACCCCGGGGGCATCCGGTCTCTCTTGTACGATACCCGGTCAATATGCCTAGCCCGACATGCCGAATTCCATTTTCTGGTATCCCGAGGGGACTGAAAACAAAGCGTCATCCACCGGACCTTCCTTGATGTCGCTGTAGGTCACTGTCACGGTATCCTTTGGATTCTTGGAATGGATCTTGATGGGAAAGTTGATTTTTCCGGCTACCCATATGGTGCTCTCTCCCATTTCCGGGTCATGAAAATCGACGAAATACTTGTCACATGCGTATCCCTCAATGTTTTCAACGCCCTCGTGACGTACGTCCGCTTCGCCTTCAAAACGGGATTCGAGGGTCTGGCCCTCATCAAGTGCAACCACACTGGGTTCCTTGTTCTCGACTTCCATGTAAATGGGCGCTCCCGGCATCAGGACATAGATGACGTTCTTCGCGGGATCAAGTATCATCGCCTGTTCTCCCTGGGGGGTTGCAATTTCCTGGCGCATTTTCTGCCCCTTGACGAAGACTTTCCCCGGCATTTCGCCGCCCTGGGTGCTCTTGATGACCATATCCGCCGTGAATTCCGCCGCAAATACCGCGCCGGCACAGCCAGCAAGCAGCAATGCCGCTATGAACAAGGCCACGGTTTTCCGAATCATGTGATCATCCTCCCCTTGCCTGGAAATGAGTTACCTTTTTCGGCTAGTCGCCGGCACGGACGGTAAAAAAAGTGCCCCTCCGGCCTGCCCACGAACACCACAACCTTCCGAACCATTGTCCAGAGCATCATCAGTGATGTCATTTTAGCACTTTCTTGAGATTGTGCGGGAAATCAAAGATTGCTGCAGTTTTCCCAAGACCTTTGCCATTTTTGTCTTGCCTTGCTGGTACTGGCCTTTTCAACCGGATCCTCCTTGACTCAAGGAACGTGCAGGCATATGATGCGTTCCTGCTGATGTGCAAATCGACAGAAACTCGCATAAAGGAATGAGATTGCCTAATGCATCCAGTTGAAAAAATCAGGAATATCGCCGTCATAGCCCATATTGATCACGGAAAGACCACGCTCATGGACTCTGTTTTTCGAGCTGCCAAGGTTTTCAGGGAGAACGCGCGGGTGGCCGAGCGTGTCATGGACAGCGGCGAAATCGAACGGGAACGAGGCATCACGATCCGTTCAAAACATTGTACCGTGGAATGGAAGGGACACCTCATCAATCTTGTGGACACGCCTGGCCATGCAGACTTCTCGGGAGAAGTGGAACGGATCCTTTCGACCGTCGACTCGGTACTGCTTCTGGTTGACGCCAACGAAGGCCCCATGCCGCAGACACGCTATGTCCTGCGCCACGCCCTCAAGATCGGACTGAAACCCATGGTCTTCATCAACAAGGCGGACAGGCCTGGCTCCGATCCTCTTGACGCCCTTGAAAAGACTTTTGATCTCTTCATCGAATTAGGAGCTACCGACGAGCAGGCCGATTTCCCTGCCATCTATGGTTCGGGCCTCGAAGGATGGGCTGTCGAAGATCTTGATGGGGATGAACGCAAAAGCATGGATGCCCTGCTTGAGGCCGTCATCGATCATGTCAGTCCGCCTCGGGCCAGTATGGATGGCCCCTTCCTGATGCAGGTTTCCACCCTTGGATGGAACGAATACATCGGCAGGATCGGTTGTGGAAAAGTACTTCAGGGACGTCTCGCAAAGGGTGAACCCTTTATCCGGACCACGTCCAGATGGCTGGATCCCAGAGAACAGGAAGGCGCTTGGGAAATAACCGGCTCTCACTCGGAAAAAGCCTCACAGCTCTGGGTCACCAGAGGCCTCGATCGTGTTGAAGTGGAAGAGATCACCGCCGGGGACATCGTCTGGATTTCGGGACCCGGGGAAATTAATATCGGCGACACCCTTTCCGCCGACTTCGAAAAACCTGTTACGCTTGCTCCCCTGTCAATCGAGGAACCAACGGTCTCCATGTTCTTTCTCGTCAACAACAGTCCTTTTTCCGGTGAACAGGGACAAGCCATCACTCTCAGGCAGCTGAAAAACCGCCTGGAAAGGGAGTTGCAATCCAATGTGGCCCTTCACATGGAAGACCTCGGACGACCTGACGGCGTCAAGGTTTCCGGACGGGGAGAACTTCACCTCGCCATCCTGATCGAGGAAATGCGAAGGGAAGGTCTGGAATTTTGTGTTTCCAAACCCGAAGTCATCACCGAAGAACTCGACGGGAAAACATACGAACCAATGGAAGCTCTCACAATCGATATTCCCGAGGAATTCCAGGGCATCGTTTTCGAGAAACTTGCCCGCCGAAAGGGGCGAATGTCCGGGATGAAGAACCTCCGTACAGGCCTCATGAGACTGGAATTCCAGATCCCCACCCGAGGTCTTATCGGCTACAGGAACGAATTTTTGACGGACACCAAGGGATTGGGCATCATGTCGTCTTCCTTCAATGGTTATGGCCCCTGGACAGGCGAGATCCGTTTTCGAGACCGGGGCTCCATGGTCAGCATGGAAACGGGAACAGCCACAGCCTACCAGCTGGAGAACCTCCAGCAGCGGGGAGTCCTTTTCATCAAGCCCATGGACAGGATTTACGAAGGAATGGTTATCGGCGAACATTCCCGGCCGGGCGACATGGTCTGCAATCCTGCAAAGAAAAAACAGATGACCAACCACCGGGCATCCACAAAAGAACAGGGAATCAAGCTGGACGTTCCTCGAGAAATGACGCTGGAGAAGGCCCTCGAATGGATCGCCATGGATGAACTTGTAGAGATCACGCCTCTTTCCATCCGAATCCGAAAAACGATCCTGGATGATTCGGATCGGAAAAAGATGGCAAAGTCTTTCTCCTTGTAACTTATCTGCAAACTCCTTCGGGATTGAAAACACATTTTCCCGCTCCGTATCATGGTATTATGAGTTTTAAACACCCTGCCAAATATACGGAGGTGGGTATAAAAATGAAAATCCTGGTTCTTTTCTACTCGACTTACGGACATGTACATGCGCTGGCGGAAGCAGCAGCGGAAGGGGCCCGTGCAATCCCCGGCACCACCGTCGACATCAAGAGGGTTCCAGAAACTCTCC
>JBNGDE010000111.1:0-3617 GCA_049974925.1 Thermovirgaceae bacterium | reverse complement strand
ACACATGGGGCGCCCTTTGAGTGCAAGCCCTTCATGGCAACCGGTCAATTATCCCTTACAGACCCGGTTTGTCAAGTTTCATGCGGTTCTGTGTGGCCGGACAGCGATAATGTCACCCTTTAAGGGGACAGGGAAAATGTCACCCCCTATGAGTCAGAATAACGAACATGAAGAAGAATGCCGTTCTGCAAAGGGTAACGAAAATGCCCTATGGTTTTTCCCGGTTACAGGGAACGACCGGCTTTTGAACTGAAATCACCCATAAATGCCGTTGGAACCTGCAAATCCAACATGGTCAGCAGTCCCGCCCTTGCCTTGAAAAGCAGGGGAAGCGAGTTTATCACCAACCCGACGGTTCCCGTACCACCGGGTATTTCCGGACTGATACCGACGGTAATATCGGGGGTTCCAAAAATTTCGATGAGGTCTCCTGTCTCGACATCTTCCATGCCGGGATGTATCTGCTGGGGGTGAATCAATTCCACGACGCACTCATTCCCCTTGTACCCCAGGCCTCTTTGTTTGCAGCCTGCAACCATCCCGGGCTCAACAACTATGCCCTTCTCCTCTCTCCGAACGGAAGAAACGATGGGTTCACGAAACTGCTCCACCCGGTCAACCTTCAATCCCAGCGCGTCTGAGATCATGTAGATTGACTGGACAAAACCCACATGCCCCTCCACGGTCCCTTCCTGCACTCCTCGGCGGAACTCCCCGACGGTCATTCCGACTCCCTGCTCTTTGAGCACTGTAGGACCGAAGCAAGAGAGATCATTCGTCCTGGTTACGCGAATCCTTTCTACTTCCGCACATGGAGCCGTCAACATCACAGCGAGCAGATCCATTACGAAACCAGGATTGATTCCGGTCCCGAGGATGCGAAGTCCTTTTTCCCAGGCCTCATGATCCAGTTTCGCACAAAGCTCCGGTGCGGACGGCCAGGGATAGGCCATTTCTTCTGCAGTTGTTATGACGTCAAGACCTGCGGAAAGGGCTTTTTTTATCAGGGGATAGACCTCTTTCACATGAGATGAAGTCGAAATCAGCACGACATCGGCTGCTTCCAGAGGACATTCCTCCAGTTCAGTCACGACCTTGACATCCGATTGTCCCGGGCATCCTGTCAATGTTGAAAGTCTTTTTCCAGTCTTTCCAGGCATGCTGTCGATGGCACCACACACCTGAATTCCCGACTTTCGTGAAATCATCTGTGCAAATCCGGTGCCCATGGATCCAAGGCCCCAAATCACGACGTTCAAAGGTTTCATCATATCACCGTCTTTTCAGCATGGTTGACAAATCTTGCGACGGATACAAAAAGGGTCCCGTTGAGTGTACCATTCCGAAAACCATTGTAGCTTACGCAAGGGTGTGCTTGAAAAAGCAGAAAAAGAGGGGAAGGCTGTCCCAGGGCCTTCCCCTCTTGCCAATGCTTTCTTTATTGGTACATCACCTTTCACTCCATCAGTTCCTTCGGCCTGTGGACATAGACACTGCACGGTGCATGAGCCACAACCTTGGCGGCAACGCTTCCCAAAAAGAACCTCCTGAGCCTGGTCATCCTGCGATGTCCGATCATGATCATGAACACATCTTCGTTTTCTGCAAAATTGATGATTTCCTCGTAGGAGACACCGTACCTCACTTCCACCCTGTAGGAAGTGACATCATATCCCGAGGCATCACGGACTTCCCGGATCATGTTCTCGAAATGACTCTTGACCTCTTCCTCCGAGGGAATGACATGCGCTGTATACCCGGGAACACTTATATCCTTGGCTTCTGAAGATTCGATGACGTGGAAGAAGATCATTTCGGCATCTTTTTCCCGTGCAGCATAATGGAAAGCATAATCCACCACACTTTTGCTGACTTCGCCTCCATCGATGGCGACAAGAACTTTCTTCATCACCTTCACCTCCCGGTAAGCAATTCCCTGCCGTTAGAAATCTTCACTTTTTGAGAAAGCCAACCAAGTGTCGAGTCGGCAGACAGGGCTTTACTATCATACTAGCAGTTTTATGAGGGAAAACAACGGATACACCTGTTTACGGTATAATGGGTTTAGGGTAAACAAAAACAAAGACCTGTCATTTTGAACACAGGCCTCCCTGTTGATTTTTTGGAGATGAAACAGAAGACATGAGAATAGCCCTTTACAACATCAGGTACGGAACAGGCACCGGCCTCGGGTTTCACCTGCCAATCCCTTTTTCCGGATATCTTCGCCCTTCGGTCGTTTCGGCGGAACGAGTCTGGACTTTTCTCGACAGACTCGATGCGGACATCCTCTGCCTCGTAGAGGTCGACAACGGTTCATACAGGAATTTCGGCCGCTGCCAGGCCGGAACCCTGGCGGCACGAAACGGCTGGGACCATGCCTTTGCCTGTAAATATCACAAGCGATCTTTCCTCAGGGACCTGCCGCTTCTATGGTCCCAGGGGAATGCCGTCATATCCAGGGTGCCCCTGGAATCCATGGCGGAACACACGTTCTCCAGAGGAATGAAACGAACCTTCCTCGAGGTCAGGTTCGACGGCTTTACCGTCATTCTGGCTCATCTCTCCCTCGGGAAAAAGGCGCGAAAGGAACAGCTTCGGGAACTTGCCGGGCACGCACGCACCATTACAGGTCCGCTGTTCATAGGAGGCGACCTGAACACCTTCGACGGGGAAAAGGAGCTTTCCCCGCTTCTGAAGGACACGGGGCTCAGGGACAGCGACGCCAAGCGACGCCCGACATATCCTTCACGGAGGCCCAGGCGCAGGCTCGACTACCTTCTTGCAAGCCGTGAGGTCTCTGTCACCAACTTTGATGTTCCCGACACGCCTCTTTCAGACCATCTTCCACTCGTTTGCGATTTCGAAATCCCCGCGGACAGAACAACCGCCACCGTTGGATAGAGGTTCAGCGAGCCCGGAAGCTCAGCACCCCTTCCAACGGGGGTCACGCTTTTCGAAGAAGGCCTGAACCCCCTCTTTCGCATCTTCCGTCGTGCAGAGTCGCGCAAAGACTTCGTTCATATAGGCAAACTGTTTTTCGTAGGGCATATCCTCGGCCATGTAGAACGCGCGCTTTGCAAGTTCAAGGGCGACAGGCCCCTTGCCTGCAAGCACAAGCGCCAGCTGCAGGGTGGCTTCCGCAAGCTCTTCTTCCGGAACGACCTTGTTGAGAAGTCCCATATCAAAGGCCTCCCGGGCCGGGACGAGCCTCCCCGACAAGAGAAGTTCGAGAGCCTTCTTCCTTCCTACGCTTCGTAAGACAGGAAGAACCGGTCCGACACAATTCATCCCTACGTTGATCGCGGTAAGCCCCATACGCGCACCATCTGAAGCCACAGCCAGATCCGCCGACGCGACAAGACCGAGTCCGTTCGCGGCCGCGACACCATGGACCTGCGCGATGACGGGTTTTCTTATTCTGGATACCTGCAAAAGCGGCCTTTCCATGGCTTCCACCCATTCACGGTATTCCATTGCCGTCTTTTCACCAAGTTCTTTCAGATCAATCCCTGCGGAAAAACATCGTCCCTCCCCCTTGACGATGACAACACGGGTTTTTTCATCATCGTCAACCTCGAGGAACGCCCGGTAAAGCTCATCCGCCAGTGACATGT
>JBNGDE010000110.1:0-3719 GCA_049974925.1 Thermovirgaceae bacterium | reverse complement strand
TCACGAGTCCAAGCCATGGAATCCGATTATTGCCAACGTTTTTTACCGGGCAGGCATTATCGAGCGGTGGGGTTCGGGCACCCTGAACATTCTCGACTGGTGCAAAGAGAACGGGAACCCATCACCCACCTGGCAGGAGCAGTCGGGGTCCGTCTACATGGTGTTCTTGCCTGCCTTGCCTGATGAGGCGCCAGTTTCCGGGGAACGAGGTCCCAAGTCCGTCCCAAGTTTGTCCTATGTCTGTCCCAAGGGACATCTTCATTCCCCTGCTTGAAATCGCAAGCAATCCCATATCGATAGAAATGTTGATGAAGGTTGCGGGACAGACAAACAGGACCCGGTTCCGTAAAAGCATCTTGCGCCGACTCCTGGAGGCCGGGCTGATCGAAATGACAATCCCGGATAAGCCGCGAAGCAGCAAACAGAAATACCGACTTACAAAAACAGGCCGCGAGTTGCTGGAGAATCAACCCGAAGGAGAAAGAAGAAATGAATAAAAACTCGCAACGACAACACCAACAAGCGATATTCGATCCCGAAGAGGCAATGATGCAAGATTCTACTCCTGTAACTTGTTTTGCGTTGAGCTTTAAGAACGACGATGTGATCATGCCCTCTAACCTGCTGCAAAAAGGTCATCTGAAAAAAGCGGGAGTGGAACGGAAGTAAAGGCCTTAGTGAAGCAGGCAATCAACAGGGCTTACCCCGATGCCGTGGCGGTGAGGATGTAACCGGGTCCGAATTTACAGTGGTTCTGGGCCTTTTCGCTGAACTCCTTCACCAAGCAGTGCGACATGCCGGCGCTGGTCATCGAATGCGTCTCAGAGCTGCGGAACAACCCAGTCATCCCGGAAATGCGAACCACCGCCAACGACTACATCGAGCGCCTCAAAAACTCCGAGTGGTCTCCCTCCGCCGGCTCGCCCAGGAGGTCGGCATGAAGTACCCGGAGGTTTTGCGGGGGTAGGGGAAGAGCGTATTTCAAAATATGATCGTGCTATCTGTGAAGTTTTGTGGTAACAGAGAAAAACCCACTTGGCACTTCTTAACGCCGGACCATGAATTCTGTCGGTGTAAGAGTAAAAGATTCAGTCAAAGATCCTTTGAGGGTGAACATTTTGGCGTTTTTTTCGAATTCGAAAACCCGATAAAGCCAATATTGTTCGTGGTTTTTGGTTGAAAATTCGACTTCATTTCGTGTTGCAAAAAAAGGCGTGTATTGACCAAATCTCGTTGTCTTTGCTTCGATAAATTTGTCTGATCCGTCTTCGTTATAGGAGTGGATATCAAAGCCCGCCGCGTCGTTGAAAAGAGCAGTATGTTCGACAATCTCTGAAAGATGATTTTTCCCACGGCTAATTAGCCACGCCTTCTCGAAATTGATAACAAAAATTTCACCAGCTAATCCCAGTTTTTGATTCTGGGCTTCCTTCCTCAAGTAGTTTGTTCCACTGAGATTTGTAAAAGGAGGCCGCTTTTGGGGGCATTGTGTTCTAAAAATTTGTTTCGGTGGTGCCACAAGGGACTCCAAGATGTTTTCAACTGAAGGAATTTCTGCTTCCAAATTGACTGCGTCCTCCATTACCTGAACAATTTCAGTGTTTTCAGAAATGTAATCCTTTATTGTCTCCAAAAGGAGATTTTGGTAATTCCCCCGTGGCTTATATCCGTTAATGTAAGGCATCCCTAATTCTATGAGAACGGCGCTGATGTTTTGGTGTTTCATTTCAATGGAACCTTCGGACCTGTTGGAAAGTATTTTTTTGAGTTTCTGTCGGTGTTCAGTTTTGTTGTAATATGCTGAGAGCAATTCTGATTGAAGCATCGAAAAATAGTCTTGGACAATTAAAGCTACTTCTTCTTTTGACCACGGCTTTGGCATCCTTCCAATCCTCCAATTTTTTGATGTGTTTTCTAAGGTTCCCATCTTTCTGCACCCCGCTGGATTGCTGTGACTTCCACGGCTTCGGAGAAGAAAGAAAAAAGGCTTTCCGGCCAGTCAACTTTTTCTGTGAGGTCGATTCCGGCGAAAGACGATGATTCGGTGTCAAAGCGATTGGGGAAGGCGTCGTGTTGCATTTGCCATATCTCTTGTATGGCCTTTTTGCGAGCCAGAATGAGCCTGTGGGTAGGAAGTTTGTCTCTTTTGGCCCGGTTTGCCGAGGTGCTGGCGGGAAAGAGGTTCCAAAGGTCGTTGCAATGCCAAAGGGAGAAGGGGATGGCGTGGTCGATTTCAAGGTTTTGTGCTCTTAGAGGTTGGCCTGTCCAGACGCACCTGCCGGTGTCTTTGAAAACCCTTCGCGTGTCGGCCACTTCCCGCTCCGGCAAGGAGTCCTCGATCAGAAGGCCGATGACACGGCCGGCGGAAATTTCCCGCTTTGCCAGCCGTTCAGTGAGTTCCGCCCACCGAAGAATGGTGGCATCCCGGATCCAGGCCCCCATGAGGCAGAAGTCCTGCCAGATCTCTTTCGGCATTAAAACATAGCCGTCGTGCGGGTCGTAGCCGAAGACGGCCTGGGGCGTGCCCCCGCCGCCTGAATAGGTCACCGGTCCGGCCCGGATGGTTTGACAGAGCTTTGTAAGGAGCTTTTTGTAAACAGTACGTTCATCACTTTCGAGGATTTTTGTCCTCGATGCCAGCAGGAAGGCGGGTAGTCCCCCTTTCAACTGGAAGCGCTGGATAAGCTCTTTCAGAAGGTGCCTGAAGGCTATTGGTTTTGCAGATTCGGGGTGTTCTCCCTGGATCTGGGGGATGAAATCTTCGGAAGCAACGATAGGCCAGTAGAATTCGAGCCATTTCTGAGCCACTGTCGTGATGGGAAGTGCGACCATTCCTCCGGACACCCATCTCACCTGGTTGTACCGTGTCATACCGATTTCGGCCAGGGCGCGGAAAAGCGCCAGCTTGTAGGTCGCTACCTTGCGGTCACGGTTGAGGACCGATTCGATCCTGTCGATGCTTCGCTCCGCGCCGTCGGTTTCCAGAACGAAAAGTTGCACCAACCATTTCCTTCCCTCACGGCCGAGGGAATCAAAATTTTCTCCCCTGCCGATGCAGGTGAAACCGAGCCGGGTGAGCATGAGTTCGAGCCTGTCTGGCGAGAGGCCGTTGAACAGGCGGCCCTTTTCGTCCCGTCCCTGGATTGGTTCGCCGCTTGCGTCCACGGGAAGCGAAACCAGAAGCCGCCCGCCGGGCCTGAGGACGCGTCTGAGCCCGAAGGCGGCGTCGAAGAGGGTTTCTTCCGGCAGGTGCATCAAGACGGCGGAGCAGAGGACGCCGTCAAAACTGTGGTCGGCGATGGTCTCAAGTCCGGGGAGGGCGTCGCAGGCGAGTCGGTCCTTGAGGGCGGCGTTTGCGCGGAGGCCTTCGGCGACGAGCTCCCGACAGGGGTCCACGCCGCAGGCGTCGTAGCCGGCTTCAAGAAGCAGCAGCACGTCACGGCCGGCGGCCGCCCCGACGTCGAGGATTTTCGATCCCTTCGGAAAGGCCGCGTCAAACCAGAGTTCGATCCCGCCCCTGGCGCGTGCATATCTTTGAGCCAGGGCCCTGGCGTTGTTCCTGTAATATTGCTGTGTCTCGTGGTTGAATGAGGCCTCTTTCATGTTGGGAAATCATCCTTATATGTTCTTTTCCCGTGGCAATAGCCATTCTACCTGCCGGAAGCACAGCTGTCCAAAACAGCTGGAAATTGAAAACATGACCCTGTAACCGCAGCGTT
>JBNGDE010000109.1:0-3735 GCA_049974925.1 Thermovirgaceae bacterium | reverse complement strand
ACAGCGTAAATGACGCCATAAGGCGACTGAAGGCCTCCCGCATCTGGGTCTTCGGACTTGACCACCACGCGGCGGTGCGCCTGGACGGAGCCCGATTGCCCAAACGCCTTGCCCTTGTCGCCGGAAGCGAGGGGAAAGGTTTGACAAACCCTGTCAGAAAAGCCTGCGATGAAATGGTCAAAATTCCGATGCGGGGAACAACGGGTTCCCTGAATGTCGCGACAGCAGCAGCCATCGGCATGTATGAATGGTTATGCGCTGTTGACAACCAAACACGAGGCGGGTAAAATGCATTGCGCCCGGGTGGTTAGTTCAGAGGAAGAACGCTTCCTTGACGCGGAAGAGGTCGCAGGTTCGAGTCCTGCACCACCCACCATACCGGCGTTAAAGGCGTCCCTTACAGGGACGCCTTTTTCAAACGCGCAACGGATATTCCCATCCATTCCTCGTCATGTATAATGATTCCCAAGTTTTTTGTCTTTTTGCTCAAGGAGGACGCATGATAAAGGGAGTCGGGATCGATATGTGTAGCGTTTCACGAATTGCCGCCTGCCTCGGTCGTCAGGGATTCGAGGAACGAGTGTTCACGGAAAGGGAAAGGGCCTACGCAAAAGGCAAAAAAACCGCCGTGCAGCATTTCGCAGCGTCTTTCGCCGCCAAGGAGGCCTTTGCCAAGGCCGGAGGATGGGGAATCGGGAAAGTCGGCCTTAAAAACGTGTCGATAGAACGCACCGCCGAGGGTCCCGTCCTGTTCTGGGAAACACCGGCAGGCGCTCTGTTGGAACAGCTCGGGGCAACGAAAGCCCATGTTTCCCTCAGCCACGACGATGGTTACGCCATCGCCGTAGTTATTCTTGAGGGGGAATAGACGTGTTTCTTTACGATGCTTCCCAGGTGCGTGAAGCCGACCGGAAAGCTATGGAGGATCTTTTGGTCCCAGGCTGCATTCTCATGGAAAATGCCGCACGTTCCGCGGCCGAACACATCATCCGTTTTCACGGCAAATTCTCGAGAGTCGTTATCGCCTGCGGCGGAGGCAACAATGGTGGAGATGGACTGGCCCTCGCCCGTCAACTTCTTCTGCACGAGATAAAGCCGAAAATCCTGATGGCAACAAATCAGGACAATCTGGCGGAATCCACGGCAGAACAATTGTCCATCCTTCGTCGTTCGGGTATTCACACGGAAAACACGGAAGATCTTTCAGATGAGGCGATCATGCAGATTCTGGAATCAGCCGAAGTCCTCATCGATGGTCTTCTCGGCACTGGAGCACGAGGCGCTCCCAGGGGGGAAATCGAACGCGTTATTTCACTTTTCAACAGCTCCCGAAAACCTGTAACCTCCCTCGACGTCCCGAGCGGCGTAGATGCATCCACCGGAGAAGTTCCGGGAATTGCGACCAAGGCTCTTTCAACGATCACCTTTCTCGCACCTAAAACAGGCCTTTTCGTCATGCCGGGACGGGCGTACTCCGGACATATTGCTACAGGCCATATAGGCGTCTTGCCGTCGAAAATCATCCCTCAGGAAACACGCACTTTCCTTCCAGACAATGACTGGGCATATTCTGTTCTGCCGCAAAGGGACAGTTTCACCCACAAGGGCAAACGCGGAACGGTCCTTGTTTTTGGGGGGTCACGCCTATACACAGGTGCGCCACTGTTGGCGGCCCGAGGCGCCCTGCGGGCAGGAGCCGGTATCGTGGTTCTTGTATCACCTGAAAACGCTTTTTTCAACCCAGCGGATTACCTGCCGGAAGCGATTCTTTGCAAAGCACCATCCCGGGACGGTTTTCTGTTACCAGAGGCCTACGATTGTGCCATGGAACAATGGGGGCAAAAGGCATCAGCCATCGTCGCAGGTCCGGGGATCGGAAAATCGGATGCAACATGCGGTCTCGTCAAAAGGATATGGGAATCCGCGATATTGCCGACCTGTATCGATGCCGACGCCCTTCGATGTCTCGCAGACATGGGAGAAGCCCTTGGCAAGCGCGCAAATGCAATCCTGACACCCCATGAAGGCGAAGCCGCGGCCCTTGCCGGTAAAACCCCCTTTGAAGTGGCATCCCAACGCCTCCAAACGGCGGAAATCCTTGCAAATAGATGGGGAACGGTGATTCTCAAGGGTGCAGGAACAATCATAGATTCCGGGTCAAGAAGGGCTGTCATCGGCGCGGATCATCCCTGCCTGTCTGTGCCGGGTTCCGGCGATGTTCTGAGCGGTGTTATCGGCGCAATGCTAGCCTCGGGCCTTGACACCTTCGACGCGGCCGTCCTTGCGGCTTTCGTGCATTCAAAAACAGGCACCCTACTGGGCGAGGAAAAAGGCCTGGACGGCCTCATGGCAACGGAGATAGCCGATGGAATTCCCCAATGTCTCAAGGACGTGAGGAACTCCGGCGGGAACCAACCCTTCAGGAAGATCCAATGACGGGAAACAGCAAAAAGACAAGCCCCCCGATTTTCAGCGTTGAATCGAAAAGCGAGAAAGACACTTACAATTTCGGAAGGGAAGCGGCCTGTTTCGCCTTCCCGGGCTTGTGTATTCTTCTTTCAGGAGAACTTGGCAGCGGTAAAACTGTTTTTGCGAGAGGATTCGCCTCGCAATTCGGCGTAACCTCCGTCAGAAGCCCGTCTTTCACGCTGGTTAACGAATATGAAGGAAACGTGCCGATCGCTCATGCTGACCTTTACAGGCTTTCCGAAACTGACGGGTATGATATCGGGCTTTTTGATTATCAGCAGGCAGGGTTCATTACAATTGTTGAATGGGGAGAACGCTGGAAACATCCACCGTGCAACAATCTGTGGCAAATCGACTTTCAACGCAGGGACGGTGATTCCGAAACTATGGATGACAAATGCAGGGATATGACGTTTTTACTCTCCTTCAGGTGCCTCGGAAAGCAGGCCTGTGAGCGAATGGCCCAATGTAGGGAACACCTCCAGACAAAATGGAGCATCCTTTGATGACAATGGTTTTGGGGCTTGATTGCAGCACCGGGTGGACTTCAATGGGGATTGTCGAAAGTCAAAGTGCCGTCGGAGAAGTGACCCTTGACTTGGGCCGACGACAATCGAGCCGCCTTCCTAACCTTTTAGACAACCTTCTCGCCGAAACCTCCAGAGACATCCGGAATGTCGAAATATTTGCCGTAACAACAGGCCCCGGTTTTTTCACCGGAATACGGGTCGGCCTATCCTATGTCACCGGTCTTGCTTACGCCTTGGGCAAGCCTGTCGTGGGAGTTCCGACCCTTTTTGCCATGGCATACCCTTTTCTTTTCAAAAATATCACCGTAGTTCCCGTTTTGCGGGCCCGATCCGACCGTGTCTTCGCCGCGATCTACCATCGATCATCAAAGGGCCTGGTTGAAACCATCCAGGACTGCGCGCTTTTGGTTCCTGAAGATCTCCCTTCAATGATCCGTCGAAAGGAACTGAAAACAACGATTTTTGTGGGGGAGAATATAAAGGCCTTCCCTGTAATAAAAAATTCGGCGGAAAACGCCCTTTCATGGGAGAGGGGACCCGTTTCCGGCCTTTCCGTAGCCATGATAGGCTGTTTTCGGAAAAACGAGGCTGTTTCGCCGCTGGCCCTCAAAGCAAGCTATTTTCGCGGTCCCGATATCGGGACCGCCGGCAGGACGGCGCCCCGTATGCCTGAAAACTGAACAAAGGAAGACGATCAGTCGTCGATGGGGAATATTTTTCAAGTCTGTAGTAAAAT
>JBNGDE010000108.1:0-3782 GCA_049974925.1 Thermovirgaceae bacterium | reverse complement strand
GTCGCCGCCGGGAACCTTTCCTTTTTCTTTATATGACAACGACAAAGCCCCGGGAGAGGGTCCCGGGGCTTCGATTTGTGGCGATGTGAAAGAGAGATCTAGGATTTCTGGTCGGGCAGGGGAAGAAAACTTGTTGCCCGGGACGCCCCGAGGCGGTCGGCGCCCAAAGCCCGCAGGATGCCGGCGGAAACCAGTGTGCGGATACCTCCTGAAGCCTTGACGTGGAGGTTGTCCGAGGCAACGGTCCTCAAAAAAGCCACGTCGTAGAAAGTAGCTGGTCCTGAGAAGCCGGTTCCGGTCTTGAGATAGTCGACGCCGGTTTGTTCGGCGATATTGACGCAAAGAAACTTTTGCCTGTCGTTAAGCAGAGGGGCTTCGATGATTACCTTGAGACACCTGTCAAAGGCGGCTTCACGGAGGGCACGAAACTCCTCCCGTACGGCCTCCCTGTTTTCGTCGATAATGTCGGATATGGTAGCGACCACATCAAGCTCATCCGCACCGTTTTCGATTGCCCAATTGATCTCGTTGACTTTGACTTCAACGGGGGAAGTGCCCAAGGGAAAGGCTATGGCTGCCACGACTTTCTGGGGTTTCCCTTCAAGGTGGTTTTTGGCAAAGGGTACCCAAACCGAGGGTACGCAGACAGCGGCGAATTCGTAAGCATGCGCTTCGTCGCAAAGTGTTTTGATGTCGTCCTTCGTTGAGGAGGCCGACAGGAGCGTATGGTCGATGGAGTGACGTATTTCGTCGATTCCCGGCTTTTCGTAGAATCCGGCCTCCGCCCGCGCGGCCTTGATCCCGGCTTTCTGTGCCAGCATTTCGATGTCGGTCATCTCAAATCACTCATTCCTTCAGACATCCGCAAATTTCCCTGTCCTCGCCACAACCCTTCGCGATCCGGACTTCCTTTACAGCAATCCTGCCCTGCCGGTGGAGGTACTGGATGGGGCACAGGACGGACGAATCATTGATGCCAATCCGCTCGGCGATGTCCTTGATATTGAGCACATCTTCCTGTTTTGATCCTCTTAAAATTTCTTCGGACACTATTGCAAGCCATCGTTCAAAAAGTTGCTGGAGCTCAGGTGTCGTCCCGGCGGCAAGCTGGGAAGTTCGTGAGACGGACTCTACAAGTCGCGCCGTAGCCTTTGCTCAGGTTTCGGACATGTTGGGCATCGTGGCGTCGGAATTCATTTCAAAAGCTCCCTTCCTTTGTCGAGGTCCTTCGACTGGTCCTCGTATGTGCTATTGCATTATGATTCACCGTCCAGTATATAACACGAATCTCCACCTTCGGACAATGTTATGATTAAAGAGCAGACGATAACGGCTTTAAGGAAGGAAGGATTACCGTTGAGAATCCTGCTTCTCGGTTTCGGAAATGTGGGAAGGGCTTTCTGCGAGCTTTTTGCCGAAAGGCGTCCCTGGCTTTGCTCCCGCTTTGGAATTGAAGGAGAAATCGTTGGCATAGGGACGAGAACCAGGGGATGTCTTTATCATCCGTCGGGGTTGCCCCTGAAAAGGATACTTCGACAGGAAGCCTCAACGGGCCGGCTGGACAGCGTGATGGCTCTTAAGCCCTTCAGTACCGCGGGAGAGCTTCTGGAATACGCCGATTACGATATGCTCGTGGAATGCACGACCACCAACATTTCCGATCCGAAAGCGGCTTTCGGGTTCATGAGAACCGCCATTGGCCGGGGGGCGGCCGTGGTCACCTCCAACAAGGGACCGCTTTTTCTTTCCTACCGGCAACTCAGGGACCTTGCGAAAGATCGGGGAGTGCCTTTTCTTTTCGAAGCCACTGTCCTGGCGGGAACACCCTTCTTTTCCTTTGTCAGGCATTGTCTGCAGGGAACCCGAATCCTTTCCTGTGAAGGTGTTTTCAACGGTACCTGCAATTATATCCTGGACCTCATGGCACAGGGGTCCTCCTTCGACGAGGCCCTCCTGGACGCGAGACGAAAAGGGTACGCCGAACCGGAACCGCTTTTTGACGTAGAGGGTGCGGATAGCGCAGTGAAAGCGGCGATCATCGCGCAGGTGCTCATGGATTCGCCGCCGGTGAGCCTTTCGGATGTGCAGGTTGAGGGCATCCGAAATGTTTCGGGCGCCATGATTCGCAAAGCTCAACGTTCCGGGGGGAATGTGAGGCTCGTGGCTCGTGTCGAGGCAGCGGAAAAAGAGGCGCGCATCACTGTCAGGCCTGAAGTACTTTCAGGTTCGCACCCCCTCTCCAACGTCAATGGTGCGGCCAACGGTGTTCTTTTCGTCACCGATACCCTGGGTGAAGTGTTCGTGGCGGGAGGCGGGACGGGGCCCAAACAGACCGCCTACGCGCTCTTTCGCGATGTCGTCGAGGCAGCCGTCGTCGGAGACTGTCCCCTGGGATACCTTCTCTGAACGTGTTGCCCCGGTTGGAGACAACGCAATGATACGTATCGACCTTCACATACACAGTACCTTTTCCGACGGTCTGCTGGACCCCGAAATGCTTGTCAGACGCGCAAAAAAACGTGGCGTATCCGTTCTGAGCCTGACCGACCATGACACGGTTGCCGGGATCCCATCGTTTCGGTGCGCCTGCAGAAAAGGGGGCGTTCGGTGTATCAGTGGGACGGAACTTTCAGCCGATGCAGATTTCACCCTCCACATTCTCGGGTACAGAATCGATGAGAACATGGATCTTCTGGAATCCAGACTTGAAGACATCAGGCGGAAAAGGAACGACAGGAACAGGATCATGTGTGAAAAGCTCAGGGCCATGGGAATGGATATCACCATGGAGGAACTTGCCGGAGAGTCCGGCGGACAGGTTGTGGCGCGTCCACACATAGCGAGGCTCCTTGTGCGCAAGGGATACGTTCCAGACGAAATGACCGCCTTCTCCTGGTACCTTGGAAAAAACGGTTCGGCCTATGTCCCCCGAAAGCGGTTGGCGGCAACAGAGTGCGTGCATCTCGTCGCGGAAGCGGGAGGGCTCGCAGTCCTTGCCCACCCGGGCCTCATGGGGATTACCGAAAAAAGACAGGAGAAACTCCTGGAGGAGCTTGCAGCTGCGGGGCTTTGGGGGATTGAATGTTTCTCGGGTCACCATTCCGAGGCGGAAGTCCGGTATTGGTCGAACGTGGCGGTGCGGTTCGGACTCGAGCGTACGGCAGGATCCGATTTCCACGGTGGCTCGCGGCCGGGCCGGCTTGGTGTCGCCGTACCGGAAGACCTTCTTCCCTGGGCCCGCCTTGGGGTATCGTTGTAGATTCCAGGCGGAGGGATTATGCGTCCGGGCGGTCTCAACAAAAAAGCCGCCGACCCTGGGGAAAATGATGGTATCATAGGCGAAAATGCGGGAAGAATACCGAGGAGACAAAGAGGGTGTCATGATCCGTCTCCGGGAGGGTAAATTATGGGAACGATTGATTTGAGAAGCGACACGGTCACAAAACCTACGGAAGAAATGCGGGCTGCCATGGCTTCAGCCGAGGTCGGCGACGATGTCTACGGCGACGATCCGACCGTCAGGGAGCTGGAGGAAGAATCCGCGGCTTTAACGGGCTGTGAAGCGGGCCTTTTCGTCACTTCGGGGACACAGGGGAACCTTGTCGCCCTGTTGACACATTGCCGAATGGGCGACGGGGCCATCATCGGCAAAAATTGCCATATCTATAACTACGAAGCCGGCGGCCTTTCTGTCTTCGGGGGCATTTTGCCCCTTATCGCCGATGACTCCGGCGGAATCATGAAAATCGACGAGATCAAAAGCTGGATTCTGCCGCCCGATG
>JBNGDE010000107.1:0-3891 GCA_049974925.1 Thermovirgaceae bacterium | reverse complement strand
ATCCCCTTACCAGAAGCTCTTCTGCAAAAACAAAGAGGCGCTCCCAAAGGAGCGCCTCTTGCGGGTTCTTGCTTTTTTCGAGGCGAGGCCCGATTCAACAAGGACACACCAGGGTCCTGACGTCCTAGAATGTGTGTTCCCAGGTGAGATAGACGCGCCGCTCGGGGCCGTAGTAATAGGTATCCCAGCTTTCGGTCTGCCAGTATTCCTCGTCGAAGAGGTTGTATACCGAAAGGCGGAGAGTGGAATCATCGAACTGGTACTCCAGCAGCGCGTCGACAGTGGTTACGTCGGATTCCACGTTGCCCTCATTGCGGTTTCCGAAATAGTTCAATGTCAGTTCCGCCGCCCAGGGGCCCTGTCCGTAAGCGAGGGTGGCGTTGACATCCCATTCCGGAACGTTCGACCTGGTCCAGGCGCTGCCTTCGGCTTCCTTTTCTTCGGCCCGCATCCACGTGGCGCCGAGCGAAAGGTCCCAAAGCCTGTTGAGAGACCAGGTCTTTGACGCCTCGATCCCCCAGGCCCGGTAGTCGTCTGCGTTTTCATAACGGCTTTCATAGAGCGATGTGGCCTTCCAGCGGATCTTGTCGTCCATGGTCATGTAAAAGAGCCCCACGTTCCAGGGACCGGACGGGTCCTTACCCTTGACGCCGAGTTCGTAGCTGTAGCCTTTTTCGGGTTTGAGGTCGTAGTTCGGTTTGATGCCATAGATGGGACTGCCGAAAAGCTGGTACACGCTGGGCATGGCGAAAAACCTGCCGGCCGACAGGTACCAGGTGGATCCGCTGAAGGTCTGATAGAGAAGTGAAACTTTGGACATAATCTCGTCGTAGTCGTCGGCGTCGTCCTGGTCCCAGATCTCGTAACGGAGGCCCAGGTTCAGAATAAGGTCACCTACGGGCCTGGAGACTTCGAGGAAGGGGGCGTAGTTCGTCCGGTCACGGCTGACCGGGGTGCCTTCGTCGTAGGAGATGTCTTCTTTCCGGAACGCCGTCCCCCAGGAGACGAGGGTATCCCCCCAGGTCGTCCTCTGGGAGAATTCCGCGCCCCAGGCCTTGTTGTCATAGACGTATTTGTCAGAACTGTACCACTGGTCCCTTTCATGTTTATGATGATAGACCATGAAATTGTTCGGGCCCTCTTCCCATTTCAGGTTGAACCTGGAGAAGGTGTTTTCCTGTCTGTTGGGAGCCTGCGAGTATGTCCACCTGGACTCGTACTCGCCCCAGGAAGCGTTAAAAGTAAAGGGCCCTTTTTGGAGTTTCAGGCCGGCCGATTCTTCGTCGTAATCGAGGCTCTTGTCAATGGTCCCGTCGGTTGTTGATACAGGCCTTCTTGAAGGGTTATAGACCGACAAGGGGGCTTCCCCTTCTTCAGATTTTGAGTACCAGGCCCTGATTCCGAAGTCCCCTTCCGTCGTCCAGCCGCTGATGGAGCCTTTTCTCCAATCGTTTGCACCTGCCTGGCCGAGGATGGATGCGCCGGAGCCTTCTATTTTCCGGGTGATGATATTGATGACGCCTGCGGCCGCCATGGAACCATGCATAGCCGAACCGGCCCCCTTGACGATCTCGATCCGTTCGATCTCCTCCAGGGGAATGGAGCGAAGATCCGTCGCTGCTCCCGGGGAAATGTATGTTCCGGTATGGTAGGGTGCACCATCCACCAGTATGAGAAGTTCCGTCGCAAGGCCCCTGACCTTGATGTCCACCTGCTGGGACCGAGCGTTCCGGGAAGGTGTGTAGATCCCCGGGACATCAGCCAGAATTTCGTTCAATGTCGTGGCATTGCTTTTTTCTATCTGTTCCCTGTCAATCACGTAGGTGGCCGAGGGAATCTCTTCCAGACTGGTATAGATCCTCGAGCCCGTTACAACCTCGGGTTCGAGGACCACCTCCTCCGCCCATGCCGCTGCCGCCGCCGAAACTGCCACAAGCACCAAAACCAGTATTGCCGCTGTTTTCCCTTTCGCCTTTTTCACGAACATTTCCCGCCCCTCCTGCAAGGTGGTTTGGGGCCAAAAAAATGGACCCTTGCGGGCCCATACCGGTGCACAAACGCCGTCCTCCTGGCCCTCGCGGAGGTAAAGGCGCCTGGAGAAGGTTCGGTATCCGGACTCGGAGTCATTCTCGGCATGCGCCTTCCCGGCTTTCAGACCAGTGGCTTGTGCATGCGTCGTCATCCTTACCGTAGCGGGGCTGTGCCGGATTTTCACCGGCTTCCCGAAGGACTTCTCCCGTTATCCGTATGTTCTTCCGCCACCTCCGGAATTCTGCCGAGGCGGCGGAACGTATCCAAAAATAGGGCTTTTCCGTCTTCGCGTCAAGCACATTCCTCAGGGGGAAAGCCAGTCCGCCGGGTCTCCCCATGTGCCCGAAAAGACAATGTCCTCGAGGGGTTTTCTCTCCCGCGGTTGTCGTTCCTGGTCGGGAAAATCGTCTGGGAGTGTGTCGGGGTCTCCCTTCCTGCCTACAGCAAAGGCGACGTGGGGCTCGAAATTTTCGGGGATCCCGAAGGTTTCCCTCGCCTTGTCCCTGTGAAGCCCGGCCATGACATGGGCGGACCAGCCGAGAGCCTCTGCCTGAAGGATGAACTGCGCCATGGCGAGGCCTCCGTCGAAGTTGGCCCAGCGGTTGGGTTTGTCGTTGTACTCGAAATCCCGGCGGATGGCAAGAATGCCCAAAACCGGCGCCTGCTTTGCCCACATCTGGTTTTTCTCCCTCAGGCAAAAGAGGATTTTTTTATAGAAATCTTTTTGATCCTTCCGGCCGATGAGAAACCGCCAGGGCTGGCCGTTGAAACAGCTCGGCGCCCAGCGGGCGGCTTCAAGGATGGATCCCAGCTCTTGCCATGACGGGAGGTCGGATGCAAACGCCCGGGGGCTCCAGCGGTTCTTGATCAGCTCGTGTACGGGAAACCTCGTGACGGCGTGTTTTTCCATTTTTGCCTCCTTTTTTTGACTCCTTTCGGAGAGTTTCTATACTGATTGTAATACACAAGATCGCGCAAAACGAAAGGAGGCTGCTTCATGGCATCCCGCATCCGCATCACCTCCGGTGACATCGTCGTGGAGGGAACGCTTTCGGATTCAGAAACGGCAACGTCGATAGGGAATCTGCTTCCCCTCGAGGGAAAGGCCAGGACCTGGGGGAACGAGATTTACTTTCCCATCCCGCTGGAAGCGGGAAACGAAAACGGCCGTGAAACGGTGGAAATGGGAGACATCGGCTACTGGCCTCCGGGGAAGGCTCTGTGCCTGTTTTTCGGCGCCACCCCAATGAGCGCTCCCGGCGAAATCCGTCCTGCAGGCCCCGTTACGGTGGTTGGTCGAATGGAAGGGGATCTTTCGATCCTGAAGAAAATCGCCGAGGGCGATGACGTAAAAGTCGAGGCCCTGGACTGAAGAACTCCGACGCAGCAAGAAAGGGTGAACTCAAAAACGCCGGAGCTCTTCCTTGATTCCGGCTTCACTTTCGAAACAGCAAAGACACAGGATTCGCCCCCCGAAATTGCGGGTCTTGGTCTCCATAACCTCCTCACCGCACCTGTCGCAGATGAGGCTGTCCGTCATGAGCGCCCTCGGGGGCATGGGCACGTCGCAGCTCTTGCATTCCAGAAGGTCATCGAGCTCCGCGGCCATGATGGAATCGCACTGTCTTTTGCGCATACGGGCGTACTCCTGTTGTTCCTCCGGCGTGAGCGTTCCCGCTGCATACCTGTCCCTGAGGTCCGTTTCATGGGGGTCTTCCTGTTTCGGGGGGCGTGGTTTCCGCACGATCCGGACGGCCTTTCCGTCGCTTCGTCGGTAGAAGCGGAACGCGGTTTTTCCGATGTTTTCGATCCTCAGGTTTCCCTTCCCCACGGTGCAGCCCGTCAGAAACTGCACGGCGT
>JBNGDE010000106.1:0-3978 GCA_049974925.1 Thermovirgaceae bacterium | reverse complement strand
GTGACGAACGATACGGGGCCCCTTCACCTTGCAAGTGCCGTGGGGACGCCGACGGTCGGTATCTATGGCCCCACGCGGCCGGACAGGTATGGCCCCTGGGGCAACAGGCACAGGGTTGTCTTCCCCGATCTTCCCTGCGCACCCTGCGGGAACATTCGAAAGTGTCCCCGAGACCCTGAAAAATGCCTGTCCTTTTTGCCCGTGAGAAAGGTCCTGGAGGCATCTCGGAAGCTTCTGGGATTGTGATGCCATGCCCCGCATGCATTGGAAATGGACCGGGGTTATCGCAGGCTCCGGGGATGGTGGTATAGAGGATGAAGGTTCCGCTCAGAGCAAGAGCTGTTTTCCTGGACCGCGATGGTGTCCTGGTGGAAGAAAAAGGCTATGTATCCAGCCCCGACGAGGTGATTCTCTTGCCCAAGGCCGCCGGGGCAGTCAGGAAACTGTCAAGGCTCGGGCTGAAGGTTATCATCGTCACGAACCAGTCGGGAATCGGCAGGGGCCTTTTCACGACGGCCGATTACCACCGGGTGATGGATCGGATGTATGCTCTTCTCAAGGAAGAGGGCGCCTCCGTCGATGGGGCCTATTTCTGCCCTCACGCGCCGTGGGATGGATGTGGTTGCCGGAAGCCCATGCCGGGCCTCGCGGAACAGGCGGGAAGGGATTTCGGGCTTGTTCTTGAGGCGTCATTCGTGGTCGGCGACAAGGGAACCGACCTGGAGCTGGCCCGTGCCATTGGTGCCAAGGGGGTCCTTGTCCGGACGGGCTACGGGAAAAAGACGGAAGAATCGAAAAAGGTGAATTGGGAAGCCGCCGTGGATGATGTCAGCGAGGCGGCAAAGGTTATCGAGTTTTGGGTACTGGAGGAAAAACATGAAGGCCCCGAAAGGTGACGAATATTCGGAACTTGTCGAAACCTCCCTTATGCAGACGGCCGGTGCCCTGAAGTCCTTTTCATCCTATGGGACGGCGGAGGTGCTCAAGGCGGCTGAAATGATCGCCGCCTCCATGGCGCAGGGGGGCAAGCTCCTGCTTTGCGGCAACGGGGGAAGTGCGGCGGACTGCCAGCATATGGCGGCGGAATTCGTGTGCCGGCTGTCAAAAAAAAGGGAGAGAAAAGCCCTCCCCGCAATCGCGCTCACGACGGATACATCCTTTCTGACGGCTTTCGCGAACGATTACTGCTTCGAGGATGTCTTTGCCCGGCAGGTTGAGGCCCTCGGCAGGCCCGGTGACGTCCTTTTGGGGATCAGCACCAGCGGTGGGTCGGAGAATGTCAACCGGGCGATAGCGACGGCGGGCCGGCTGGGGCTTGTGACCGTAGCCCTTACGCGGCGCGGCGGCCGTTCCGGGGCCATTGCCGACGCCGCCCTTGAAGTCGATTCGGAGGATACGGCCGTTATCCAGAATGTTCATCTTGCCGTGGAACATATTCTCTGCGCAATTGTGGAGGACCTCCTTCTTGGCGGAGACGCGGCCGGGTCGAGGGAGTGATTTTCGTTGATCATCGTGACCGGGGGAGCCGGATTCATTGGCAGCAATATCGTTTCGGGCCTCAACTCGAGAGGGCTTGAAGGTATCCTCATCGTTGACAGTTTAGGGGCGGGGGACAAGTTCAAGAACCTCAGGGGGCTCAAATTTGCCGACTTCATGGACAAGAGGGACTTCAGGGAGGCCCTCAGGCAATGTGATTTTGACGGAGAGCGGATAGATGCCGTCTTTCACCAGGGGGCCTGTTCGGATACGCTCAACTCCGACGGCAATTACATGATTGACAACAACTACAGGTATTCCGTGGAGCTTCTGGAATTCGCAATACGGAAAGGCATCCCTTTCCTGTACGCGTCATCGGCATCGATCTATGGTTCCGGCACAAGGGGCTTCAGGGAGGAGCCTCAATGCGAGTTCCCCCTGAACCTGTACGCCTTTACGAAACACCTTTTCGACTGCCATGTCCGGAGGCTGCTTCCCGGTGCCTCGTCCCAGGTTGTGGGACTTCGCTACTTCAACGTCTTCGGACCGCAGGAGGTCCACAAGGGCCGCATGGCCTCCATGGCCTTCCATGGGTACCACCAGGTACGCTCGACGGGCGTGGTGAAGCTTTTCGAAGGTTCCGACGGGTATGGGCCGGGATGCCAGAAGCGGGATTTCATCTTCGTCGATGACGTGGTGAAGGTGAACATGCACTTTTTTGAACACCCAGAAGTTTCGGGGATATTCAATTGCGGCACCGGAAAATCCAGGACCTTCCATGATCTTGCCGGTGCTGTCATAGACTCCGCCGGCATGGGAAAGGTCGAGTTTATCCCCTTCCCGGAAGACCTCAAGGGCACCTACCAGAGTTTTACCGAAGCGGATCTCTCGCGTCTCAGGGAAGCCGGTTACAAAGACGGCTTCGAACCGCTTGAAAGGGCGGTCAAAAAGTACGTGGACGTCCTGTCGGAAAAGGGTGGCTATCTTTTCGGGGAGGGACACTGAGGTGTCGCCCTTTTCGTCGATCCTTCAAATCCTTGAGGAGGGACTGCAAAAGGCAAGAATCCTCGTGGTTGGTGACGTCATACTCGACCGGACCTATTCCGGCGACGTGGAGAGAATATCGCCCGAGGCCCCGATTCCTGTAGTGCACGTAAAAGACTGTGTCCACGGCCTCGGCGGGGCCGGGAACGTGGCGAACAACCTTCGCGGCCTCGGGTGCCGGACGGACCTGTTCGGCATTGCCGGAGCAGATCCGGAAGCGGAGATCTTGCGGGGAATGCTCCGGGAAAAAGGGATCGCCCATGAGGGGCTGCTTGTTGCCGAGAGGGCAACCACGACGAAAACACGGATCGTTTCGGCAAGGCAGCAGATGCTGAGGGTCGATTTCGAGGACACCGGTCCGCCGGGCACCGAAGAGCAAAGGGAAATTTCCCGGCAATTGGAAAAGGCGGTCAGACAGGCAGCAGACGCCGTCATCATTTCCGATTACGGCAAAGGCGTCTGCATGCCCGGGCTGTGCAGGCATGTCATCGACCTGTGCAATGCCACAAAGACCCCGGTAGTCGTCGACCCCAAAGGAGCCGACTGGGGCAGGTACGCCGGCGCCTTCCTGGTGACGCCGAACCTCAAGGAGCTCGGCGAAGCTGTGGCGAGGGACGTGCCGAATGAAAATGCAGCCGTGGAAGAGGCGGCGAAAGAGCTCAGGGATCGGTGGAACCTGGATTCCGTTCTTGTCACCCGGTCGGACAGGGGGATGACCCTCGTTTCCGGGGAACCCGCGGTGCACGAACCGGCCCTTGCCCGGGAGGTTTTCGACGTGAGCGGGGCCGGGGATACGGTTGTCGGGATTGTGACGGCCTTTCTTGCCGCAGGGGCAAGCCTTGCCGATTCGGTCAGGGCGGCGAACAAGGCGGCCGGTTTCGTGGTGGGCAAGGCGGGGACCTATGCCATCAACGCCGCGGAACTGAAAAAGGAACTGGAAGGCGACTCCCGGGTGCCGTCAGAGAAAATCTTGACACTGGACGAAGCGGTCCAAAGTGTCGGCAGATGGAAGGCCGGGGGCAGGCGGGTCGTTTTCACGAACGGCTGTTTTGACATCCTCCATGCAGGACACGTGCGGTGCCTTGAGGAAGCGAAATCACTGGGGGACTGCCTGGTGGTGGGAATCAATTCCGACGACTCTGTCAGGCGTCTCAAGGGGCCGAAGCGGCCGGTGATGAGCCAGGAAGACCGTGCACGGATCCTCGCGGCCCTCCATTGCGTAGACGTGGTTGTTGTCTTCGAGGAAAACGACCCCTTGAAGCTTGTGCAGGCCCTTCGCCCGTCGGTCCTGGTCAAGGGGGGGGACTACAAGCCTGAAGAAGTGGTCGGGAAGGATGTTGTTGAAGCCGACGGCGGCCGGGTCGTGATCGTTCCCCTCGTGGGGGGGAAAAGCACCTCGGCGATCCTTCGCTCCCTGTTTGAAGAAGACGAATCCCTGTAGTCATTTTGCTGACGAAA
>JBNGDE010000105.1:0-3994 GCA_049974925.1 Thermovirgaceae bacterium | reverse complement strand
TTCCCTGTCCCATACAGACACGTTACCCATGACATTTTCCCTGTCCGTTGACAGTTTCAGCGGTTCGGCGAGCAGCGCCACCGGAAGAAAAACCCCGGACACTCAAGCCCTCTGTGAAGAGGAACCCTTTTCGACGGAATTTCTTCATGTGGCATCAAGCGTATCCAGCCGGGCTTTTCGTGGCGACGGGTTACCCGCATAAATGCGGCGTTTCGATCGCAACGCTTATCAGTCGTTCCCGTGGCCACAACCGGAGAGGAAACCGGCCTTCGACCGGAAATCACCCATGAACGCCGTCGGAACATGGAGATCCAGCATGGTCAAAAGTCCGGGGCGGGCCTTGAAAAGCAGCGGTATCGAGTTAACAACAAGCCCTACAGTTCCCAGGCCTCCCGGAATTTCCGGCTTGATACTCACTGCAACATCAGGCGTGCTGCATATCTCGATAAAGTCCCCTGTTTCGATGTTTTCCATCCATGGGTGAATCTGCTGGGGGTGGATGAGTTCGATGACACATTCATCTTTCCGGTATCCCCGGCCGGTCTGACGGCAGCCGGCAACCATGCCCGGCCTGACGGTGACACCCTTTTCCTCACGGTAAACGGAAGAGATGACCGGTTCCCGGGACTGCTCAATCCGATCGACATTCAAGCCCAGTGCATCGGAAATCATATGGATCGACTGAAGGAAACCAACGTGGCCTTCCAGCGTTCCTTCCGCCGCCTTTCGCCTGAATTCTTCTGCGGTCATCCCGACTCCCTGTTCCTTCAATACCGTCAGGCCAAACGGTGAAAGGTCATTTGTCCTGGTAACCCGAACCCTTTCCACCTCCGCGCAGGGAGCGGTCAACATGACAGCGAGAAGGTCCATCACGAAACCCGGATTAATCCCTGTCCCAAGCACACGATGTCCCTGTTCGCGGGCCATTTCATCCATCTTTTTTGAAAGCTCCGGTTCGCTCGGCCAGGGATAGGCCATTTCCTCCGCCGTGGTGATAACGTCGAGCCCATTGGAAAGAGCCTCCATGACCTGTGGGAAAACATCCTTGACATGGGATGCCGTAGCGACCAAAACGATATCGGCGTCCTCAAGGGGGCACTCCGCCAGGCTCCTTGCGACAGGAATATGTTCATACCCGGGGGCACCTGTCACTGACGACAGATCTTTCCCGGCTTTTTCCGGTTGCTTGTCAATGGCGCCACAAACCTGGATTCCATTTTTCCCGGAAATCATTCGCGCGAGTCCGACACCCATTGACCCGAGTCCCCAGATGACTGCATTCACAGGTTTCATTCGATCACCGACTTTTCGTGAGATGGTTTGTTTGACCCTCTTGCATTCATGCTTCGCTTCTTGTCTTGGAGTGTAACATCCGCGAAGGCCATCCCGACGACCTCAAGGCATACTGTAAACATAAAAAAGGGAAGGGCTTTTCGCCCTTCCCCTACTACTGACGAATCGCTGCACCGGCTCAAGCCATCAATTCCTTCGGCCGGTGGACGTAAACGCTGCAAGGGGCATGCGCCACGACCTTTGCGGCGACACTTCCGAGGAAGAACCGTTTGAGCCTGGTCATTCTGCGATGGCCGATCATGATCATGAACACATCTTCTTTTTCAGCGAAATCGATGATCTCTTCGTAGGAGACTCCGTATTTGACTTCAACAGTATAGGAAGAGACATCATAGCCGGAAGCATCACGAACCTCGCGCACCATTTCCTCGAAATGGCTCTTGATTTCTCCCTCTGAGGGTATGACGTGGGCGGTGTACCCGGGAACGCTGATATCCTTTGATTCCTTCGATTCGATGACGTGCATGAAAATCATCTGGGCATCTTTTTCCCGTGCAGCATAGTGGAAAGCGTAGTCCATGACGCTTTTGCTGACTTCGCTTCCATCAATTGCAACGAGGACTTTTTTCATCTCCTGCACCTCCCGGTTCGGCACATATTCATTCCCACATACTATGTTAACAGTTTTTTTCGGGAAAACAACAGCAACACCTCTTTGCGGTATAATGACACCAGGCCTTGAAGTAGCAAGACCTGCCAGTTTGGATGTGGGACCTCCAACTCTTCCCGTGGAGATGAAAACAAGATATGAGAATTGCCCTTTACAATATACGGTACGGAACCGGTACCGGCCTCGATTTCCATCTGCCGATCCCCTTTTCCGGGTATCTTCGGCCTTCGGTCGTTTCCGGCGAGCGCATCTGGGCTTTCCTTGACAGGCTCGACGCCGATGTACTTTGCCTTGTGGAAGTTGACAACGGATCTTACAGGAATTTCGGCCGTTGCCAGGCCGGAACCCTGGCGGCGAAAAACGGCTGGCACCACGCGTTTGCCTGTAAATATCACAAGCGGTCTTTTTTGAGGGACCTGCCCATCCTCTGGTCCCAGGGAAACGCCATCATTTCCAGGATGCCCCTGAAATCAGTCAGGGAACATTCTTTTTCCCGGGGGATGAAGCGGACCTTCCTCGAGGCAAAATTCGGCGGGTTTACCGTCATGCTGGCGCACCTTTCCCTCGGGAAGGCGGCACGAAGGGAACAGCTGCAGGAACTGGCCAGGCACGCACAAAACATTGAAGGCCCCCTGTTTATCGGAGGAGACCTCAATACCTTCGAGGGGAAAAAGGAACTGGCCCCCCTCATGGAAGAGGCGGGCCTCAAAGACAGCGACACCCAGGGACGCCCCACATATCCTTCACGCAGACCCAGGCGCAGGCTCGATTACCTTCTGTCGAGCCCTGATGTGTCGATCACCAACTTCGAAGTCCCCAGGACGCCTCTTTCAGACCATCTTCCACTCGTTTGCGATTTCGAAATCCCCGCGGACAGAACAACCGCCACCGTTGGATAGAGGTTCAGCGAGCCCGGAAGCTCAGCACCCCTTCCAACGGGGGTCACGCTTTTCGAAGAAGGCCTGAACCCCCTCTTTCGCATCTTCCGTCGTGCAGAGTCGCGCAAAGACTTCGTTCATATAGGCAAACTGCTTTTCGTAGGGCATGTCCTCAGCCATGTAGAACGCCCCTTTGGCAAGCTCGAGGGCGACAGGTCCCTTTCCTGCGAGCACAAGAGCAAGCTGCAGTGTGGCCTCCTCCAGTTTTTCTTCAGGAACGACCCTGTTGAGGAGCCCCATCTTCAGGGCCTCTTCCGCCGGAACGAGCCGGCCCGTCAGGAGGAATTCCAGCGCCCGTTTTCTGCCTACGCTCCGCAACACGGGAAGAACCGGCCCGACGCAGTTCATTCCTACATTTATCGCCGTAAGCCCCAAACGCGCCCCTTCGGAAGCCACCGCCAAATCGGCCGAGGCCACAAGTCCCAGCCCGTTCGCGGCGGCCACACCATGAACCTGGGCGATGACCGGTTTTTTCATCCTGGAAATCTGAAGAAGAGGGCGTTCCATGGCTTCCACCCATTCCCGGTATTCCATAGCCGTTTTTTCCCCGAGCTCTTTCACGTCAATCCCCGCGGAAAAACACCGCCCCTCCCCCCTGACGATCGCGACGCGGGTCCTTTCATCGGCGTCAAGCTCAAGAAACGCCCGGTACAGATCATCCGCCAGTGCCGTGTCGAAGGCGTTCATTTTCTCCGGGCGATTGAGTGTGACATAGGTTACCTGGCCCTGGGCTTTTTCAATGACGATTCTTCCCGTGGACATATTGATTCCCCCAATCGTGACCTTTCAAAAGGCTTCTTTGGAGCTTGTCTCTGAACTATCGGACCGCCCGCCAGGGGCTTCAGCATACCCCCGCCTCGAGAACGGTAAACGTCGAGGCATTCCCGTCTATTCGTGCCCTTGCACCCAGAGGAAGAGTCACCTTGTAATCTCCATGGCCGAAGCAGCCGTTCAGCAACGTCGGCCTTCCGACCGGGGTAACGACGGCCTCGAATATCTCCCGCAGGGTGAAGGTGCGCTTCGGGTTTTTCGGCTTGACATTGGTGAATTGCCCCAGGAGTATCCCCGCGGCGTCGTGCAGTTTTCCCGCCAG
>JBNGDE010000104.1:0-4000 GCA_049974925.1 Thermovirgaceae bacterium | reverse complement strand
GCGGGAAATCGACCCTGATCCGTTGTCTGCTCCGGCTCGTCGAGCCAAGTTACGGAACGATCCGGATCAACGGGTACGATGTAACGGCCATGAACAAGAAGGAGTTGACGGAGTTCCGGCGTCACCAGGTCGCCATGGTTTTTCAGCATTATGGCTTGTTACCCCACAAAAGCGTCGTCGAAAACGTGGCCTTTGGACTCAAGCTTCAAGGCATCCCGAAGCAAGAACGCATCGAACGTGCCCGCGAGGCTCTCAAAACGGTGGGACTGGAGAAGTGGGCGCACCATTTCCCTGCCGCACTGAGTGGAGGAATGCGACAGCGTGTCGGTATTGCAAGAGCCCTGGTGGTGGAATCGCCGGTGCTTTTGATGGATGAACCTTTCAGCGGGCTTGACCCGTTGATCCGGCGGGAAATGCAGGACGAGCTCATGCGTCTCCAGGAGGAAATGCACAAGACGATTTTTTTCGTCACCCACGATCTTGACGAGGCCATGCGCCTTGGTGACCGAATGGCGGTTATGCGCAGCGGAAGCATCGTCCAGGTTGGAAAACCCGCTGAAATATTCGCGAATCCCGCCGACGACTATGTCGCACGCTTCGTGCAGGACAAGCGGGACGAAATCAGAAAAGCCGACGAACAGATGGCGGAACTTGCCAAGGCTCGAGGCGAGGCTCAGTTTGAGTCGGGGAAGGTGGTGGACTGACATGTTCCCGTCAGCTTGGGAATACCACATAGCGCCCCAGATCAATGACGCCGTCCGGTGGCTGCTCCAGGAATACGGTGCGGCATTCGATACTTTCTCCGATGGGTTGCTGAAGGTGCTCTTGTCCATCCAGGGCATGCTGCAGATGGTTCCATGGTGGGGGTACGTATTGCTAATCGCCGTCCTTTCATGGGTGGCGGTGAAGAAGGTCGTGCCTGTGGTGATCTTGTCCCTGATGCCTGTCATCATCGGTGTTTTTGGACTTTGGGGTCTGGCTGTCGAAACTCTTGCGATCGTGATTACCTCTGTGGTTTTCGCATTGGTCATCGGGATTCCGCTGGGGATTCTCATGGCGGAGGTGAAGGTGTTCGACATGATTTTTCGACCGATACTCGACGCCATGCAGACCATGCCGAGTTTCGTCTACCTGATTCCTGCGATGATGTTTTTCGGCCTCGGGAAGGTACCGGCGATTATCGCCACGCTGATCTATGCGGCACCGCCCGTCATGCGACTTACCAGCCTTGGGATCCAGCTGGTTCCGAAGCCGGCCCAGGAGGCCGCCCGGGCATACGGTGCCACGAGTTGGCAGCTTCTGACGGAAGTGCGTATCCCCCTGGCGATGCCGTCGATACTCGCCGGGGTGAACCAGACAACCATGATGGCCCTGGCCATGGTGGTCATCGCTTCCATGATCGGCGCCCGAGGGCTTGGGCAGGAAGTGCTGCTTGCCATCAACAGGATCGACGTCGGTCGTGGATTCGAAGCCGGACTTGGCATCGTTATCATGGCCATTGTCATCGACCGGATCACCCAGGGTATTGCAAGACGCTGGGACCCCCAGAAACGAGCGTGATTGCAGCTTCAGGAAACGGGGAACCAGCAGAATTACCCATGGTTTTTGCAAGCCCCTCCGGGTACAATTATCATGCTCGGAGGGGCTTCTCAATATCCAGGGAAAGGATGATGAACTTGCTGAGAAAAACATTCCTGTTCTGCCTTCTTGTTTGCGTAACCGTCCTGTTGGTGGATATCTCGCCCCTTTACGCCGACGAGGGCGGGAAAGATACGCTTTATGTCAGCCCTGAATGGCTGAAAACCAACAGTGAAAAGGTGATTCTCATCGATGCCAGACCGAAATCGCTGTACGAGAAGGGACACATTCCAGGGGCCGTCAACGCTGAGTGGACCTATTTTGCCAACATGAAAGGCCAACCGGGGACGCCGGGCTGGGGTGACATCTATTCCAGGGAGGAACTGGCGAAACGGATTGGTGCGCTGGGAGTGAACGGGAAAAAACCGGTGGTTGCCTATTGCGACCCCGGTGGCTGGGGACAAGACGGCTGGATTGTCTGGATCCTGAGACTCTCCGGCATCGCCGACGCGCGCATGCTTGAAGGCGGTTTTTCCGCCTGGCGCGCAGCGGGAGGCGCAGTTTCCACGACACCCAAAAAACCGAAGGCCGTTGCTTTCAGCATTCCCGCATTCCAGGGTGGATATAACGTGACCACCCCGTGGCTCAGGGAAAAACTTGACGAAGTTGTTGTCGTCGACGCCCGGACTCCTTTCGAATATCAGGGGGCACGGATTTTCCAGGAAAAGCGGGGCGGCCACATCCCCGGTGCCATCAATATCCCCTTCGATTCTGTCTTTCGGGAAGATCAGACCGTCAAGGAACCGGAAGAAATCAGGGACCTTTTCGGCCGTTTCGGGATTTTTCCGGAAGACGAAATAGTCGTTTACGATACCGCCGGAGTCCGTTCTGCCTATCTCGTCATGGTCCTCCGAATGGCCGGGTTTGAAAACGCCAGAAATTACGATTCCTCTTTCCAGGAGTGGGCGGGCAACATGGAACTTCCCGTCGTTCAAGGTGACAAGCCGGGAAAGCCTCAACCAAAGGTGGAAACAGCTCCCGAGCAAACGGGGGAAGCTCCAACGACAGGAGCTGTATCTGATCACACAAAAGAGCCGACTCCCTGATCGAAACAGGAGAAAGGCCATTGAGGCCGGAAGAGGTCCGAGTCAATGAGATTTTCCGTCAGGATCAATAACCGAACAAATCTGCCCTTTGATAAGCCAGTGACAGGCAGGGATATTTTGAAACAGCTGGGGTCTTCGCGAAACCGCAAGATCGTGGCCTGGCACGTCAATCACTATCTCAGACCCCTGAGCTGGGTCGTGGAAGAGGATGCCGAGGTCGATTTTGTCGATACCTCAAGCTTTGAGGGGATGACCGTTTACAGGAGCACGCTGAGTTTCCTGCTTGTCATTGCTGCAAGACAGGCTCTCGATACGGATGTGTTCATCAGGCACTCCATCAGCGACGGGTATTATTTCGAGTTCGCCGACGGTGCCGCCGATGAGGAGAAAATCGACCGGCTCCGGTGTGCTCTCGAGGGACTGGTTACCAGGGATGTTCCCATTGAAACTGTCATTCTTCCCCTGGACAAGGCGAGAAAGATTTTTGAGGTCCAGGGGAACGCATCCAAGGCGAACCTGCTTCACTGGACGGGAGTTGACCCTGTCATGGCCTACAGGTGCGAGGGGCAGTACGGGTATTTTTACGTGCCCCTCGCACCCTCTGCAGGTTATGTCGATTCCTACGGCATCGTCCCTTTCGGGGACGGTTTTGTCATGCGATTTCCCACTGTTTCATCGCCGCGAAAGCTGCCGCCATTCCGCCCGCCGAGGAAACTGGCTGAGGTCTTCCGGGAATATTCGCAATGGCTTGACATTCTCGACGTGGGAACCATGGAAAGTCTGCACCGTCATGTTACTGCGGGGCGCGCAAAGGATTTGATCCTCGTTTCGGAGGCGTTGCACAGCCAGAGGTTTAATTACCTGGCTGAAAAGGTTTCGAAAAGCGACGAGGTCCGGCTGGTCTGTATTGCAGGTCCCTCGGGATCGGGAAAAACGACGAGCGCCAAGCGCCTGGCCGTCCACCTGACGGTGTGTGGAATGCACCCACTGACCATTTCTCTTGACGATTATTTCCTCGACCGAGACAAGACTCCGCTGGACGACGAGGGTAATTACGATTTTGAATCCATAGAGGCGCTCGACATGGATCTTGTCAATGAGCACCTGGAAGGCTTGCTTGCAGGAGCGACGGTCCGGCTGCCGAAGTTCAATTTCGTCACCGGCAGACGGGAAAAAGGCCTGGAAAAGACCCTCAGCCCCAAAGGGGTTATTATCATTGAAGGTATCCACGGGTTGAGTGACCACCTCTTTCAAAACATTGCCCGAAAATCGCTGTTCAAGATCTATGTTTCTCCGCTGACGGGAATCAGCCTGGA
>JBNGDE010000103.1:0-4068 GCA_049974925.1 Thermovirgaceae bacterium | reverse complement strand
CCCGAAAATCGCTGTTCAAGATCTATGTTTCTCCGCTGACGGGAATCAGCCTGGACAGGCACAACCGGACGAGTACCACCGATAACCGGCTGCTGCGCAGACTTGTGAGGGATTACAGGCTCAGGGGGAAAGATGCGGAAACGACGTTGAAACAATGGCCTTCGGTCATCCGCGGAGCCCATCAATACATTTTCCCCTACCAGGAGAGGGCTGACGAGATGTTCAATTCCGCTCTCGTTTACGAGCTATCGGTCCTGAAGGGCTATGCCGAGCCCCTTCTGAGAACCATCGGGGAGACATCCCCGATCTACGGCGACGCCCAGAGACTTCTGGGTATTTTAAGGTTCATCCCGTTCATCCCTTCCGATACGGTACCCAAGGATTCGATACTCCGGGAGTTTATAGGCGGGAGCGGATTCGACCTGTGAGATCCCCCGGTTTGAGAGACGCTTTTTGCATTTTGGTCTTGCCCCTGGTGCCGGTTGCCAAAAATAGTGCAACCGGTATCATTTTCGGGGAGGTGTGTCCATGAAGGTAACCATGGCCGATGTGGCTGCCGCTGCAGGGGTCAACAAGGCAACGGTGAGCCGTGTTCTCAGAGGGGACGCCAGGATCAGCCAGGCGACCTGCGAAAAGGTCTGGGCGGCGGCAAAGCGGCTGCACTACCGACCGGATGCTGTTGCCAGGGGGCTCTCGAGTCGTACGAATGATCTCATCGGAGTGGTCTTCAGGGATCTCTCCGTCCCCTGGGCAGGGACCTTTCTTACAGGGATGGAACGCGTGCTTGGCCGCCTGGGACTGGATTGCATCGTCAAGGAAACAGGGGCAGATGGAGGCAGAAGGAGTCACGCCGTGCACCGGCTCGTTTCCAGACGCGCAGACGGTCTCGTCTTTGTCGATGACATCCCGCAGGATACAGCAGGCTTGTCCGTCGTTTCCGTTGGTTCGCCGAACCCCTCAGGGGCCCACGTCTCGGTCGACCTCGAGGCGGCTGCGGCCATCCTCAAGAGTCTTGCCGGTGCGCGCAAGATCCGGTACGTCGCCGGGGAAAAACCGCTTTTCACGGGTCTCGGAAAACTCCTGCAGCAGGAAACAAAAACGCCAGGTGGAAGATTACTGGTATGCGACGGTGCGAACCCACCCTGGACAGCCTCCCTGAAGCATCCACATGATGAAATCGTCATCTGCGGTTCCCGCAGGGAGGCTGTCTACCCGGGTGCCTGGGTGCTCGAATATCCTGCCTTCGAGATGGGTGTTCTCGCGGCAAGGATCCTTGTCAACGGCCTCCGTAACCGTGGTGTCCGCCCGCAGGCCGTTTCGCTCGTCCCCTCCCTCTTTTCGCCGGAAGGGGAATTGTTCCAACAATTCTAGAATACCTGTTTCAGGCCCTCTTCCTGTGGATCGAAAGAATGTCCGTCAAAAGCGCCTGCCCTGTTTCAACGCGGCCCGCACCGGGGCCTATAATCGTGACGTCACCGAGATGGTCCGTCGTAAAGGTCAAGGCATTCATGGCGTCCATAATGCCGGCCAGTGGATGTGTCGTCGGAAGCTCCATGGGGGCTACCCGTGCAGTCATTCCCGAATCTGACGAAGCGACTTCGGCTATGAGCTTGATCCGCCGCCCACGGGATTTTGCGGACTCGATATCGGCCGGAGTGATTCCCGTGATCCCGGTCCTGTCGACGTCCTTTATGCGGAGAGCTTTCCCCAGAATGACGTTGGCGAGTACCTGGACCTTTACCGCTGCGTCCCATCCTTCCACGTCACCCGTGGGGTCGGCTTCGGCGTAACCCAGTTCCTGAGCCTTGGCGAGGGCGTCCTCGTAGGCCATTCCTTCTTCCATCCGAGTCAGTATATAGTTTGTTGTCCCGTTGACGATGCCCAGCACCCTGGAGATGTCGCAGCCCGCCAGTGCCTCCCTGGCCAGGTTGATGGCAGGGGTGCCGCTCAGGATGACACCTTCGAAGAGGTATTCTACGTCGTGCTCTTTTGCCGTTTCGAGCAGTTCGGGAAGTGACGTGGATACAGGGCCCTTGTTTGTAGACACCACGTGTTTTTTCGCCTGGAGTGCCGTACGTATGTGAGAGACGCCGGGTTCTCCCGTTTCGAGGTTGGTGATGGTGGTTTCCACGATAATATCCGCGTCGCTTTGCCGGATGATTTCCAGCGTTTCCAGCGCCGTCGCGTCGGGGTGACCCTTGAGGCCGCCCGTCTTGTCGAATTCTGCAAGAAGGGTTTTCACGTCCAGACCGGACGGGTTCAGCACCGAACCTTTTACGGGATCGGCAATGGCTGTAAGGATACACTCAAAACCAAACCGATCCTTAAGGGCCTCGGCCTTTTTGTCGAGAATCCGCAAAAGTCCCTGGGATACGTTTCCAAAACCGACAATTCCTATCTTCCACATTTGCTGAGCCACCTCCGTGTCTAGTTGTCCAGCCCGAGTTCTTTCAGGATTTCGGGAGTCGGGATCCCGTTTTTATCCCATTTCCGGAGCTCGTAGTATTCGTCAAGCATGGTGTCAAAGCTTTCTTTCGTCAAGCGGACCGTTTCCTCGCCACGAGGTGGCATCGGCAGGGGCTCGTTGAACATCCGTGCAGGAAGGGTATCGTCCTTTCTCGAAATGCCTGCCTCGCGGATGTTGTAAAGGCGGATATGGTTCCAGATCCTCTCACCTGCGGCCAGGTAGGCTTTTTGGTCCATCTCGATCCCTGCGGCGTCCGCCAGCGACGGATAGACCGATTCGGGGTCATAGGGCGTAAAGTCGCAAACGACGAGAGAGTAGGCGGCGGCCCGTTCGTCCTGGGTTGTCTTGACTTTCAGCGCCATCCCATCGGTCTTGAAGCGGGGAAGGACACCGTCCAGTTCGCCGAGCACCGTCCATGCCCGCTGATGGCAGCCTCCCCTGTCGGAAGTGGCATACGCCAGGGCCATTCCCCAGGAGGCTCTCGGCTCGTATCCGGGAAGCTCCAGGCCTTTCACGGCAATGGCAAAATCCTCCGTGCCCTTGCCGATCCTCGCAGCCGCCCTGCGAACCCCGTCTGCGAGCAGCTCCCCGAGGTTCTTTTTGGCGGCTATGTCCCTGAGGAGGGCGAGCTGTCCCCCGGAATCGCCGAAGCGGGGCGCATCGGGCAGGATGCCCCGTTCGCGGCATTCCATGGCGAAGGCGACGATGCCCCCGGCGGAGATGGAGTCCATACCCAGTTCGTTGCAGATTCTGACGGCTTTCGTGACATCGATCATGGACCCGATGCCGTTGTTGCTTCCCAACAGGGCGATGGATTCGTATTCGACCTTTGTGTCGTGCCCGTCGTCCTGGAGGACCTTGCCGCAGACGATGGGGCAGTTGAAACAGGCCACATCCCGTTTCGTGTGGTATCTGAGGTTCGTGGAGGTCAGCCCGTAGATGGGGGTGAAGTATCCCTGCTGGAAGTTGTTCGTCGGCAGGATGCCCGTCCGGCTCATTGCCTCCACCAGTGCGGAGGTTCCCACCACGCGTCTGGTGTGAATCTGCGGGTTTGCGATGATCGACTTGACCAGATTCAGTGAGCGTTCTTTCAGGGCCTTTTCGTCTTTCATGGGAATGGGTCCCGTACCCTTGACGGCCACAGCCTTGAGGTTCTTGCTTCCCATGACGGCTCCGCTTCCACCCCTGCCGGCGATTCCGGCCCGCCAGGGATCGCTGTCTTTGTCAACGGTAATGGTGGCTATGGTCACCTGGTTCTCCCCTGCCGGTCCGATGACCGCCACGTGGGCCTTCGAATCGGTTTCTTCCCTGACGGCGTCAACGGTCTCATCGACGGTCTTGCCCCAGAACTTTCCGGCGTCGCGTATTTCCCCCCTGCCGTCCTCGATCCAGAGGTAGACCGGCGACGAAGCGGCGCCGGTGACGGCGATGACGTCGTAGCCCGCCTTGCGCAGGGTGTGGCCGAAGTGTCCTCCCAGGTGGCTATCCACGAAAATTCCGGTGTGCGGAGATTTTGTGACGATGGTGAAACGTCCCGACGTCGGGAAGGGGGTACCAGTAAAGGGTCCCGTAACAAAAAGCAACGGGTTGTCCCCGGAAAG
>JBNGDE010000102.1:0-4141 GCA_049974925.1 Thermovirgaceae bacterium | reverse complement strand
CACTGCACCTCGTTTGGCCTTTCGTCAATTTCCCGCAACCCGCTCAACTCCTTTTGAGATCTTACAGACATTTTACCCGCCCGGCACAGATTTTTCGAATGCTGCTGCAAGGGTTTACCCGGGAGTTTTTGCAGCTTTCCCCCACGATTTTCAGTGACAACGCCCTTGCGCTTCACAGCCTGAGCGAGCGGGGTCGCCTTTTTCGATCCCGCGGGATCCCTTGCCCCCCTTTAACGAAACAGCCACTGACCTCATCCGGCCGCCCTCATTCCAGTCGACACCTTCGGGCTTCCGGAAATACACGATTCGTGGCAATCCTTTTCCCCTATGCACAGGTCCGCTTCCGGTCAGGACGGGGGGTTTTAAAGCGGAAGGAGTCTGCCATCATCAAGACAATACTTCCGGTTGGTCACCTTGCTGAGAAACTTCTCATCATGGGAGGCAATCAGAAAGGTCGTCCCCTCTGAAAGGAGGAGCCTTTCAAGGCTTTCCATAGCCTTTTCGTCCAGGTCGCCCGTAGGCTCGTCAAGGAGAAGTACCTGCGGCTCCATGGCCAATAAGGCACTAAGAGCACCAAGGCGTTTCTGCCCCCCGGACAGGGTATGTGGAGGCTTGTCGGCCAAGTGTTCCAGGCCAAACAGGTGCAACGTCTGAAATGCCTTTTCCCTGGCCGCTTGCGGGGACAGACCGATGTTGAGCGGCCCGAAGGCGACGTCTTCAAGGAGGGTGGGGCAAAAAAGTTGATCGTCAGGATCCTGGAATAGGTATCCCACATTCTTTCTCAGTTCGGAAAGGTTTTTCCTGTTTCCCTTGAGAGGCTTCCCGCGAAAGAGGATTTCCCCGCCGGAAGGGTTTTCAAGTCCCGTGATGATCCGGAAAAGCGTGGTTTTTCCCGAGCCATTCGGACCCAGGATCCCGACTTTTTCGCCGGGCAGAAGATTCAGGTTCACACCGTTCAGGACCAGGTTCCTGTTATCGTAAGCAAAGACCACATAGCGCAACTCCAAAAAAGGTGTCATAGGAAAAAACACCACACCACCAGCAGAAAAAAGACCGCAAACCCCGCAAGATGCACCGGACTGAAGGCCGCCGGGATCTCGACGGTCGGGAAATCGGCGGTAAAGCCACGGAGTTCCATAGCCTCAGTAACCCGTTCAGCCCTTCTGAAAGATCTCAGGAAGATGTTGCCCATCAGGTTTCCGTAGGTTTTCAGGGTATGGATGTCCGGCTTCGGCGCAAACCCGCGCAACATCATCGAGGTACGGATCCTGGCCGATTCCTCGAAAATCACGTGACTGTAACGATAGGTGAAATGAAAAAGCAGGACAAGCTTTTGCGGGACCCCCATCAAGCGCAGTGCTCTCATGAACTCATGAGGCGGTGTTGTCCCGAGGAGTGCCAGGAAACCGATCACTCCGGCATGGGCCCTGATAGTAATGGCCAGCGCCGTTGCAACGCCTTCAACGGAAATCGGCACTCCGCCAAGAATGATCTTTTCCCCCCCGCCGGAAAGGGGCAGGGTAATCCAAAGAAGGAGAAGGACACCATCAAGAGCCACAAGTCGCCTGACCAGCGAACCCGGCGACAGGCCACTGAAGAAGGCCAGAGCCAGGGCAACCCCCAAAAGCGCCCCGAGAGTCACCCATTCTTGCGCTACGGCCACCGACACGGCAAAAACAAGGGATGCCGCGACCTTGACCCTCGCATCGAAAGGGTGAAGCAAAGACCTTCCCCTGGCAGCTTGTTTCATAAAAACAGACACTCCTTAGTGTCCTTTCCTTTTCCTGCTCCCGGCCCAAAGACCGATTCCGACAAGGCCCACAATATACCCTATCCCCCCGATGACTTCCACCAGGCCCGGCTTTGACAACTGCTTGTTCGTTTCAGAAAGCAGCCTTTTGAGCGGTTCCGTCTCCTCTCGTACAATCCTGCGAAGTGCCTGATCGAGTTTTTTGACGTCAACATCCCCGTTTTTGCCGGTTTCCATGGGCCTGCCGTCCTCTGCTTCCTTTTCCTGCCCTGGAAGTCTTCCCTCTTCAGATTCAATACGGGTCAATTCCATTTTCCCCTGATGCCCGGGGCCTCCCGAGACGACAACCGAAAAGGTTTTCAGACTCCGGGGAAGAGGAAGTACAAACCGGCCCTCCCCGTCGGTAACGCTTTCAGCCAGAACTTTCCCTTCGCTGTCCTGCACCTGCACCGCCGAGTCTTTCACCGGCGCCCCGTCGGCAAAATAGGCTTCACCCGTGACCGTTTCCCCCTCAATATAGGCAAAGACATTCAGTTTGTGGGCCCGGGCCGGTGAAACCCAAAGGCCTCCGAGAATTGTTATGATACACATCAGCGTGAAAAATCCTCGATTTATCATCCTCATTCTGACCTCCAAGCTTTCAGTTTTCCAGGAAAACCGGGGCCGTTTTCGACAAAAAGGCAACGATAAATGCCGTGACGATCCCCTCGATGAGGGCTATCGGGATGTTGGCTCCAACAAGCAATAAAGCCGTTGCACGGAAAGCTTCGCCCTCGAAGACCAGCGCCCCCGCCACCGCAACGGCAGCACCAATGACGCCGCCGGCACCGGCTATGAACCCGCATAAGAGGGGTGGAACCCCTCTTGAAAGAAGGTATCGCGCGAAAATTCCTGCGAGAACGCCAGGGCCGGCCATGACGCTGGCATTGACCCCCAGCACGACCAGCCCCCCGAACTGGAAGAGCACCGCCTGGAGCAAAAGAGCCACCAGACAGGCCGGAAACAGGGACCACCCCAAAAAAAGCCCGCCCAGCCCGTTCAAAACGAGATGGGCACTCGATACTCCAAGATTGATGTGTATCAGGGACGCCACAAACAATGCCGCCGAGACGATCCCGCATCGCGGGACCGCCTCGAGAGGCAGTTTCCTGATTCCGTAGGCCGTGCCCGCCGCGGCGACGGAAGCCCCCGCAGCAAGCACCGGCAGGGAAAGGACACCTTCCGCGATATGCAAATTTTTACCTCGTTTCTTCCGCATACACCCAGATTACGGCCCCCAGCTCAATGGGAGCCTCCTCGCCTTCGGGGCTCGCCATGGTCTCCGGAGCCTCCGTCAAAGCGGCGAACCCCCACCATCCCGCCCAGGGAATCGAATAGGCGAAGACGCCCTGCCCATCAGTACGGACAACCTGTGTGACAAAAGGATCCGCCGGCGCTTTTATCTTTTTGTCCCTGTTGAAGAATTCAACTTCCACGTCGGCGTTTTTCACCGGTTCACCGTCCACCAGGACGCGGCCCCTGAAAAGATTCCCCTCCCAGAGACCGTAGGGCCTCGTCAGCGGGATGATTTCCGCCCGGAGTCCCACTTGTTCGTCCCAGCCTTCTTCCATGCCGAAGGCGTTCACGACGGTTTTTGTGTAATGAATGATATAGGCTTGTTCTGCGGGCTCCCAATATGGAAGGGGTTCCACATAAAAAACGTGATCACCGGGCCTGCTGATATCATAATCCGCCTTCCAGGCCTTGAGACCTTCTGACGGCGCATACTGCTTCAGGCTGCCGAGCAGGTCTTTTTTCTGTCCCCGAACCAGGACGCCGAAAGAAGAGGGTCTCTCCATGTTCATGGGATATTGTTCAAAAGGATGGGTAAACTGAAGATCCAGGGAAATCGTCCGGCTGTCTTCCTGGCTTAAGATCGTATCGCCTGGAAGGATAACCTGGAAATGGGCGAAGGCTGGATTACCAAAAAAGACGGCAGCGAACAGAACAAGGCATGCGCACAACCTCTTGCATCGGGTCATTATTTTTCCACCTTTTCCTGAGGAGTTTGTCGTGTTACCAATATGTAAAATAATAACACGATTGTTTCCCCAGTCAATTCCAACTCCTTTCCAACATGGTATGAGTCTGAAGAGTTGGTTTTGGCCGATCATGGAAATTTGAGCAGGGTGATCGACATGGAGGAGTGACCGAAACAAAAAACCACGCATTGCGTACAGGGGCTCAGAAAAATGCTCGGTCATGAGGGAATGGGGACACCTGCGGGAAAGTGTTCGTTCTTATGGCCCCTCTTCACTTGCTCGCCCTGATGAAAAATGGCACCTTTACTCGGCCGATCAGATGCAGGCGGGCTCGAAGAAGAGGTCGTCCTCCTCGAACCTGGTGTACCTG
>JBNGDE010000101.1:0-4181 GCA_049974925.1 Thermovirgaceae bacterium | reverse complement strand
CGGGAAGATCCTTGAAGAGGCCCACTGGAGGCTGCTTCGGCTGCACATGATGCTGAAATGAACGCCTGGGAACTTCGGGCGACCGCTCCGGCGGCCCCTCGGGGAAGCGGGAACTCGCCAACCTGCGGATCGAGGCGAAATGCCTCGGCCATGGGCGTCGACCTGCACTCAGTACCTGCTGTGTTTCTCTCGCATGCCCACGGGGACTACACGGGAGGCCTTTCGGCCCTTCTGCGCCCGGGACTGAAAGTCTTCATTCCCTGGACCTTTCCCGCGGGATTTTTCGGTCACGTTCAAAAAGCGGGCGCAATCCCCGTGGTGGTTGCAGATCCACTGTGGTGCATGGAAGGCTTTCGGTCCACGGGTGAGCTCGGAAGGGGCGTTCTCGAGCAGTCTCTCATCGTTGAGGCCCCGGCCGGCCCAGTTCTCGTTACCGGATGCGCCCACCCGGGCATCGCCGACTTCGCCACGCGCCTTGCCGGCCGCCCGCTTTCGCTGGCACTCGGTGGCTTTCACCTGGGAGGCGCAACGGACAGGGAAGTTCACGAAATAGCAAAGGCCCTCAAAGGACTCGGCGTCGAAAGGGTCGCCCCCTGCCACTGCACTGGCCGGTCCGCGACGAGTATTTTGCTTCAATCCTTCGGCGACAAGGGAATAGCCGTTGCCGCCGGCTCCGTCGTCTCTTTTTGAAACCGGTCCTTTCCCCTTTACCGGTTCAATCGAGATCGAAGAGAATTTTCAGGGCCCGCCCGATTTTCAAAAGAATACTCTCGTCGACCCGGCCCCTCGTTTTGACGAACCGGACCCTCTGATCCACAGGCCTTGTCTGGAGACAATCGGCAACGGATTTCTTGGTCAAGCCGTTTCGTGAGTCAGGGTTGATTTCAACATTCGTAATAATTCTGGATTTCCGCTCGCTCCATCCCGTGATGGGTACCACCTGAATCACGGGGCTTCTCTTGTTATATTCATCGTTGGTGACGACGATGCATGGGCGCTGTTTGCCCGTTTCAGACCCTTCCGTCGGGTCCAGGCGGACATCGATGACCATTCCCCGTTCCAGGGTGTTCATGAAGGCCACTCCGCAAGATCTGTATCCGTCCATTCTCGTGTTTCCTGGTCTTCTTCGTAGACTTTCTCATACAGGGCTGCCGATTCCCGAAGGCGCCGCCTGGTGAGATCCTCGGCAAGCCGGTCAAGGGCGGTTCTCACGGCTTCGCTCTTGTCCTTGAAGCCATAGGATCTGCATTCTTGAAGAAAAAGGATATTAGATTCCTTGAGGCTGAACTTGGCCTGGTGCATAAGGTTCCCTCCCTGGAAATTCCGAAAATCCATTCGCTGGGACCTATTTTAGGTACTATATTAGGGATGTCAATTTTGGTCCCAGATATCACATTTTGGTGATTACTCAACACCCGGCACGAAATTACAAGGGTTCGACTATAGCGCAAGCCCGCAAGATGATATACTATGTATATCCGAAGGAGGGAAGGACAATGGCTTATTCCGCCCGGTTGACACGCTGGGGAAACAGTATAGGAATCCGGTTGCCCAAGCATGTCGTGGAAGCCCTGAACCTTGAGCCCGGCGGCTCTCTCGAGATCTCCCTCGGGGAAGACAACACCATCATTATGAGTCCGGAAAGGAGATATCGTCTGGAGGACCTTGTCTGCAGGATCTCCGAAGAGAACCGGCCCGGTGAAACCGGCTGGGGCCCTGATGTCGGCAGGGAACAACAATGAATGAATGGGCGCCTGAACGCGGGGATGTGATACGGGTTGACCTGAAACCCGTCAAAGGCCATGAGCAGGGAGGAACGACACGTCCTGTTCTGGTTTTGTCCCCGTATGAATATAACGTCCGCACCAAACTGTGCATTGTGGTTCCCTTCACCAAACAAAAGAAAGGCTACCCTTTCGAAGTGGACGCGGGCGCCTTTCCGATGAAAACCCGCGGTGTTGTTCTTGCCGACGCTGTCCGGAGCATCGACTGGAGCACCCGCAACGCGAGGTTTATCGAGAAAGGCCACAAGGCCTTTGTTGCCGATGTCCTCCTGAAGCTTGCCACCCTGTTGCAAACAGACTATTGAGTAGAACAACCAGGGGTCGGATCTTGGATTTACTGATTTTCCCGTTGACATCGTTGACAGCCTGCGATTCAAAAATCCCTAAATCAAAGATCCGACCCCCGAGGTTTCCCTTTTGATGGTTTACGGTCGCATGGATACGCGAAAAACGGTAGAATCAGGGCAAAATCGCCGAACGGGGAGCCTGGGCATGACACAGGAAGCCGAACGCGCCTTCTGGGTACTCGAAACCACCGAATCGGAAAAGTTCCCCTACAAGATCACCATCGAACAGGGGGAAAAGGTTCTCCTGTGTCTTTTGGTACGTGACCGCTGGCCCGGAGCCAGGGGGAACATCTTCTGCCTCCGCGCCGAGCCCTCCGGTGAGGACGAAACCGGCGAGGAACTGGAACGCGTCCCCGTGGTCAACATGAAACAATACGGAAAACGTCTTTCCCTTGTCCTGGACCGGACCAAAAAGAAGCGCTGTGACTTCCTCTTCCTCAAGAAAACCTACAAAAACGGCAGCGGTGAGTACGAGCAGATCTTCTGGCAGACCCAGAAAGGCCTCACCGAACGAAAGTCCAAAAGCCGGTTTGCCGTCTACGGGACCCCGGCCATGCATATTGTCATCGACCACCGCGAGCGCTATCCCTGGAATTTCGCCGAATGTACCACCGAACGAGGCACCTTGCCCGTAGGCGATTACGCCCTCCTTCACGATGGGCAAATCATCGCCGTCACCGAACGGAAGACTTTCGAGAACATGCTTTCCAGCCTTTCCGACCTGCGCATCCTCAACCAGTCCCTGGGCGAACTCGAGACCTGGCCCGCTCCGGCCCTCGTTGCGGAGGCCAATTTCGGCGACTTCCTCGACCCCAAAAAAGATCCGCCCTCTCAACGCTTCCGACTGCGCGAGGGCGATTACCGAGATCCTTGCCCTGCACCCCAAAATCCACCTCGTGTTCGCAGGAAGCCGGAAGCAGGCCAATCTCTGGACCATGTCCTATTTCAAAACCATCAGGACCATGAAGGAAGAGCCCCAGAAGCAGCTCCGCGTGCAGTCCCCCGCCTTTACCAGCACGCCGGACATCCCCAGCGAGACGGGAAAACGCCTCAAAGAGGTCATCGAAAGCCTGCCGGAAGCCTTTACCTTCGGGGAATTGCGCGAAGCTTTGCCCGACTTGTCGGATCATGCCCTCAGGCGCTCGTTGCAGGACCTTCGGAAGCAGGGGGTTGTCAGCTGCACAGGCAGGGGCCGTGCCGCCCGGTGGGTCAAATCCTCCCGGACATCAGGGTCTCTTGAGGGGCGACTTGGGGGGTAACATGGGGGCTAACTTGAGGGGTGCCCCGTGCCGAGATCGTCCCGTTTCGCATCAATGGGCGAAAAGACAAGACGGAGGCGGCATATCGGAGCCGGGTCATTTCCGGAATACCGGGATAACCGACCCCAGGAGCCACACCTCCGTCTGCTCACATACTAACACACTTGTCGGGAGCGTTGCCATCATTTGCAACGGTAGAGCCTAAAGGTCCTCCGTGTATGAATTTGCTGGTTTTTCCCTGGCGAGGAAAGGTATACTGCTCTTGAGTTCGGGAAATTCTTCCCTCAGGGTTTTCGTAAACCTGGGTATCAGTGTTTACTGTATTTGATTGATGGTCCTATTCATGAAGGGGCGCTGTCCACCGCAACCGGTTTCCGGCAGGGCTCCAAAAGGCCGCAGAAAGGCCGCGGCACAGAGGGGTTGAGTCGGTAACATGATCTGTCTTCACGTTTCACTGCTTGAGGGGGTTCCGTACCTGTGGGCCGAACTGGCAGGCGGCGAAACCCCAAAGAAGGGGACCGACCCTTCGGGGGAACCCCCCTGGTATCCCTACTACCCCGGCGGCGCTTTCCTGCAAAAAGCCGCGAAAGGGCTTTTTCCGGGATTCAGGGTCAGCAAGCGAAAAAACCTGCCGGTCACCTTGTGGCTTCCTTCCAGGGGGAGCCGACCGGTCCGGTCCTGCCTCAGGTATGACGACACGGCGGATCGAAGGTTCAAGGTTCGTCTCAAACCCTACAGGACAAGGGCGAGACCCCTTGATATGGAAGAACTGGTCTGGCTTTGTTCCATTG
>JBNGDE010000100.1:0-4258 GCA_049974925.1 Thermovirgaceae bacterium | reverse complement strand
CGACAACCCGGGTGATCGCCGACGAAAGGGGAATATTGACCAGGATCGTCCCGAAACCCATGGGAAGAAGCAGGTTGGGCTCAAATTCCTTCTTTACGGCAAGCCATATCAGGGCCAGCCCGACGAACATCATGACGGCCTGTTTATAGGTAAAGGCCTCGGAAACGGTCATTAACCAGTCCATTGAGCTCCCTCCCCTTCACAAAAAAGCGAGACTTCCTGCATGGCGATTGCCACGCTAAAAGTCTCGCTGACGACCCTCTCAAGCCGCCGGCGAAGCCAGGCGCCGCGCGCCGTGCTGGTGACTTCGCCCGAAAGCTACTCCCCTTTAGTGTGTCTTCCGGTCGTTTCCCGGTTTAACTCGTTATGCCCATCTAGAAAAATTACCACAACCGCCTTAAATCCACAAGACTGACCTTTTTGGCAAGACCGTCCAGTTGCCGGCATGTCGGCATCAAGATCGCGCATTTCTTTTCTGTGGGTCGGCAGTCCCGTGGAGCCTCCGCGGACTGTCTTTCCTAACTGCCGGTCATCAGCTGATACACGATCTCCGCAGCTTTCACGAGATCCTGCGATGCGATCCGTTCTTCCGTGGTGTGGACCTTTTCCATGCCCAGGGCAAGGTTGACCGCCGGAAGCCCCTTCCCGTTGAGGATATTTGCGTCGCTTCCGCCGCCTGCTGAAACGAGCTTCGGTTCAAGACCGCACCGGCGGACAGCTTCCATGGCCGAGGCGACGACAGGATCGCTTTTGTTCATTCTGTACCCGGGATAGGACAACTCCCGTTTTTCCTCAAGCCTGGCACCTTTGTCTTCGACGCCGTCACGCATAGCCCGGGACATGGCTTCAACCTGTTCGCGGATTTTGCCCTCATCGAGCGACCTTGCCTCGGCCTGGATGTCAACTCGGTCACACACGATGTTTGTCGCTTTCCCGCCGCTGATGACACCAATGTTCGCCGTCGTTTCCTCGTCGATCCGACCCTGCGGGACCCTGGCTATTCCCGCCGCGGCAGCGAGAATGGCGCTAATGCCTTCCTCAGGGGCGACACCCGCATGGGAAGCTTTCCCGTGCACCGTCCAGAACAGCTTGTACTGCGTCGGCGCGGCGATAATGATGTGACCGGGATCCATGGAGCTGTCCAGAACGAAAGCCTTGTCCGATTTCAGGTCCCTGCGGTTCAGTACTTTCGCCCCGACAAGTCCCTGTTCTTCCGCGACGGAGAAGACCAGTTCAATCCCCGGGTGCGGTATTCCTTTCTCCAGGACAACCTCAAGAGCTTCAAGGGCCACGGCAATACCGGCCCGGTCGTCGGCACCAAGAATCGTCCCGCCGTCGGAGGTCACGACTCCCTCGTTCACCCGTGGAGAGACCTCCCTGTCAAGGGAAACGGTGTCCATGTGGGCGGAAAAGGCAACCCAGTTTGTACAGCCGGGAGAAGGCTCCAGCCAGGCGATGACATTCCCGGTGTTGCTGCCCGTTTTCTCCATGCCGGCGTCGATAATGACATCAAGACCCCGTCGTGAAAGGAGGTCCTGAAGGACATCCGCGACTGACTTTTCCTGGAATGAAGGCGCCTTGATCCTCACAAGCTCCAGAAAATTTCCCAACAGCCGTTTTTCGTCAACCATAAAAATCGCTTCCTTTCAGGAAGATAAAATACAATCTAACATTCAGCCCTTGTCGTTTGAACAGGCTTTTCCTGCAGTACTGCAAAGATCGAGGGCCTTCGCCCGGGCGTAATGCTCGTAGGTCCTGCGGATATGGACCTTCATGGCATCCCTCGCCACCACGGGCTTGCGCCTTTCAAAGGCATCAATGACATGACGGTGTTCCATGTAACTGACGCGCCCGCTTTCTTTCAATCTCTTGATTCTTTCTTTGATGAAATCGGAACTGTAGAAAAAGCCCATGTGAAAGGTGTAAAGCTGGGAACGCCAATAAAGGTGTGTGGCGAATTTTTGAAGGTACGGGTTTCGGCAGACTTCGTACAGGAAAAAGTGGAAGGTTTCATTGATCTCGGCGCAGGCATGCCTGTCGCCCCTGAAAAAGCATTCTTCCTCGCGCCCGTTCAATTCCCTCAAAAACTCCAGTTCCCCCGCCGTAATCGCTTCTGCAGCGAAAAAGGCGCATTCACCTTCGATGATGACACGGGTCAGGAAAATTTGGCGCATGTCTTCCATGGAGAGTTCGGGGACGACATAGCCTTTCTGGTGAGGTATCTTGACGAGGATCCCTGCCTCCATAAGCCTGGCAAGCGCTTGGCGTACGGGAGTCCTGCTCATTCCGAGCTCCTCGCAAAGTCCGGGCTCAAAAACCCTGTCCCCCGGCTTCAAATGTTTTGAAACCAGTTTCGCGACAACCTGCCTGAAAGCTTTTTCATCGGACTTGATGGCTTCGTTCATCGCACACGCCCGTATGTGGAATAATTGGATCCATTTTTTATTGTACCCGGCAGCCCTATTCTGTCAACGGGTCCAGGTAACATTTCGCATCCTCACCACTTTCCAGAAATACACAAAAGCGGGGGCCTTTCAAAGGCCCCCGCTTTTGTGACCCGGCTCTTCCAGGCTGATACCGGTTATATGTCTACGACCTTCCCGACCCGCTTTTCGGAAGATTTCCTGTAAATTAAATCCGCAGTCAGAACATCATGACTCGCGATCCCCATAAGCACGGCTCCCCTGCGACCCTTTTTCGGAGCCGTGACCTTTCCGGTACAGAGGTCCCCCATGTCTTCCAGGATATCCTTTTCGCCGGGGTATCCTTTCTGGAAATAAACACCCTGTCTTTGGGTCCACAGGTACTGGTTCCTGTCATCACAGACAAAGGCCTCCGCCCCTGTCATGACATCAGCTTCAAAGGCTGAATCATAGTCAACGGCGATGGCAAGACAGTCATCCTGCAGCCAGTCGGAACGGACAAACCTCTCCGGTTCGGCCACTATAGGCGTGCAGGTGACCACCACATCCGCACCCTTCACAGCCTCCCTGACTGTTTCGCAGGGGACAACATCCAGACCGGGAAGGTCTTTCTCTATGAGTTCCCTGTATTTTTCAAGCTGGGAAGAGTGAACATCGCAGGCCTTCACGGTCTTCAGGCGGGGAAGGGCATTGGCAAGGGCAACCGTATTGGTGCGTCCCTGGACCCCGAGGCCGATGACGGCCAGCGTCCTTGATTCCGGATCACCCATGTGTCTGGCGCATACGCCCGTTGCCGCACCGGTTCTCCAGGCCGTGATCCATCCGGCATCCATGAAAGTCTTGACGAATCCCGTTTCCGGGTCGTTCAGGCACATGACGCCCGTTATGTAGGGAAGCCCTTTCGACTGGTTGATCGGATAGCCCGAAACCCACTTGACACCGGCGACATCGGCATCTGCCCCGACAAAACAGGGCATGGCATGGATAAAGCAATCATGTCTCGGGTGGATCCCTATTTTAGCCGGAAGTTCGACTTTCTCCTCCCCCTTGAGCCTGAATCCCCTCTCTACCACATCCATGACTTCCGTGATCGAGATTCCCAGTCCCTCAATCTCCGCAAGCGACAGGATCCTGATGTTCATCGACACGTGACCTCCTCCTGTTCATCCTCTGGCAGGGACCGTGGCACCTCACCCCGAAAGATGCCCCATCCCTTTTTGAATATGCCTCTTTGAAACCGCAGCAAGGGAGCACGGGCATTGCAAAGGCACCCGGCCCTTCCTCCTCTTGAGAAAAACGCGGCTACTCCACCAAAAGCAGGGCATACCGGTCAGTGGGTTCGTCAGGCCCCTTTTTCACGGTAATGGGATAGCCCAAGCGTCTCGCGGCGGTGAAGACATCTACGGCCAGTGCTTCCATGGTAGGCCGCCGCTCGTAAGAGTAACGGCATTCTTCCGGCGTTCCGGGGCAATCGTCACAAAGGTTGCAGGGGTCCAGGGGCAACGCAAAGGCACGAACCATTCCACCCAAAAAGACCCGTTTTTCCACATCGAGAAACTTTCTCTGGTGCCCCTTCGCCCATTCCCTGTGCTGTCCCTTGGGCGCCGTACTCATCACATGAACAAAAACGCCTTTTTCGTATTCCGAGAAAAATTCGCGGCACTCAATCACCGAAGGAACATAGGGAGGGCAGGAGGCGTTTTTCCTGTTCTCGTCACAGCCAAAGTAACACTTCATTCTCACCCAGTGGGCGACCGGAAGAGTCCCCGGCCGTATCCATTTGAAATCCTCATAACCTTTCTCCCTGAGGAGTTCACTGATCCATGGCATTTCCG
>JBNGDE010000099.1:0-4340 GCA_049974925.1 Thermovirgaceae bacterium | reverse complement strand
TCAATGTCACTGATAATTTTTCATGTACCTTTCCGCTTCAAGAAGCGCCGAAAAGGCCTTCCCCCTTGAAGTGAGCATGGATCGATAGAACGATTTGTACCCGCCGGGCAGCGTGTCAAACTGGAGGATCCAGTTTTCTTCCCAATCAAAGGTTCCAGGGATCTGTCTTTCGTTGAAAGAGGCCCGTTTCGTTCCGTCGGGGATGTATCCCTTCGCAAGGTCGTCTTCAAGGGCCCTGACGGCGAAAAGGCTGCTGCCCGCGGCGGAGATGAAGCGGCTTTTGGCCTCTCTCAGTTTCGCCCCGGCTTTTTCGGGAAGGAAAGGGGGAATCTCTGTAGCGATCATCCTGTTTTTCGCCGACTGGAAGGTCTTGCAGACGTCGTCGAACAGGACTTCCGTTTCTTCGTTTATCCCTTCGGAATATGAAATCCTGACAATGCCGTTCACGCGTTCCCACGCATTTTCGCACCTTTCCCAGGCTTCCAGAAGCGTGGTCCGGGTCTGGTCGAAAGCAGTCCGGTCCCTGAATTCGAGAGGTTGTTTCACCCGGAGGAGCTGGACATTGCCCGACCGTTCCACCTTGATAAGGATGGATCCACCCGTGACCTGAAGTCCCGCCAGCTGTTTCTGCAGGGCTTCCGGAGAGGTTCCCGAAAGGGGTCTGAAGTCCGCTTCCCTGATGATGTCGCCCTCCATGAGGCCTGAAGCTTCAGCCAGAGTCCCTTCATCGACGGCCATCACCTTCAGGCCCCTGAAGTGATCTTCCAGAAGAACGCCGCCCTCATAGCCCAAAGCCGGTGTAAGCGGCAGTACGAGGAAAGCAGCTGCCAGGACGAGCCACACTCCCCATTTTGCAAACAACTCTGCTGGACTCTTCATCTTATCATCTCCCTGCACCGGAACATCCTCGACTGCTTCCATGAGTATACCGCGAAAGACAGCGGAAGAAAGCTCCTGAATGGGTTTTCAGAACGGTACCTTTTCCCAATCCGGCAGATCTCCGTGGGACAGGCGTCCTCCGACAAAAGTCAGGATGGGCTTCAGGTCGGGCAATTCCCCCACTGGCGTTTCGAAAACGTTTCTGTCAAGCATTACCAGGTCCGCCGGCGTGCCCGGGGAAATCGATCCGAAGCCCTGCGCTTTTCCGATAGCCCGCCAGGGGTTGACTGTATAAAGAGCCAGGGCCTGGTGAAGGTTCAGTTTTTGTTCAGGCAGCCATCCACCGGGCGGGTTGCCCTTATCGTCGACGCGGGCTACAGCGGCCCACATGCCCCGCCAGGGGTTCGTCGGCTCCACGGGGGCATCGCTCGAGGCAGTGAGCAGGAGCCCCTTTTCAAGCATGCTTTTCCACGCGTAGGCCCAGCCCAGGCGATTTTTCCCGATCCGGGGTTCGGTGATGTGGATGTCGCTGGGAACGAAAACGGGCTGGATGTCACAGACGACTCCCAGTCGGGCAAGGCGGTCCATCTGCTCCGGCCTGCAGATCTGGGCGTGTATCAGCCGGTGATTGAGTCCCTTCGGCAATGGTTCAAGATCCTGAAGGCTTTCGACGGCATTGATGAACTGGTCGACGGCCGCATCGCCGATGGCGTGCACCTGGGCCTGGATACCGCGTTTGTGGACGTCGGCCAGCCTTTCCCGGAAGGTCTTGTCATCCATGTTGAGAATCCCGCGGGTCGACGGTTCGTCAACGTAGGGGAAAGACATGGCGGCGGTGCGCCCCCCCAGGGATCCGTCGAGAAAAAATTTCATCCCGCCGTAGCTGAGCCATTCGTCACCATCTCCGGAGACGTTCCAACCCGGTATGACTTCGTCAGTGTACAGCCGAATCCGCAGGGGAAGGGCTCCCCGTGCGGCAAGCGTCCGGTAAGCCCGAATATTTTCCTCGAGTCCGTAGGAAGCGGCGCTGCAGGTGTGGACCGTTGTTATCCCTTCCGCGGCGAGACCGGCCATTGTCTGAAGAAGGGCGCCTTCCTCTGCCTCGTCCTTGTACATCCTGTTTTTCATGGCCTCCACAACCGGTTTCGCGGCGTCCTCCAGAAGCGTTCCGGTCATGTTTCCGTTCCCGTCTTTCATGACGCCCTGGCCTGACATGTCTTTCGAGAGTCCGGCGGCCTCCAGAGCCTTCGAATTGACCACATGGACATGGGCGCAGATTCTGAGCAGAAGCACCGGGTTGGGTATTCCCAGACCGTCCAGCTCTTCCATGGTGGGGAGCCTGTCGTCGGGCCAGGCGGCGTTGTTGAAGCCGACGCCGTAGATCCATTCGTCCGGCGGTGTTTTCTCGGCTTTTTGACGTACCAGTTCCAGGAGATGCTCCCGCGAACCGGCCTTGTGCAGGGAAAGGGCGGCCTGCTGCCGTGACAGGGCCGTCAGGTGGAGGTGGGAATCCGTAAGGCCCGGAACGATGGAGACGCCCTTCGCGTCTACCCGGTACGCTCCGGAAGCGCCCGGAAAGGAAGAGACCTCGTCAAGGCTCCCGGCTGCAGCGATAAAGCCGCCTTCTATGAGAACGGCCTCGGCGGTGGGCCGGGGGTCGGTTCCGGTCCAGACAGATGCTCCAGAAATGAGGAGTTTCCGGTTTTTCATGGTACACCTCCAGCAATATAACGAAATGTCAACATCATATCCTATCGAGCGCATTTGGGAAAACCAAAAAGTTTCCAAATAGTAAAACCTGTTACGTATACAGAACTAAACTTGCGTACACGAACAACTGTTTGACAAACTATGGTTTTACGGTAAAGTACTTCTCAACCAATTTGTTATTCTGATGCTTCTTATTTCTTGCATCAAGTTGGCGGATTGAACCGCTTTAAAAAAGGAGTGTGGCCTTCATGGGTGATTACCGGAATCTCAGGAAACGCGGGAAGGCCTGATGATGGCCCGCTTCGACGGAAAAGAGGTTGCGGGGCTTTTATCGGAACTTGTGAAAATACCGAGCCCCTATTTCGAAGAGGAGAAAATCATGGAATTCGCCCACCGGTGGCTGGCAGACGCCGGTGTTCCCGTGGACTACCACCGTTTTCATGAAGACAGGATCTTTGATTACAAGGGTGTTAACGTGGTCGGGGCCCTGGAAAGCGGTCACCCCGGACCTACAGTGGTCGTCAACGGTCATCTTGACACGGTCAAGCTTTGCGACGGCTGGACCAGGGATCCCTTTGCCGCCCAAATCGACGGCAACCGGATGTACGGGCTCGGTGTCTGTGACATGAAGGGCGGCTGCGCCGCCATCATGATGGCCCTCAGGGAATTTGCAAAACGCAAGGAATCTTTTGAAGGGAAAATCCTCTATAGCCTGGTCTGCGACGAAGAGGGACCCTTCGGCCTGGGGACGGATGCCTTGATCCTGGACGGGCTGATTCCAAAAGATGCCGATGTGGCGGTGATCACCGAGCCGAGCAGCGCCTTTTCTGGAGTCCCCTTCCCCAGCCTCTGCCTTGGGGCGCGGGGTGGGTGGAACTATTCCGTCCGCGTCAAGGGAAAATCCGCTCACGGGGCCCAGCCGGAAAAGGGTATCAACGCCGTCAGCGAGGCTGCGAAAATTCTCCTCGAACTGGAAAAGACCGAACTTGCCCCTCATGAAAAACTTGGTCCCGGGTCGATCTGCTGCATCGATTTCCATGGCGGGGGGGCGGCGCTCTCCGTGCCGGAGGAGGCCGTTTTCAGCGTATTCAGGCACGTCACCGTCGGGGAGACGAAGGAAACGGTGCTCCAGGAAGCACAAGCGGCCATTAAACGGGCCGGCATTGCGGGAAAGGCGCACGTGCGGTTTCGCGATGCGCCTCACGCGGACTGCGAAGGGTTTCCAGCCTACGTCGTTTCCGAGGACAACCCCTATGTCATGGGGATGAAAGAGTCCATGGAGGCGGTGACGGGAGAGGAACCGGCTATCAGTTATTTCCCGAGCGTCGGCGATTTTTGCTACACCGGTGGGAGACTGGGTATCCCGACGCTCGTCGCCGGCCCGAAAGGCGCGAATTTTCATGGGGCCGACGAATACGTGGAGCTTGATACCGTCACGAAGACCGCCGAATTCCTTTATGGCTTTCTGAGCAGGATAACGGAGCGGAAGGGAGGGTTTTAAGGAGAAGGACGAAGATTTCGATCTGTCGAGGGGAGCGAGGACGGAAGGATAACAGGAGTCTCCATCAGCTGAGACGAAAGGAAGCGGACGAAAAGGAGGGAAAGACATGCAATTGCATACCCTGGATTTGATCGTCGTCGGCCTCTATTTTGCGTCACTTCTTGGAATTGGTTACTACATCATGAAACAGGCCCAGAAGGGGAAGGAGAACGAATCCTTCCTGGCGGCGGACAGGAACATGGGGCTCATC
>JBNGDE010000098.1:0-4358 GCA_049974925.1 Thermovirgaceae bacterium | reverse complement strand
CTAGATCATCGGTTTTCCTCCTGCTGCAAAAAAGCACCTTCTTCCAAAAGCTTTCCCTTATCCAGGTCCGGCCTGATCCCGAAACGGGTCAGAACGAAATCATAGCGCAGCGGATCCTCGGGGCATATAGTCGAAAACGCCCGTGTCACCTCGAGAACGGTCATGAAATCGGCGCCTTTCCGTGACGTCATCCCCAAAGCCCGTGCGATCGAAAACATGTGGGTGTCAAGAGGCACGAGAAGCGCAGAAGGATCAAGAACCGTCCAGCCACCCGGGTCCACCTCATCGGAGCGAACCATCCACTTCAAAAAAAGGTGCAGCCTTTTGCACGCCGATTTCCCGGCGGGGTCCGGAAGTATGGCATTGCAAGAACGAGGCAAACCAGTGCACAGGACTTTCCTGAAAAAAGCCAAGGCCTCTCTTGTGGAGGCCCTTCCGCCTTTGCGGCCCTCTCGAAAACAGTTTTCCAGGCTTCCATACAGATAAAGGGCCCGACGGATTCCGGAAACAAGGGCCGCAATATCCTCTCCTGAGGTAAAGCGGTGCCTGAAGTTACGAAACATCGACGCCAGGTCTTCATCACTGGAGTTCAAAACAAAAGCCCTTGGGGAAGTCCCCATAATATCCACGATCCTGCCGGCATTCTTCAGGATGAGAGCCGCCCTGCCATAGGCCAGCGAAGCTGCTACCAGAGCCACGATCTCTCTTTCCCTCACATCTTCAAAATCGTAGAGCAATTCCACCGGATCGGGATGAACATACTCCCTTTGATTGAAACGTGTGTAAAGTTCTTCGAGCCAGCCGAACAACCTGCCGGATCTAAACTTTCTTTCCTTCAGGCCGCTTTTCGACAGGACACTGCTTTCGCCTGCCTGCGCCTGCAGCGGGGTCATTTCACTTCGTTCAGCGTTGACGTCGGGGCGTTCTTGGGGGACTTTCCTTTTTTCACCTCGTGATAATGGGCGTATGTCAGCGGGACTCCGTCCTTGAGCACCTTGGAAGAAACAACTTTGCCGAAGAACATGACGTGGGTGAATATATCGGTGTGTTTGACCAATTCCGCCTCGATGACCGCCAGGGAATGGTCGACGGGAAGGGGAGCCCCCGTGGCCCCCAGTTCGCATTCGCATTTTCCGAATTTGTCGATATCCCTGCCACACTTGAATCCAAAGTTGCCGATGAAGGGCATGGGGGTTTCCTGTTCGAGAATGGACACACTGAAGACCCCCGACTCGAGAATGCACTCCGTCGTCAGGTTGTCCTTGTGCAGACAGGCGACGATACTTATGGGATCGGCTGTCACCTGCATGACGGCGTTCGCCACCTGGCCGTTGAGCTTTTCACCCTTACGGGAACAGACCAGATAGAGACCATAGGAAATCATGTACAAGGCCCTATTGTCTATACTGTTTTCAGCCATCTTTTTCCCTCCTTTTTTGCAAAGTTCTCGGAGGCCGGACGGGGCAGGTCCCGGAACCTGCCCCGCCAAAACAGTTCTATTCCGCGAAAGGAGGCCCGGCGAAAGGAATCTCCTAGTCGTCCTCCCGTTTACCGAGTTCCCTGTCCACAATGAAGATGCCGTTTTTCGATCCGGACACCATCTTGAGTTTCTGGACCACTTCGTCCACGGAGGCCTCCTCCTCGACCTGCTCCTCGATGAACCACTGCAGAAAAACCTGGGAGGCAAAATCCTTCTCTTCGGCGGCAAGGCCGTAGAGGTCGTTGATACAGGCGGATATATGCTGCTCGTGCTCAAGGGATGCCTCGAAGACCTCCAGTATGTCTGCCCAGTCCTTCTGCGGTGCCTCGATGGGAAGCAGTTCGACTTCGCCGCCTCTTTCGTTGATATGATTAAAGAACTTCATGGCGTGTCCCAATTCTTCTTTCGATTGCTTCCTCATCCAGGAAGCGGCTCCTGGAAGGTTGCTCTTTTCGGCCCATGCCGCCATTGAAAGGTACAGATAGGCCGAAAAGAGTTCCTCGTTAATCTGTTTGTTCATTGCATCCTGCATTTTTTTGTTTATCATCGTCTTCAGTTCCTCCACAATCCATGAACGTTGCAATACTCGCGGGCACCAGAGACCTCGCCGCTCACCTTGAAAAGCGCCTCGGGGGCATCACCGGGTTCAAGAAACTTCCTGAGCACCGTTCCATCAACAGTCAGTTCGATCCATTCTATGTAATGCTTCTCCTCCATGGGATGGGGCACGCTGCCAACCTTGACGAGGATGCCTTCGTCGGTCTTTTCGATCACCGGAACATGTTTTTCCGTCGCCGAGTCAGCATTCTGTTCTTCCAGTCGTTTCATCGGCTGGCCGCAGCAGACCAGCTCGCCCGCGCTCTCGTGAACGACAACCACGATGTTCCCGCATATTTCACACTTGTACACTTCGTTCAGCTTTGTCATGTTCGATACCTCCTTGTTTTGTTTCCGCCTTTGACTTCTGTCCTCCAAACTCTGCAATCCATTATACCAACAGAGCAGGATCTCCGAAGTCTCCAGGCTAAATTGAAACGATTTTCGTTTACTGTTCCTTTCTACCCGAGACCATGCTGAATGTCAAATAAAAAAACGCCGGGAGACAAGCTCCCGGCGATATCGACATGACGCAGGCTGGTTCCTGTGCAGGTGTCCTGGTTCCACGCTCTTCAGGTGTTTCCGGAACGATGCTGTCCCAAAAGGCCGCGCAGATGCACGCCACAGCCATGGGTGTGGTCATGATCGCCCAGATCACCTGACCGGGCACACCCCAAGCGAAAAAGACTTCCTTCCGCCCCTCGGTCAAGCCTGGAAGACCAAGTGCCATGAGGAAGGCAAAACCAACGATGAGGATATTTTTCTGGCTCCCATGTCGGCCCCCATGAGCACCTGGATTCATGGGGCGCCGATGAGGCCAATATTTTCCGTATAAGAAGAGGTCGTCCCTGTGGCCCCGAAAAGACCTGCAAGTGCGCAATTGAGACCTTCCGCCCCGATGCCCCGGCTGATGGTCCCCTCGTCGGGATCATCAAGCCCTGAAGCATAGGATAGGGATGGTAGTCTCCGATTGACTCGATCATGACAGCAAAAAAACCAGCTTGATAATATCCCCAAAAGCCAGGAAGCTGAATTTCGGGGGCCCCCAGGGCATGAATATCTTGAACCGAAGCCATAGCACCCCCACGACTTCAGTACAAATGCGGGGTTTCCCATATCAAAAAGGGTCAAGACACGCTGAAACACGGCCAGTGTTATAATCGGCGTCGGTTGGGGCGATCATTCAGTCCATGTACGATGTTTCATTTCGACATTTCCCACAGGCCTCCCGAATATACCGCCCTGTTTCCCGGTTTAACGGCCACCGACATTCCGCTGCCACGTTAGGTAACCTGTTGCATCGTTTTTGAATACTCCCTTTCGTGGGTTTATGATAGAGGAAACCTGGATATTCAGGAGGGATTATCAGTGTCCGATCAGGAAATTCTTGAAACGCAGGCGCAAAGATGCGCATCGCTGCTTGAAAAGTCAAAACAGGCCGTTCTTTTGAGCGGCGCAGGCATGTCCACCAGTGCCGGGCTCCCCGATTTCAGGGGACCTCAGGGCATCTACAGACAGAAACTTCACACCGATCCGGAACGCATTTTCGACATCGACGCCTTTCACGAAGACCCCAGCTTTTTCTACGATTTTCATCGCGAATTTTTACGCTCCGTGGAAAAGATCAAGCCCACTTTCGCCCACAGGTTTTTCGCGAGCCTCGAAAAAGAAGGAATCCTTGAGGGAATCATCACTCAAAACATCGATGCCCTTCATCAGAGGGCGGGATCCCGAAAAGTCTATGAAATCCACGGCGGAATCTGGAAAAGCTTCTGCCTGGGGTGCGGTAAAACCTGGGGGTATGAGGAAAGCCTGAAACTCGCCTTCGAGCAAAAGGTCCCTCATTGCGACAGCTGCGGCGGCGTCATCAAACCCGACATCATCTTCTTCGGTGAGATGGTCAAGCATCTCGACGAATGCCGGACCCTCGCGGAATCGGCCGACCTCTTTTTCGTCGTCGGATCCTCTCTGGTCGTCACCCCGGCAGCCATTCTGCCTTCCATGAATCGCGGGGACGTGGTTGTGGTCAACAAGGGCGACATCTCACGGACCTATCTTCCCAAAGGCAGGGTCGTTCTTCATGCGGAAGAGGATATTGACACCTTCTTCCGGGCCGTTAACAGCTACCTCAAATTCGAAGTCCCGGAAGAGCCGAACGTCCAATAAACCTGTAGCGGTTATTCGAGGTTTTGGATGAAATCGAAGCCCCGGGACTCTCTCCCGGGACTTTGTCGTTGTCATATAAAGAAAAAGGAAAGGTTCCCGGCGGCGACCTACTCTC
>JBNGDE010000097.1:0-4384 GCA_049974925.1 Thermovirgaceae bacterium | reverse complement strand
TCGGAGAAGCTTGAATTTGGCTGCGTAAACAGTCCAAGAAAACGTCCGCACACCCGAAGCTTGAATTTGGCTGCGTAAACAGTCCAAGAAAACGTCCGCACACCCTTACGCGGAACCAGGTTTGTCAGAGGTGATAGGCGATAACGGTATTTTGGTCACAAGGGGTGATGCGGATGTCCTGGCGCGTACTCTTGAAAAAGTTGCAGGGGATGGGTCCTTGCGGGAGAAATATTCCCGGCTGAGCCTCGAAAGAAGCAAAGATTTTACCGAGGATGCCATGGTGGAAAAAACCCTTGAAGTCTACCGGCAGGTCGTTGAAGAAAGCCGCCTTGAAGGCTTTGCCCACCCGGGATCGAGAGGGTGATGTCGTTGCCGGATTCAGAAAACGAGGCTGGGTTCACAAAACCAAAAAGAGCTGTTTTCCTCGACAGGGATGGGACATTGATAGAAGAAAAAGGCTATATTCAAAGGCCGGAGGAAGTTGTCCTGTTGCCGCAAGCGGCCGAGGCCCTCAAAGGTTTCAGGACGCTGGGGCTTAAAGTGGTCATCCTTACAAACCAGTCCGGAATAGGAAGGGGTTTTTACACCGAGGCCGATTACGACAAAACCATGGCGCGCCTCTTCGACTTGTTGAGGGAAAAGCAGACCGCCGTGGATGCTTCGTATTTTTGCCCTCACGCGCCGTGGGAAAGATGTCCCTGCAGAAAGCCCTCGCCCGGTATGGCTGAACGTGCGGCCCTGGAACTTTCCATCGACCTGTCGCGGTCTTTTGTGGTCGGCGACAAGGCGTCGGATATGGAACTTGCCAGAGCGATCGGCGCAAGGGGTATACTGGTCCGTACCGGATTCGGGGCCAAAACTGAACAATCGGGAACTCCCTTGTGGGATGCGGCGGCCGACGACCTTGCCGAAGCTGCGGAAATCATCAAGGGCTGGATTGCGGGGGAAAAGAATGAAACTCGAGAGGAAAAAAGCCTTGGAAGAGATCATGAAAGCCTCAATGGCGGAGACGGCCCGGGCGCTTGAGGAATTTTCAAGTCGGGGAATGGAGTCCTGTGTCCGCGCCGTGGAGTTGATCGCAAAGGCCATGCGGGGAGGCAACAAGCTTCTTTTGTGCGGAAACGGAGGAAGTGCCGCCGACTGCCAGCACCTTGCGGCGGAGTTTGTCTGCCGCCTGCGGCCGCAAAGGGAGCGGAAGGCCCTTCCGGCCCTTGCGCTGACCACGGACACGTCTTTTCTCACGGCTTTCGTCAACGATTATTGCTTCGAGGACCTTTTCGCCCGGCAGGTGGAAGCCTTTGGCAAACCGGGCGACGTCCTGATGGGAATCAGCACCAGCGGTGATTCTGAAAACGTAAAAAGGGCTCTTGTATGCGCACGCGAATCGGGCCTCAAAACCATAGCCCTGACACGAAAGGGCGGCGCGACAGGGTCGCTTTGCGACGTTTCGATTGAAGTGGATTCCACCGATACGGCGGTCATCCAGAACGTGCACCTTGCCATAGAACATGCCCTGTGTGCCGCCGTGGAGGAGGTTCTTTTTGGCGTTGCCGCCGACGGGGGGGAAAATCCATGATAATCGTCACCGGCGGAGCCGGGTTCATAGGAAGCAATCTGGTGGCGGGGCTGAACCGCCGCGGATTCAAGGACATACTTGTCGTCGACAGGATGGGAAGTTCGGGAAAGTTCAAGAACCTCAGGGGGCTTGACTTTTCCGACTACCTTGAAAAAGGCGACTTCAGGAAAGCCGTCGCTGCGGGCCTGTTCGACGAAAAGAAAATAGAAGCCCTGTTCCACCAGGGTGCCTGTTCCGACACGCTTCAAACCGACGGCTGCTACATGATGGAAAACAATTACAGCTATTCCAGGGACCTTCTGGATTTTTGCCTGAAGCGGGGCATACCCTTCATATATGCCTCCTCCGCTTCGGTGTACGGCCTGGGGAAAAAGGGCTTCAGGGAAGAAAGCGAATGCGAGTTTCCGTTGAACCTTTACGCCTTTACCAAGTACCTTTTTGACCGCCATGTCAGGAAGGTCCTGCCGCAGGCGAAAAGCCAGGTGGTGGGCCTGCGCTACTTCAACGTCTTCGGCCCCCAGGAGGCACACAAGGGACGGATGGCTTCGATGGTGTTCCATGCCTTCCACCAGATAAGAGAAACGGGAAAGATAAAACTTTTCGAGGGAGCCGACGGCTACGGACCCGGACAGCAAAGGCGCGATTTCGTCTTTGTGGATGACGCCGTGAAGGTGAATATCTTTTTCCTGGAGCACCCCGAAATCTCGGGCATTTTCAACTGTGGCACCGGCAGGTCGAGGACTTTTCAAGACCTCGCCGCTGCGGTGATACATGCCACCAACCGCGGGACCGTCGAGTATATCCCTTTTCCGGAGGACCTCAAGGGCAAATATCAGAGCTTTACAGAGGCCGACCTGTCGAAGCTGAGACGCGTTGGGTACACCGAACCCTTCGAGAGCCTCGAGGTTGCCGTCGGGCGTTACGTCAGGCTCCTTTCCGAAAAGGACGGCTACCTCTTCGGGGAGGATGACTGAGATGCCCTCCGGCCTTACGGCGCGGGACATCCTGCGGGCGGGGCTTGAAAAGGTCAAGGTCCTCGTCGTGGGGGATCTGATCCTCGACCGTACCTACAGGGGGGCCGTGGAACGCATATCCCCCGAGGCTCCCATACCCGTCGTTCACGTCACGTCCAGTTCCAACGGGCTGGGCGGAGCAGGCAACGTCGCCCACAATCTTTCGCGCCTCGGGTGTAAAGTCCTTCTGGCTGGTTCCGTGGGCAGGGACCCCGAGGGCTTCCTCCTGAAGGAAATGCTCGAAGAAAAGGGTATAGACACCCGTTGTCTGCTGGAAACCGGCAGGGTCACCACCACGAAGACACGGGTCGTTTCTGCGAGGCAGCAGATGCTGCGCCTTGATTTCGAGCAGACCGAAGCCATCGGGGCAACGGAAGAGAAACGGCTTCTCGCCAAAGTCAAGAAAGAGATAGAAAAGGGCGTCCGTTCCGTGATCCTTTCCGATTACGGCAAAGGGGTCTGCACGCCCGGAGTCTGCCGCAAGGTGATTGACTTTTGCAAAGGGGCCAGTATCCCCGTGCTTGTCGACCCGAAGGGTATCGATTGGGAAAAGTACCGCCGAGCCTGGATGGTAACGCCCAACCTGAAGGAACTGGGCCAGGCCCTGGGCAAAGACGTCCCGAATGAGGACGGGGCTGTCGAGTCGGCGGGGCTGAGGCTGAAGCAAAGGTGGGAGCTTTCGAACCTTCTGGTGACCAGGTCCGACAAGGGGATGACCCTTTTTTCCGAAGACGGCGTCCTGCATGAACCCGCCCTCGCGAGAGAGGTCTTTGACGTCAGCGGCGCCGGGGACACTGTGGTGGCCGTTACGGCGGCCTTTGTTTCCGCCGGCGCCGCCACGCCGGAGTCCATACGTGCGGCCAACAGGGCGGCAGGGTTCGTGGTGGGCAAGGCCGGGACCTACGCCATAGGGGCAGTGGAGCTCCTTGGGGAACTGGACGGCGACAGGGGGTCTTCGACAAAGGTAAAAACCCTCGAAGAGGCCTCCCGGGCAGTCCGCCGCTGGAAACATGAAGGCAGGAAAGTGGTCTTTACCAACGGCTGCTTCGATATCCTCCACGTCGGACATGTTCATTGTCTTGAAAGGGCGAAATCCTTCGGGGACCGCCTCGTGGTGGGCCTGAATTCCGACGAATCTGTGCGACGACTCAAGGGAAAGAACCGACCCGTCATGAACCAAAACGACCGTGCCGCGATTTTGTCCGCCCTGGAGTGCGTGGACCTGGTGGTCCTGTTCGATGAAGACACCCCACTTCAGCTCATTCGCGCCCTGAAGCCGGCGGTGCTGGTAAAAGGCGGAGACTACAGACTCGAAGACGTCGTCGGCCGGGAAGTGGTAGAAGAAAGCGGCGGGCGAGTCGAGATAGTTCCCGTCCTGCCTGGCAAAAGCACCACTGGCATATTGCGGCTTCTCTCCGATTGACGGGAAAAAACCCGAGAAAGCCTGCTGAGGCCTCTTTGTGTCGAAAATTTTCACCGGTGAGTATTCCGGGAAACGGCCAGCTTCCTTTAGGTCGTCCGGGGCGTCTGTCGCGGCACAGTTGATCAGGCGATACGGTTGATAGGGTGGAGGAAAAACCGGGGCTTTACAATCTTCACGAAAAAGGGTAGATTTTAAAACGGTGAAGACGTTGAAACCGTGCCCGATCCGGCAAGAGGGCTTGACTCCAGGTCCGGGATCGGTCACAATCACCGAGGGGAGGTTTTCCCCGGTCATTTATTGTCTCTGGTCCCGGCAACGACCCTGACGGCACGAAAGGAGGTGCGACCCCCGACCGCCACAAGGGGCATGCGG
>JBNGDE010000096.1:0-4481 GCA_049974925.1 Thermovirgaceae bacterium | reverse complement strand
TGGATACGAGAATAATTGTTGTCACGTCGGGGAAAGGCGGAGTGGGAAAGACCACTGTAACGGCAAACCTTTCCGCCTGTTTCGCCAAGGAAGGATATTCTGTGGTGGCCGTGGACGCAGACATCGGGCTTCGAAACCTTGATGTCGTCATGGGACTTGAAAACCGCATCGTCTACAATCTCGTCGATGTAGTGGAAAATGGATGCCGACTCCAGCAGGCCCTGGTTCGGGACAAGCGCGTTGAGAACCTCTACCTTCTCCCGGCGGCCCAGACCAGGACGAAGGAGGCCGTTTCGGCGGACCAGATGCGTTCCTTGTGCGATTCCTTGAGGGGATCCTTCGATTTTGTCTTTATCGACAGTCCCGCCGGCATCGAGTCGGGATTCCGGAATGCCATCCTCTGTGCCGATGAAGCCCTGGTTGTTGCCACCCCGGAGGTGTCTTCCGTCAGGGATGCCGACAGGATCATCGGGTTGCTCGAGGCCGAGGGAAAGGAGACGATCAACCTGATCGTCAACAGGTTCAGACAGAGCATGGTCAGCAAGGGGAACATGCTGGATGTAACCGACGTAAGCGAGGTCCTCGCGGTCAACCTCATCGGCGTTGTCCCCGAAGACGATTCCGTGGTCATATCCACCAACAGGGGGGAACCCCTTTCCCTCAGCTACCAGTCTCCCGCCGCGAAGGCCTTCAAGGATATTACCGACCGCCTTCTCGGAAAGGAAGTCCCCCTCTCTCTCCCGCAAAACGATGAAGGACGCGGTTTTTTTGTCGGCCTTCGGAAGATGTTCAGGCTATAGGTATCGGAAGGAGCATGACGATGGGTTTTCTTTCGCGCTTTTTCAAGGTGGAAAATTCGAGGAAAGATGCAAAAGAAAGGCTCCAGGTCGTTCTGATTCATGACAGGGCCGATATTTCAGCTGGAATGATGGAATCCCTGCGTCGGGATATCATTTCCGTCATCAGCAATTACATGGATATTTCCGAAGAGGGAATCGAGCTGCAGCTCGAAAAGGAAAAGAGCTCCGTCGCCCTCGTGGCGAACATTCCCATCCTCCGGGTGAAACGGACGAAAGGGGATGACGGGGGGAAAATAGAAAAAGCGTCAAAAGACGAGAGGGGAAAAAGGAGCTCAAGCCGGAAAAAATGACCGGGATCAGGGAGTTTTTTTCAAGAGAAATCGGCCGGCTCAGGAATATGGATCTTTTTATCTCACTGCCGGCGTTCTTTCTTTTCCTTGTCGGCCTGGTGACAATATACAGCGCGACAGCCGGAAAAGGTGGCATCTTTGGAACGCTTGTTTACCGTCAGATCCTTTGGGGCTTTATCTCCCTGATCGTGTTTTTTGCCGTTTTCTGCATAGGGCACGAACGCTTTTTCAAATGGTCCGTCCTGTTATACGGGGCGGTCATTGTGGTACTCTTTCTCGTGTTTGCGGTGGGATCGGTGACGCGGGGAGCCCAGAGCTGGATAGACGTGGGGCGTTTTCTCAACATAGGTGCGGTCAACCTGCAGCCTTCGGAAGGAGGGAAGGTCGCGCTGGCCCTAATTCTTTCCACGTGGCTGTACCGCTACCCGCCGGTCCGCTTGCGGAGGTATCTGGGAAGCCTTGCACTCGCGGCGGCCGCAGGAGGGCTGGTCATCCTTCAGCCGGACCTTGGAACGGCCGTCGTGTACGGGGTGATAACCATTGCCGCGCTGTTTGCCGCCGGTGCCCCGAAAAAATACCTCATCGGCATGGCTCTTGCCGGCCTTTTGGCTCTTCCCCTGGGCTGGGCATTGCTCAAGGAATATCAGAAACTCAGGCTTCTGGTTTTTCTGAACCCGTACCTGGATCCCCTCGGTGCCGGGTACAACGTGATACAGTCGAGAATCGCCGTCGGTTCCGGCGGGCTGCTCGGAAAGGGTTTTCTTCAGGGAACACAGAGCAAGCTGCATTTCCTGCCGGAGCCCCACACCGACTTTGTTTTCAGCGTTTTTGCCGAGGAATTCGGATTTTTCGGCGCCGTCGCCGTTATCGCCCTTTTTGGCCTTTTAATCTGGCGAATTATAGGTACGGGCATTCGCTCGAAAGACGTTCGGGCGAAGATCCTCGTTGCGGGCATCACGGGCTGGTTCTGGTTCCAGACGCTCGAGTGTATCGCCATGAGCATGGGTCTTGCGCCCGTCACCGGTCTTCCGCTTCCTTTTATTTCCTATGGGGGAAGTGCCCTGGTTTCCGTCGCCGCGGCGTTGGGACTGGTTCAGAGTATTTTCGCCTCGACAAGGAAACGGTACCAATGAATGAGACCATTGGAGGTTCTTTGATGGATATGGATTTTCCCGAACGCTTTGATCCAATGCGGCCTTTGCTGAGCCGTGTCAAGAAACCTTTTCGATATATCGGTTGCGACTGGAAAGGTTCAACGAACAGCCTGGAGGACAAAAAGACAACCCTCTGCCTGGCCTTTCCCGACGTCTATGAAGTAGGAATGAGCTACCTGGGGTTTCAGATTCTCCATGCCCTTGCATGTGCGGCCCCCGAAACAGGCGTCGACAGGTGCTACTGCCCCTGGCCCGACATGGAGGCAGAGCTGAAAAACAACTCCATGCCCCTTTGCGCCCTTGACTCGGGGAAACCTCTGAAGGAGTTCCATGTCGTCGGTTTCACCCTCCAGTACGAACTGACAGTGACGAACATTCTCACCATGCTTGATCTCGGCGGCATCCCCGTCAGAAGCGGGAAAAGGCGACGGGATATGCCGATTGTCGTCGCAGGGGGGCCGGGGGCATTGACACCTGAACCTCTGGCGCCCTTCATCGATGTTTTCTGCCTCGGCGACGGCGAAATCCTCCTGCCGGAACTGCTTGAGGTCTGCCGTTTTTGCGGGAACGAACGAAAAACCGTACTGCAGGAACTGTCGCGTCGCGAGGGCTTCTACGTCCCTTCAACGGCCGCAGGGGGGGATGGGAAAGTCCGCCCCCGGGGGCCTTTCCGGAAACAGGTGGTCAAAAATATGGATGAAGCCTTTGTCCCCGAGACGATGGTGGTCCCTGCGTCGGGAATCGTTCATGACAGGGCGGCCGTGGAACTTTTCAGGGGCTGCACGAGGGGATGCCGGTTCTGCCAGGCGGGAATGATGTACCGGCCCCTGAGGGAACGATCCCCCGAAAAGGTCGTGGAGGTGGCCCGCAAGCTTGTTGACAACACGGGCTGGGAGGAACTCGGCCTGGTTTCCCTGGCTTCCTGCGATTACTCCGGTCTCGAAAAGGTTATCGCCGAGCTGGAACCTTTTCTCGAAGAACGGAAGGTGAACCTGAGCCTCCCCAGCCTGAGGATGGACGGGTTCTCCGTGGGACTCGCGAGACGGCTCAGGTCCATGGGGCGCGGAGGCCTGACCTTTGCCCCCGAAGCGGGCACGCAGAGATTGCGGAACGTGATCAACAAGGGAGTATCCGATGAGGACATCGAAGGGACCTTTGAGGAGGTCTTCCGGCAGGGCTGGGACAGGATAAAACTGTACTTCATGATGGGCCTTCCGACGGAGCGTGAAGAGGACCTCAAGGGCATCATCGAAACGGGGCGCCTTGCGAAGCGGATCGCAAAGAAATTCGGGAAAAGGGCGAAGGTCTCCCTCTCCGTGGCAGGTTTTGTCCCCAAGGCCCACACACCCTTCCAATGGGAGCCTCAAGATGTGAGGCGGAAGTTGTACGAAAAGGGCGCATCCCTGAAGCGGGAGGCGAAGGGTAATGGAATCAGGCTGAACTATCATGATCCGGACCAGTCCTTTCTTGAAGCGGCCATTGCGCTCGGCGGAAGGGAAGTGTCAGAGGCCATCGAAAAGGCGTGGAGCAAAGGGGCTCGCTTCGACGGCTGGACAGAATGTTTCGACATCGGCATCTGGGAGTCGGCTTTCGAGGAATGTGGTCTCGATCCGGAAAGCTGGGTCAACCGGTCCCGCTTTCCGGACACAGGGCTTCCCTGGGATCATATTGACGTCGGGATCTCGAGGGAATTTCTCCTTCGGGAGCGGGAACTGGCACTGAAAGAAGCCGTGACTGACGATTGCCGATGGGGGGAATGCCACGCCTGCGGCTGGCATGACAGGGGATGCCCCCTTTTGGGGAGACTCCCCCAATGATCCGTTGCAGGTTTCTTTACGAAAAGCGCGGACGCCTGTGTTACGTTCCTCACGTGGAGATGCCGCCACTTTTGTGCCGGGTGTTCCGGAGAGCCGGCCTCCGTATCTTGCGGACGGAATCCTTTGTCCCGAAGGACCGGATAAGCCTCGGTCCCCCGCTTCCGATGGGAATCGCCGGACTGTCGGAACCGGCGGAAATATGGCTTGACGAAAGGGACGTGCCAGAGCCGCACAGGCTCCTTCCCTTTTCGCATGAAGGCTTGTCCTTCATCACCCTGAAGACTGTGTCTGAAGGCCCGAGCCTGAGCAAGCTTTGCAAGGACGGCAGATACCGTGTGTACCTGCAGGATGAAAGCCTGC
>JBNGDE010000095.1:0-4608 GCA_049974925.1 Thermovirgaceae bacterium | reverse complement strand
TGCCCGACGAGGACAACGTCCTTCCCCTGACGGAAGGCGAATATTTTACTGATGATGTCGTCACGAAGTTCAAAAGGTTCCTCCGGGTGACCTTCGGGGAAGAACACTATGAACAGAACCTTGCCTTTATCGAAAAAGCCCTCGGCAAGGACATCAGGAAATACTTTCTCTCGGAGTTTTATCCCCACCACGTGCGGATGTACAAAAAACGCCCCATTTACTGGCTCTTCAGCAGCCCCCGAAGGACCTTTAACGCCCTTGTCTACCTGCACCGTTACAATCCCGACACGGTAAACACCGTCCTGAACGATTACCTGCGCCAGTTCATCAAGAAACTGGAGGCCGAAAAGAACACCCTCGAAACGCGAAAAGCCTCGGAAGGCCTTTCGGCAAGAGACAATGCGCAGATTGAAAAGGACCTTGACCGGATCAAAAAACAGTTGCGGGAACTTGCGGAGTACGAACGGAACATCCTGTTCCCCCTGGCTGCAAAACGGCTGGAAATCGATCTGGATGACGGCGTCAAGGTCAACTACACAAAATTTGGGGATGCCTTGTATCCCGTGAAAATGTAGGCAAAAGGATTTGAGGTCGATCGGATGAGCCGGATCACGAAAAACCTGGAAAAGATTTTTGAAAGGGAACGGATCGTCTTCTGGTATGACGAAAACGGCGAGATGCGACAGGAGTTTGAGACTCTTGACCTGGAAGACGTAGCCGTCGTCGAGGTCGAAAACAACGAGTTTTCCCTGAAATACAGGATGGTCAAAGAGGAGCCGCAAGGGAAGTTCCTGCTCTATTTCCCCTACGCCCGTCCGGAGGACAGCCGGAACTGGCTGCTGGATTTGTTGCTGGCGAATTTCGAGTTCAAGACGGATGAGGCCGATGCCATACTGCAGGACCTTGGATTACCCCAGGAGCTCAAAAAAGTTGTGGAGGAGCACAAGGCCTTTTTCAGGTCATCTGCCCGGTATGAAAGCCTTAAAGAACTCGCTTCCGGTGACGAAACCGAACAATCCCTGCGTTACAAGATGCTGGCTGTTGTGTGCGGCACCGCTTCGAAACTGGAGGAAATTACCCTGAGCCTGGTCACCGAATGTTCGGAAGGCAGGGAGGAGAAGTTCAAGAGGATAAAAACCTGCAATCTGGAAGGGTTCTTCTGGGAAAAAATGGGAACTTATTTCGGTTACCGGACAAAAACGCCGTCGATACGGGATTTCGTGTATTCCCTTTTTGTGACGGCCTGGCGCACCGTGTCGGGTGGGGACCCCCCGTTGTCCAGTGAGGGCCTGATCTTCCTGAATCGATGGAAGGACAGTGCAAGCAGCCTGGAATCATTCAAGAAGATGTCTGCAGAGGTCGCGCAGAACTTGCATGTCGAATCTGCCCTGAACCATGAAGCTTTGGAGAATCTATTGAAACTCGACATTTATGAACAGGTCGACAAAAAAATCCTGCTTTTGCTGGTTGGCGACATCCTGACGGATTCAATAAGCCATTCCAGGGTCAAGGAAATTGTCGGCGCACGCAAGAAGACCCTCTGGTATGAAAAGTACAAAGATTATTACGGCTGCCTCGAGAAGGCGTCGGAATTCCTCGATAGGGTAAAAAATCTAGATCTTTCTCTCAAAAATGCCAGGGACGCATTCGAGAAATACACGTCCGTGTTATACAGGCTGGATCAGTTGTACCGGCAGTTTCTCCTTTTCTATCGTCGGACGGGCCCCGATTCCACGCTGATGGACCTGTACGACAGGGTCCACAACCATTACTCAAATTCATTCTTACTCGAACTCAACGACAGATGGCAGCAGCACGTCAATTCCATGGATACCTGGGAAATAGAAACCGTTCCCGGCCAGCGATCCTTTTATCGCTGGTACGTCGACCCATATCTGAAACAGGGGAAAAAGGTTTTCGTCGTCATCTCTGATGCCCTTCGCTACGAGGCGGCGGCGGAACTGAAAGAAAGGATCCTGAAGCTTGACAGGTACCAGGCGGAGATCGAAAGCGTGCTCGGTGTGTTGCCCTCGTACACGCAACTCGGGATGGCGGCCTTGCTGCCCCACGAAAAGCTTGCCTTTGGGGAGAGTTTCTCGAACGTGCTGGTTGACGGCAGCAGCAGCCAGGGACTGGCAGCCAGAAATGACATTCTGAAAAAGGTTGCCTCTTGCAAGGCGATGGCGATGGGGGCCGAGGAGTTTTTGAACCTGAACGCCCATGAAGAGGGCAGACGGATCTTCAGGGAAAACGACGTGATCTATATCTATCACAACGGCATTGACAAGACCGGCGACTCCAAAGACAGCGAGGGCCGCGTTGTGGAAGCCGTAGAAGAGGAATTCGATACCCTGCTCAAGATCATCAAGAAGATCGTCAATGTCAACGGGACCAACATCCTGATAACCAGCGACCACGGGTTCATCTACCAGGACAAGGCCATCGAGCAAAGTGACTTTGCCCTGTACGAATCACCCGAAGGGGCGTCGGTCATCAACAGGCGGTTCGTCATCGGCAGAGACCTCAAGAGTCAGCCAGCCTTCAGGAAATTCACTTCTCCGCAGCTCGGGCTCGAAGGGAGTGCCGACGTCCTCATACCGAAATCCATCAACCGTCTGCGCGTAAAGGGGTCTGGAAGCCGTTTCGTCCACGGCGGGGCCAGCCTTCAGGAAACGGTTGTGCCGGTTTTGGTGGTTCGAAAACTTCGAAGCAGCGATGTCACCCTGGTAGATGTCGATGTCATCAGTCAATCCCGGATCACCTCGAGGCAACCGGTTTTCAATTTCTACCAGACCGAACCGGTCGGCGAAAAGGTACACCCCCGGGAGCTCAGGATCGGGCTTTACACGCTTGATGGAAGGCCCTTGTCTGAAATAAAGAAAGAGATCTTTGACTCTGCCGACGAAATGGCAAGGGCGAGGGAGAAAAAACTCAGCTTCCTGCTTTCGAGGGAGGCGGACAGCCAGAACACCAAGGAAGTGCTCCTGAAGCTGGAAGAACCTGCCGCCCCCGGTGTGAGTCAGCACAGAATCTACAAGGAGATTACTTTAACCCTCAGTCTGTCCTTCGAAGGTGATTTCGAGGATTTCTAGAGCCTGACGTTCTTTGAAAGGCGGTGCCGGCGATGACGGAACTGGACAAGAAAATAAACGAGGTTTTCCCTGGTCTTGTGGTCAGGAAAGACCTGACGAAACTGGTGAAGGGAAATGCCATCGTCCCGAGTTACGTCCTGGAATACCTGCTGGGCCAGTACTGCGCCACCGATGACGAAGACACGATCTACTCCGGAGTCGAGCGGGTCAAGGACATCCTCGCGAAGCACTACGTTCACAGAAACGAGGCCGCTCTCGTGCGGTCCACGATCAAGGAAAAGGGCCGCCACAAGGTAATCGACAAGATCACCGTTGACCTGAATGACAAGACGGGCTGTTATGAGGCGACTTTCTCGAACCTGGGCATCAAGGGTGTTCTGGTCGAATCCTCCATCGTCAAAAAACATAAACGCCTGCTGGTCGGTGGCGTGTGGTGCATCGCAGACATGGAATACAGCCAGTCGGAAGACCCCCGCATCGTCCCCTGGATCATGAACTCCCTAAAGCCCATTCAGGTCTCGCACATTGATGTCGAAAGGTTTCTGGAAGGCAGGAAGCAATTCACTTCCCGGGAATGGATCGACCTCATCATCCAGACCATCGGCTTCGACCCTGAGCAGCTGAGCCAGCGGAACAAGATGTTCCAGATCACTCGCCTCATTGCCTACTGCGAAAGAAACTACAACCTCATAGAGCTGGGGCCGAAAGGCACCGGCAAGTCGCACCTCTTTTCGGAGTTTTCGCCTCATGGCATCCTGATTTCGGGTGGAGAGGTGACGGTGGCGAAGCTTTTCGTGAACAACACCACCGGCAAGATCGGTCTGGTGGGGTACTGGGATTCGGTGGCCTTCGACGAGTTCGCGGGAACGCAGAAAAAAGTCGATAAGAGCCTCGTGGATATCCTGAAAAACTACATGGCGAATAAATCGTTTTCTCGGGGGACGGAGACCCTGGGAGCGGAAGCCTCCATGGCGTTTCTTGGCAATACCAAAAGGTCCGTTCCCTACATGCTCAAGCACAGCGACCTCTTCGATGAGCTGCCCGACAAGTACCGGGACACGGCGTTTCTCGACAGGCTGCACTGCTATATCCCCGGTTGGGAAGTGGATGTTCTCAGGGGAGAGCTTTTTACCTCCGGGTACGGTTTCATCGTCGATTACTTCGCGGAAATCCTGAAGCATTTCAGAAACTACGATTATTCCCTCGAGCACAAAGACACCTTTGAACTAAATTCCACCATTGCCCAGCGTGACCTCGACGGAGTCCGGAAAACCTTCTCGGGTCTGATGAAACTCCTTTACCCGGGGAAAGACTGTTCCAGGGAAGAGATGCAGGAACTGCTTTCCTTTTCAATGGAAGGGCGGAAGCGAGTCAAAGGCCAGCTTTTGAGGATGGACGAGACCTATATCCCCGTCACCTTCAGCTTCACCGACAAGGAGTCTGGGAAGGAACATTTCGTCAAAACCCTTGAGGAAAAACAGTACCCCGAGTTTTTCGGGGAAAACGGGCAGGTAAC
>JBNGDE010000094.1:0-4841 GCA_049974925.1 Thermovirgaceae bacterium | reverse complement strand
TGATTGTCCTGCTTCATGACCTTCGTCGCAGGGTGCACCCCGAATCGCTGGAGCAGGTACTCTCGCGTCCCCCGATCTGGGGTGAGATCGTGCTGTTTTCTGTACTTTTCGGAATGGGGGGGCTGGTCCTTCTGCGAAGCGGCAACGTTTCATTCCTTCCAGGGTGGGAGAAAGCCTTCCGTGAGACCCTCGAACAGCTTCTCGTGGCACGCCCCAGAACCAAGGAGTGCATGGTCGGCTACCCCAGCCTGATTCTCTGGTATGTAACGGCCAGGATGGGGATCTGGGAGCGTTACCGGGAAGTATTCCGGCTTACAGGGACATTGGCCTTCTCTTCGTTGATAAACAGTTTCTGCCATTTCCACACGCACCTTTCCTTCATATTGCTCAGGGTTGGCAACGGCCTTTGGTCGGGAGTGGCTGCAGGCCTTTTCCTCTCGGTTGTCCTTGTGTGGGTCATTCTGCCGGCGGCAAGACACTGGGGTAAGGTGTTCACCACGTGAAGAAGGATTTCCGCGTCGCCCTTTGCGGTTTTTACGGATACGGGAATCTCGGTGATGAACTTTTGGCCGAAGCGCTTGTCGCGCTTCTTGAAGAAGAGGGGATAAGACGAGACAAAATCCTCATACTGTCCAAAACACCGCGGGAAACGGCAGCCAGGCTGGGAACTGGTGCGGTCGACAGAAACCGCCCCCTCGCCGTCTGGAAGGCGCTCCGGAATACGGAGACTTTTCTTTTGGGCGGTGGCGGACTTTTTCAGGATTCGACCAGCCTGCGGTCCTGCGTTTATTACTGGGGGACCATGAGAATGGCGGAAAAGGCCGGATGCGTCCCATGGGCTTTCGGTCAATCGATCGGACCACTTGCGAGACGGCTTTCCAGATTTCTTGCCCTGGATGCACTTAAGCGGTGTAAAGCCAGGTTCGTTCGGGATGATCCTTCCCTGGACTGGCTCGAACAACGGGGGCTTGAGGGTCACAAGGCGCCTGATCCGGTGTTCGCCCTTTCCGGTTTTGGGGAAGTTTCCGGAAAGGGCCGGCATCTTCTTTTGAACGTGAGACCCTGGAAGGATGATCTGCCGCGGCGGACTGCAGAGGCTGCAAGAGACGTTGCCTTTCGGTCCGAAGAGGAAATTATCGGGATAGCCCTTTCGCCGGAGGACGAAAGGTGCATGACGGAATTTCAAGAAGAAGGTATCATACGCTTTAGCGAGATCAGGCGGATCAGGTCGGCCCGTGAAGCGTCGGAAATCTGGGCGGAAATGTCTGTAGCAATCGGCATGCGCCTTCATTTTTGTATTCTCTCCGTTATGGCCGGCCACCGTTGCGTGGCCGTACCTTATGATCCGAAGGTCTCAGCCTTCGCGAAAGAATGGCACCTTCCGCTATGGAATGGGTACGGCCCGTTGCCGATGCCTGGACAGGACACGGACCTGTCCGGAAAGCTCGAGAAAACCCGCCATGAGATTACTTCAGCCATGCACACCGCCCTTAAAACAGTTTTTTCGGGAGGATCCCATGGAGCCTGAAAGGAAAAAAGGCCTTGAAGAGACAGCACTGGAAGTCAGAAAAGACGTCGTCCGCATGATCGGCGTCGCAAAAGGCGGACACCTCCTTTCATCCCTTTCTCTGGTGGATCTGCTGGTTTTCCTCTACTGGGAAACCATGAACATTCGCCCCCACGAGCCCTTGTGGCCCGAACGGGACAGGCTTGTCCTGAGCAAGGGGCACGGATGTCCTGCGTTGTACGCTGTGTTGGCCAACCGGGGATATTTTGATCGGGAAGAACTCTGGAATTACCGGCGACTGGGGTCGATGCTCCAGGGGCATCCGGAATACCCCCGCACACCCGGCATTGACGCTCCGAGCGGTTCCCTGGGGATGGGCCTCGGCATCGCAGGAGGGATGGCCCTTGCGTTGCGTTCCGGGGGCAAAGAATCCAGGGTGTTTGCAGTGCTCGGCGACGGAGAACTCCAGGAAGGGTCCCTCTGGGAATCCGTGATGACTGGGTCACACTGGAAACTGGACCACCTCGTCGCTATTGTTGACGTGAATGGGGTCCAGATGGAAGGATTTGTTAATGACATCAAGAAACTGGAACCCCTGGCGTGCAAATTCGAGTCTTTCGGCTGGGATGTTGCTCTATGCGACGGCCATGACATGGACAGCATAGAAAAAGCCCTTCTCGACTCTCTGTCAGGGACGGGCAGCCCTTCGGTGGTCCTTGCGACCACCAAGCCCGGCAAGGGGGTAACGGCGGCGGAAAGAGGCAAACTGGGCCCTGTGGAACCTCTTGACAGAATTGCCATGGATGAGGCACTGCGAGAGCTTGAGGAAAGGTCCGAAACCGAGACGGAGGCAACAGAAGGCGGTGAACCCTATGGAAAGTACCCGTGACGCCTTTGGTAAAGCATTGCTTGTCCTTGGCGCACGGCGCGGGGACATCGTTGTCCTGGATGCGGACCTCGCTTCGTCGACACGGACCAGGGAATTTTCCAGACGGTTCCCCGGGAGATTTTTCAACGTTGGGATTTCGGAACAGGACCTGGTCCAGGCGGCCGCGGGCATGGCTCTGTGCGGAAAGGTCCCTTTTGCCTGCTCCTTTGCGGCATTTCTCGTGACGAGAGCTTACGATCAGATCAGAACAGCTGTCGCGATGCCCGGCCTTGATGTCAAGCTTGTGGGAACCCACGGAGGCATAACCGTCGGCGAAGACGGTGTTACCCACCAGATGACCGAAGATATCGGCCTCATGAGAAGCCTGCCGAACATGAATGTCCTCGTGCCTGCAGATTTCGAAGCTGCCCGGGAGCTGACTTTTTTGGCTGCGGAAATGGAGGGACCCGTATATCTTCGACTTGGAAGGGAACTGGTCCCCAACGTATACGGAAGAGGCGAAGGAGGGTTTGAACCAGGCGGGGGAAGGTTGCTGAAAGAAGGTGACGGCGTGACCTTCTGTACCTGTGGCATAATGGTTCACGAAGCCCTGAGGGCTGCCGAAATTCTCGAGAGACAGGGAATAAAGGCCGAGGTTATCGATTGCTATAGTGCCAAACCGCTCCCGCGGCAACTCATCCTTTCGTCATTGCGCAGAACCGGTTGTTGTGTCGTTGCGGAAGAACATAACATCATCGGCGGCCTTTCCGAGGCCATAGCGAGGTTGTCCGCGACGGAATACCCCGTGCCGATGCGGTTTGTGGCGGTCAATGACAAGTACGGCCAGAGCGGGACACCGAGGGAACTCCAGGAATATTACGGCCTGACTTACCGGGAGATCGTATCAGCCACAGCCCAGGTCTGGTCGCTTCGCAGGAGGTTATGATGGAAATCCGGATTGCGGGGGTCACCAAACAATTTTATCCGGATATCGTCGCCCTGCGCGATGTCTATCTCACCATCCCCCAAGGGGATTTCGTTTATCTTGTAGGACCGACAGGGTCGGGAAAGACGACGCTCATGAGACTCATCACCCGTGAACTCGTTCCGACCAGGGGGCAGCTCACCGTCGGAGAGTGCAACCTGCGTTCATTGGGTTCCCTGGATCTCGCCTATTACAGGCGCGATATCGGCGTGGTCTTTCAGGATTTCAGGCTGATCCACAACATGACGGTCTACGAGAATGTCGCCTTCGTCCAGGAAGCCATCGGGATGCCGAAAGATCTCATACGGGAACGGACGAGCGAGATACTGGACCGTCTGGGCCTCTGGAGGAGACGGCAGCTCTATCCGGAGCAGCTTTCGGGAGGGGAACAGCAACGCGTGGCCATCGCCCGGGCCATGGTGAACTGCCCGGGCATCCTGCTGGCGGACGAGCCCACAGGAAACCTCGACCTGGCCACGGCGGAGGACATCATGAGCGTTCTCCTGTCGATCAACGCCTCGGGGACGACGGTTCTGGTGGCGACGCATAACCAGTACATCGTAGACGAATTCCGGCAGCGTGTCGTCGGCATCAGGCGGGGACGTGTCGTCAGGGACGAACGGAAAGGCAGGTACGAGGCGGATGGCGATCTTTAGATATGTTCTTCGCGACACCTGGCGCCTCCTTGCCCGAAACCTCGGACTGAGTATTTTGACCTTCGTCACGGCGGTGGCCGTGTTCTACCTCGTGGGCGCGAGCGTTCTCTTCGTGATGAACACCAGGGCGATGATCGCCGGAGTGGAAAGCAACCTGCTCGTGCAGGCCTATGTCTATTCCGGTGACGGTTACTTGCAGACCGTCGCGGAGAAAATGTCCGCCATGGACTGTGTGGCTTCCGTGAAAACCATCACTCCGGAACAGGCGCTGGAACGCCTCAAGGCCAGGCTGGGGAACCAGGCAGACGCCGTCACGCTGCTGGGCGAGAACCCGCTTCCGGGCAGCGTTGAGGTTCAAGTCAAAAAGGCGGAGTTTGCCAGCGTTGTTGCACGGGAACTGATCGCCATGCCGGAGGTCGAGGACGTAGTCTATTCCGGTGAACTGGCGGAACGCCTCCAGAAGATCTCGGCCTTTATCTCCCGGCTCTCCCTGATTATTCTGGCAATATCAATAGCGGCGGCCTCCTTGGTCCTTTTCAACACGATACGTATCAGTGTCTTTGCGAAGAAAGAGGAGATCGAAACCATGCTCCTTGTGGGAGCCACCCCCGCCTATGTCGCCTTTCCCTTTGTCCTGCAGGGGGTGACCCTTGGCGTGCTGGGAGCGTTCTTTGCAAGCGGCATCCTGTATTTTTCCTATGAGTATGCCATCAACGCGCTGGCTCATTCCTTGCCTTTTTTGACGCTCATACAGAACCGGGAACTGCTCCTGAGGCTCGGTATTGTCCTTGTGGGCGGTGGGGTTACAATTGGATGGATCTGCAG
>JBNGDE010000093.1:0-4851 GCA_049974925.1 Thermovirgaceae bacterium | reverse complement strand
TGGCAGTAATCGCCCTGAAGCTCAAGGAAGCCTTCGGCCTGGACGACATCAACGAGCTCCCCATCTCCTACGACATCGCATGGTACGAACAGAAGGCCGTGGCCGTGCTGCTTGCACTCCTATCCCTGGGCGTCAAGGGCATCCGCCTCGGTCCGACACTGCCGGCCTTCCTCTCGCCAAACGTGGTCAAGGTCCTGGTGGACAATTTCGACATCAAGCCTATCGGGACCGTGGAAGAAGACATCGCAGCAATGATGGCGGGGAAATAATTAGCGGGAAAACCGAGAAAGAGGGCGTCGCGGTGCATCATCACGCCCTCTTTCTCGTCACCAAGCCTTTCACTCTGCCTTTCTTTGGGGGTGTTTTCGCGGAGCCTTTCAAAAAAAGATCATTCCTTCCAACATCCAGTGACGGTTATCATTTGCTGGTCTTTCCCGGCTCGGTACACATTCAGGCCAGTTATACCAGTCCGCCATTTCATTTTGCTATGATAAACAGAGAACGCGCTCCTGCAATATTCAAGGGTTTACTCCTTTTCGCCTGCTCTATTTTTTGGAAACAAAACCAGGCGTTGATGGCGACGATGAAACCCGAACATGGACATCCCCGATATCGAGGTACTTGCCTGTCATCGGGTTTTTGGGTAAAATGTTTTTTGCTCGCACTTGTCTTCTCTCAAAAACGGGATCAGGTCTTTTTTCTTAAAACAAAAGTCCTGCTGACCAGAATATTCCACCCGGCGTGACGACAAAACAGATTGAAAAAGCTGGAACCCGGCAGTCGAGACCGCCGGAGCAACAAGACGATGTAAGGCCTTTCAGCCTTTCACTAAGAGAACCTGACTCTTTCTTGAACCTCTCTGACCGGGCACATTGTTCAATCAGGAAATGGAGTGATACAAGAGAGCACCTTACGGAAAGCGCAAAGATGAAAAACCTTTGAACGCTGAGTTCCTCAGGAAGCGGGGGACACGATCAACAGGGGTGAATCCCACATGCGTGGGTAGGGTCAGCCTCTTTCGACCCGAATCCGTCAGCTAACCCCGTAAGCGTGGAAAGAGGAAAGAAGAAATTGTCATACGGCACGTCAAAACAAGGTGCCAATGGGTGTTGTGACCTTTACTTCCCGTGGTTGCATGGGTTGTTTAGCGCCATCTTTCCCTCTTTCCCGCAAATGAAGGCCCGAATCGTTTGTTCATGGCCATCGTGCCCGCCCCCTTCCTGAGAGTACAAAGAAGGAGAGCACACACATGGAAAGAAATCTGGTCATCCTGAACAAAGAGACTAGCACCCAGAAGATTCATCCCATTTCGGTTATACATCCCGAGCAGGTTTTCGTTCGCAGGACCTCCATCGGAGACCTGGACCAGATCTACGACATCGCCTGCTCCGTCGGAAAAACGAGGAAAGACTCCTATCAGGGTTTCCTGATAGATGACTACGCATCCAATCCCGATGTCTACAAGGCAATGTTCAAGCTGGCGATTCACGAACTTGACCACTTCTACGTCGCCGAAAGAGACGAAGTACTTGTCGGTTTTTTGATGGCCTACACGAAGAAACAGTGGCTCGCCAAAAATCCGGGCTGGATCGAGGAAATCCACTGGCATCCGGAATTCGACATGAGAAAGACGGAGAACTTCATCCTCGTGGACAAGACCGCCATCAGGGCGGGCATGACAAGCCGCGGAATCGGCAGCAGGCTCTATATGAGGCTGATACGTGACGCCAGGGCCCGCGGAGTATCCGACTTGTTCGGAGAAACCGTGGTCGACCCTGTTCCGAACTTCGCCTCCATGGCCTTCCGGAAAAAACAGAACTATACCCTTGCAGGCGTACATTACGAAAGATACAACGGCAGAATTGTTACCGACCTGGTCTATCATCGGCCCGTGTAAAGACATGCTGTTCCCAAAACAGTGGCAATTTGTCGTATCCGTGCGCAGGGAGGACCCTACTGGTCCTCCCTTTTCCATGTTTCAAGAACTGGCCTATTCACCCGTCATCACGAGCGCCAGAAAAACCTCAAGCTCAAATTGTCCTCGTTAATATCAATATCGGCATCATTCCGAAATTTCCTTGACAACCTTGTTATCGAGTCTTAAGGTATTTGCGCATATACTTATTTAAACAGAGGTGCAGCCATGGTTTCCGCAACCGAGGCGGCGAAAATCTTCAAGGTTCTATCGGTGGAAACACGCGTCCGCATGATGCTTCTTCTTCGGGAAAAATCGCTTTGCGTCAATGCCCTGGCACGTTTTCTGGGGATCTCACCGGCTGCGGTCTCTCAACATCTGCGGACCATGCGGGAAACGGGAATCGTGATCCCTGAAAAACGGGGTTACTTCGTCCATTACCGGATCGACGAGGCCAGGCTCCGTCACTGGGCTGCAGTCGCCCATAGCATCCTCGGCACCAACGGTAATGGGAAAGACACGGAAGAAGGGAAAACCCCATGAATGAAAGAAGCGTTCCTGCAATCGATGTCCATGGCCTTGTCAAAAACTTTGGCGGGGTCCGCGCCGTGGCAGGCGTTGATTTCACCGTTTTTCAGGGGGAGCTTTTCGGTTTCCTGGGGCCAAACGGCGCCGGGAAAACGACGACCATCAACATGCTTACGGGCCTTGCCCGCCCTTATTCAGGGACCATCCACATCGCAGGGATCAATTGCTCGAAAGATTCCAAGGCAGCCCAGCACCTCATGGGGGTCGTTCCCGACGAGAGCAATCTGTACCCGGAACTGACGGGTTTCGAGAATTTATGTTTTTGCGCCGCCCTCTACGGCATGCGAAAAAAAGAACGCACCGACCGAGCACGGGAACTTTTGAGCACCTTCGGCCTGACAGATGCGGCCCACAGGAAGTTCTCGACCTACTCGAAGGGGATGAAGCGCAAGCTTACCATCGCCGCCGGCATCGCCCACAGGCCGCAGATCCTGTTTCTGGACGAACCTACCACGGGAATCGACGTGGCGAGCGCACGCCAGGTACGGCAGCTTGTAGCCGACCTGCACAAGGAAGAAACGACAATATTTCTGACGACCCATTATATCGAGGAAGCGGAACGCCTCTGTGATCGCATCGCCTTTATCGTTTCGGGCAAAATCGTCCGGATCGAAAGCGTGGAAAAGCTTCTTCAGCCGATCCAAAACCGTCAGGTGGTACGTATCTCTCTTACCAACATGAAGAAGGGGCTTCTTGAAACGCTCCGTACTTCCTTTTCTGGCATCGATTTTGACATGCCCCGGGAGGGCGTTATCCGGGCGGAACCAACAGATGCGGTTCAGGTCGGGCCGATCATCCGACTCCTTGAGGACTGCGGGGCCCAGGTCTACGAAGCCCGGAGGATACGACCATCCCTTGAGGATGTTTTCGTCAGAATTACCGGTATCGAAGCCGACGCGATGCAAAAGGAAAAAGAACGGAGGGGAAAAGAAGAATGAACGTCTTTATTGCCTTCTGGAACATCCTGGCGAAGGACATGAAAACCTACTATCTGAAACCGCCCAATATCAGCTGGGGGCTGATCTTCCCCCTCGCGTGGACGGGAATGTTCTTCATCCGGTCTGGTGAAAGTCTCGGGAGTATTCCCTCCCTGCTGCCTGGCGTCGTCGCCGTATCCATTCTTTTCGGGACCACCTCTATGCTGGCGGTGACAGTTACCTTCGAAAAGAAAAGCCGCTCCTTCGAACGGCTTCTTTTGGCCCCGATTTCGCTCGAAACCCTGATGTTCGCCAAGACCAGCGGCGCCATTGTCTTCGGGACGGCAAACGCCCTGGTCCCGGTCATCATGGCCTCTTTCTTCGCCGACCTCTCCAACGTCCTCTGGGCGGCTTTCTTCCCGGCTGTCCTGCTGATCGCCGTGGCCTCGACCTTCCTGGGCCTTTTCATCGCCGTGGCAGTGAGCGAGGTCTTCGAGGCCCAGACATTCTCCAACTTTTTCCGGTTTCCCATGATCTTCCTCTGCGGGCTCTTCTTTCCCATCGAAAGGCTGCCGGTATTCCTGCGCCCCCTTTCCTACGCACTCCCTCTCACATACGGGGCGGATATTCTTCACGGGGCGGTTCACGGCGCTCTCCGCATGCCCCTTGCTATGGACTTCGCAGCTCTTGCAGCCTTCTGTGCAGGGTTGTTCATAATCACCCTTTATAACGTCAGACGACGGTGGATCGCCTGAAAAGGAAACAGTCCCGCCGTTGGACCCTGCCGCTTGATTTTCTTCACATCTTCCTGAACAGGTGTATCATGATAATGATATTCTTTCTCTTTCGCTGCGCCAAAGGGCCGGTGGCACCTGCTTTTTCCCAAATACGGCCAAGACCGTCACGAAGGAACACCTGCTTCAAAAAGGAGTGGTTCACCATTGAAACGGATCGGGTTAGTGGTAAATCCCATAGCCGGTATGGGAGGTAGCGTGGGCCTCAAAGGAACTGACGGCGATTCCTACAGGAAAGCCGTTGAACTAGGTGCACAGCCCGTTACGCCCTTCCGGGTGAAAGAATTTCTTTCCTGCCTGAAAAAGCACAAAGAATGCGTTTTCTATGCCGCTCCGGGGAAAATGGGGGCCGATATCCTTGCTGAAAACGGCCTGAACTTTACCGTCGTCGGTTCTATCGGGAAAGAGACATCATCGGAGGACACGAATCGTATCGTGCGTACCATGGCGGAAAGTGGAGTCGACCTTCTGGTCTTTGCCGGAGGCGACGGTACGGCCAGAGATGTTTTCGACGCCGTAGGGACAAAAATCCCCGTCATCGGGATCCCTTCAGGAGTGGAAGATCTTCAGCTCAGTCTTCGCCCTCAGCGCCAGGGCGGCGGCGGCCATGGCGGATGCATTTTTGGAGGGTGCCTAG
>JBNGDE010000092.1:0-4877 GCA_049974925.1 Thermovirgaceae bacterium | reverse complement strand
TTCTTTGTCTTTCCATCATTCTACCTGGTATGCCCTAAGTCCGACAGACTCCTAGGTCGTCATAGTCTAGCGTCGCGTCGTCCTTGATGCATATTTCCCGGACGATGATCCCTTCTTCCCTGAGAGCGAGCCATGGGCCACGGTTCGCTTCGTGATCCAGTTGCGTAATGAGGATTTCGTCGCCTGGCTGGAAATGTTTCCCGAGAGCCCGACTGAGCATATAATTGAGCGTCGTCATGTTGTGACCGAAAGAGATATGCTTGCCGCCGGGCGCTCCAAGGAACGCCGCCACTTTCTCACGGGTCTCCTCGATCATCGCATCTGATTCGTTGGTCGTGATGAAAAAGCCGTGAGTATTTGAATTGCATGTCTTGTAGTACCATGCTAAGGCATCGATCACCTGTTGCGGCACCTGGGTGCCGCCCGGACCGTCGAGATAGGCGAGAGGATAGCCATTGTGGGTCCGTTAGAGAGAGGGAAATTCCTTTCTTCTTTCGATGAGATCCTGAAATTTGTCAAGGCTTGTCATGAATCATTCTCCTTTTTGTGGTTTTTATCTGTTCGTGACATGTTCCCGCAAAAAAGGTATACCATAAGTTCCTGATGTTTCCTAAGGGTCCCGGAGGAGGGTTACAGGGAAACGGCTTTCGTGAAAATTTGTTTCAGGAGGGATAAATACCTATGATTTCCTCAAGAACTCGCCGCATCGTCGATTTTCTGTTTTTGATTGACCGGGTCAAGACGATTGAGAGAGCCGGCTACGTCGGTGATACGGACCGCCATGAAAACGACGCAGAACACATGTGGCATACCGCCCTGTGGGCCCTGCTGCTTCATCGCGAGGTCGAACTGCCGGTTGATCTCGCCCATGTGCTGTGTCTCATTCTTGTGCACGATCTTGTCGAAATTTACGCCGGCGACACCTACGCCTATGACATCAAAGGCGTTTCCACGCAAAATCAGCGCGAAAAAGAGGCGGCTGAGAAACTTTTTTCGTGCCTGCCGGATGATCTGGGAAACTGGCTGCATGAACTCTGGATCGAATTCGAAGCCGCGGAAACCCCGGATGCCCGCTTTGCAAAATCTATGGATCACCTGCAGGGATTTTCGCAGAACTGCATTTCCGGAGGCAGGTCCTGGAAAGAAAAGGGAATTAAAAAAGAGCGCACCTTTTCACGAACAGACCTTCCCCGTCGCACGGATCCCGTGCTTGCCGAGATTGTAGCCGACCTCTATGAATTTGCCGACATATCCAGAGCATGGCCGGAGGATGAATAAGAGACGGGGAATCAGCCCTTCATGAGGCTCTCCAGCACATTCATATCGTCGGCAATCTCCATCGGCCTGGGGTTGCTCGAATTGCTCCCGTTTTTGACGGATTTTTCCGCAATCTCTTTCAGGTCTTTTTCCCGGACTCCCAGGGAACGGAAAACCGGAAGACCGACGTCACGGGCCATCCGTTTCACTGCCTCTACCGCCGCTTTTGCGCCTTCGGTGGTTTCCCGGAAAGGAATCCCCATCGCCTGGGCGATCCGTGCATAACCTTCCGTGCACCATTCGAGGTTGTATTCCATTACAGCGGGGAGGACGATTGCATTGCAGGCGCCGTGTGGTGCATCATACATTCCATCGAGGGCTTCAGCAATACAATGAACGGAGGCCACATCGGAGTGACTGAAAGCGATGCCGGCAAGCAGGCTTCCCACAAGCATTCCCGAGCGGGCGCTCTCATCTCTCCCGTCCCGCACGGCGCGCCTGATGTTGTGCGATATGTATGAAATCGCTTCCAGGGCGCAGGCATCGGCGATCGGTTCGGAAACAAGAGCCGTATATCCTTCGATGGCGTGAGTCAGCGCGTCCATTCCCGTTGAGGCCGTCAGGGACGAGGGCAGGGAAACCGTCAAAAGGGGATCCGCGAGAGCCACCCGCGGAGCAATTGACGTATCCCGTATGCTGAACTTGAAGGATTCCTTCGTATCCGTGATCACCGAACTGAACGTAACTTCGCTTCCTGTTCCCGCCGTTGTTGAACGGCAACGATCGGAATGACGGGTGCGTTGACCTTGCCCTTGCCTTCAAAATCTCTGGCCTTGCCACCGTGGGAAGCAACGATAGCCATGGCCTTTGCACAATCTATGGGGCTTCCGCCGCCTACAGCCACTATTGCGTCTGCTTTCATCCGGGCCAGAACCCTTGCTCCTGCTTCAACGTTTCTGTCATTCGGATTCGCCTCGACGTCCTCAAATATTTCGTAGCCGGTGCCCCTTCCTTCGAGGTGTTTCTCGACTTCTTCCAGAATGCCGGCTTTCCTGACGCCAGGGTCGGAAACAAGAAGCGTTTTTTTCACCTGGAGCTCTACGAGGACTTCGGGGAGTTTCGAAAGACTGCCTCTTCCGAACTCTATCCGTGTGGGCAGTACAAAACTAAAATTCTTCCCTTTATTCATTGTTCAGCCTCCTGCTCTGAGAGAATCCGCTGAAAAAGAGTATATATGACTGGAAGAGATGACGCACGGGTTGTAGGATAAAAGAATCGACGCCGCAGCTGCGGCGGAAGGAAAAAACAATGGAGATGGACCCATGACATCATTCGACATATGTGTCATCGGAGCAGGCCCTGCAGGCCTTATGGCGGGAATAACCGCCGCCTCGTCGGGAGCACGGGTGGTTCTGATCGAAAAAAACCCTCAAGCCGGCGAGAAACTGCTCCTGACGGGCAAAGGACGATGCAACATCGCTCACGCCGTGAAATCGAAAAAAGACATCATCGAAGCCTTCCGGGAAAAGGGCCGTTTCCTGCATTCCGCCCTTTCCAGGTTCGGTTTCGAGGAAACTCTCGCGTTTTTTGCGTCACTCCGTCTTCCACTCAAAACGGAGCGCGGTAACCGTGTTTTCCCGAGTTCAGGTAACGCACAAACCGTGAGAGACCGGCTTATGGAGGCTTTTAGCCGGCATGGAGGCGCTTTCCTGAGTTGTTCGCCTGTGGCGGATCTCGCGGTCCAGGACGGAAAGGTCACCGGCGCCGTTCTGCATGACGGGTCCACCATCGAGGCCAGCCGATTCATAGTGACAACTGGCGGACTTTCGTACCCACGGACGGGTTCCACCGGTGACGGATACAGCTGGGCAAAAGCCATGGGGCATACCGTCACCGAGACAATCCCCGCCCTGGTGCCTGTCAGACTTGCAGATGAGTGGATCCCCGAAGTGTCGGGCCTGTCGCTGAAGAACGTCCGCCTGACCCTTTTCATAGGGGAAAAAGAAAGTGAATCCCGCTTCGGAGACCTCGACTTTACGCCTTTTGGCATCAGCGGGCCTATAGGTATGGATTTGTCTCGAGCCATCGGAAAAGCTTTGAGAAACTCTGAAAACACATCCCTGCGCCTTGACCTGAAACCCGTTGTAGACGTCCCGAAGCTTGACAAAAGACTGCTCAATGAACTTGACAAAGCAACATCAGGCAACTTCGGAACAGTTCTGAAGACCCTTCTGCCCCAAAAGCTCATCCTTCCTTTTGCTCGACTCTGCTCAGTCCCGATTGAACGGAAGGCGGCGACATTGACCAAAAAGGAAAGGCTTCAGGTTCTCAAGCTGCTGAAAGCCCTTCCACTGAAGCCTTTGTCCCTGCTCGGGTTCGAATGGTCTCTCGTCACTTCCGGTGGCATCCTGCTCGACGAAGTCGATCCGCGGACCATGGCATCGAAGCTGGTGGAAAACCTCTATTTTGCGGGAGAAATACTCGACCTTGACGCTCCCACCGGTGGGTACAACCTTCAGGCGTGCTGGACCACAGGGCACGTCGCCGGAGTTTCAGCAGCTTCGGGAGCTTTTGCCGGTCACAGAAACTCGTAATCCGCCGGATCGACGATCCCTTTCGGTTTCTTTCCTTCAAGGAAGCTGCGCACGTTCTCCGCCGCACGGCGTACGGCTATGGGGTATATTTCCGGCACCATGTTGGAATTGTGAGGCGACCCAAGGATGTTTTCCAGTTCGAAAAAGGGATAGTTTATTTTGAATTCACCGTGAACATGTGGCTCGACCCACCAGGCATCTATCCCCACCTTGAAATCGGGGTTTTCAACCATGTGTTCGTAAAGCGCCTTTTCTTCGATGATCGCCCCCCTGGCGGGATTGATAAGGATTGCGTCTGGCTTCATGGCTTCGAGTTCTTTTTTCCCAATGAGCCCTTTCGTATGCCGCGTCAGTGGTACGGAAACAACGACCACGTCAGATTCCGACAGAACCTTTTTGAGGTCGGTCATCGTCCCGATGAAATCAACGCTTTCGTCAGTCGTCCCGCTGGTATTTACAGCCATGATTTTCATCCCGAAAGCCTTCATGAGCCGCGCCGTAGCCTTGCCGATTCCGCCGATTCCGATAATGCCCGCAGTTTTCCCCTGAAACCAGATGTTGTAAACATCTCGGCAGAATTCACCCTGGATCAATTTTTTATGACACTTCAGGAAGTTTTTCCCGAGGGCGAGCATCATCCCGACGATATGCTCAGCCATGGGTTCGGCCCATGCTCCGGCATTGGCGCAAATCATCACAGAATCTGGCAGCACGTCGTAGGGAACCGCATCGACTCCCGCCAAAAGGGTCTGTATCATCGTGCCCTCGCGCAGCAGCTTCAATTCTTCCTTCTTCAGTTCATTGTGGACCATGAATGCCAGGAGGGCGTCAGCGTCTTCGAGGCGTTTCCGACGTTCCTCCCCTTCCAGGCTCTCGAGGAAAAAGACGTCGGCAATATCTTTCAGTGTCTCCTGTACAGAGTCTCCCCACCCCTTTTCAGGATGAAAGGTAACAACGACGCTTTTCGACTTTTTCATTTTCACCAGCCTTCCTTTCTTCGTGAAGTGCCTTTTGCCCGCCTTCTAG
>JBNGDE010000091.1:0-4993 GCA_049974925.1 Thermovirgaceae bacterium | reverse complement strand
GGAAAACCCGGTATTTCCGGGCTTTTTCAGAAACCAGCTGTCAAAGTCGAGTAATAGCTTCTTCATCATTTTCTCCCTTTTGTTGTCTATGTGGAAATGAAAAAGTACGGCAGACCGTTTACAACTCTAGAACCTCGCGAAATGGCATTTGGGAAAGATGCAAACAGGACAGTTGGAGCACAAGCCGTCGACGCCCCAACTTGCTATGTCAAGTTCATCTTCCAGGCCCGCGAAAAGAGCAACCAAAAGCCTGTCGAGGGAAGTCCTCTCACTGTGGACCACACAGGCCGGGGCCCCTATGATCCACGTATTCCCCTTTCGGGCCAGCATCAGGTTTGACCCGGGAATTGCCGGGACACCCTTGAAGAGAACCTCCTCGGACGTTTCAGTGATTGCGGCGGGGGTACGGTCTTCGAGGTCAACGCTCATTCCGCCTGTACAAATGACCATGTCGACTCCGTCTTCCAGGAAGCTCTCGATGGCCTTGATGATTTCCTCTTTTTCGTCACCACAAATTTTTTGCCCTTCATATGTCCCACCGAATTCATCAAGTTTCCGTTTCAGTTTCTCTTCGAACACATCTTTTATCAGGCCTTTTTTGATCTCACTCCCCGTTGTAACCAAAGCTACACGCAGATTTCGGAAAGGCATAATATGAAAGGCTTTTGCCTTTCCGAGAGCTTTTTCCATGTCCTCGGCTTTCAGGCTTAACGGGAGGATCCGAAAGCTCGCCGCAACTTCGCCAGGCGCCAGCACACTGTTCGGGGGACATGTCGCAAAAGACCAGGTTCTGTCTTGATTCACCTGTCTTACCATCTCAGGATCAAAACGTACGACTCCGGGCTTTGTTGCCACAAGACGACATCGGCCTTCTTCAGGGCCATCTATCCTGAGTCCTTCGCCCTGCAGGGCTTTTGCAAGTTGCATCGCCGCATCATCTTCGTGGATTTCATCCTTATCGAGCTCGAGGATCGGCAGGTTCAACCTCCCCATGCTTCGCAGCACAGGCAGGTCTGCCTCAGTAATGATCTGCCCTCTCCTGAAACGCGCACCTTTCGTCTTTTTTTTCGTGTCGACCTTCGTCAAATCGTGGGCCAGTGCCTGTCCGACTGCTTCCTCTATCGGCATACTCCTGATTTTCACGTATTTGTCCTCCTTTATGCCTTCTGATCAAGGTTTTACTCGTACGGCCCGTAAGGGGTTCGAAGGGTTGTGATGTCTGCACCCCGGATCATGCTAATTATTTCTGCCAGTATCGACACAGCAATTTCCTCGGGCGTTTCAGCCTCGATGGGCAAACCTATCGGCTGGAAAAGTCCATCCAGAAATTCTTTCGAAACGCCGCTTTCTTCAAGATGTTCTCTCATGGCGGCAATCTTTTTGCGTGAACCAATGACACCGAGATAGGCCATTGGGCGACCTTCCAGATTTCTCACCACATCTTCGTCGAGGGAATGCCCACGGGTCATGACGACAACATAGGAAGAGCGGTCAAGTGAAATCGCACCTTCATCAAAGGCCTCTTCCAGCGGACATGACACGGTCTTGCACCATGGGATTCTTTCGGGGTTCGCATATTCCTCTCGTTCGTCCCATATGACGGTTTTGAATTGTGCTGCCGCTGCGATCCGTGCCAGGGCCAGACCAACATGTCCGGCGCCGAAAATGACGATCTCCGGTTCCATGCCCAGTGGCTCAAGCAAAATGACCGCGTCGCCTCCACAAACTGACTGGCCGGCGCTTTCGGCTTCCCTGAGGACAGCTTCATGGAGCTGTGGACCACTTCGCGCTTCTATCATTTTCAGAGCCTTCTCGGTCACGATCTTCTCCGTGGGGCCGCCCCCTATGGTTCCTTCAGTGGATCCGTCGGAGCGCACCCACATGCAGGCCCCCAAATCACGAGGCGTAGAGCCTTCGGATTTGACCACCGTGCAGAGCACTCCGGATTTGCCATTTTCAAGTTCTTGATTGATGAGGTGCAAGAGACTTGGATTCACTAACTTCAGCCTCCTTCTTTTGGGTACCGTATAGAATCAGCTCTACAGAGTCAGGGTGGAAAGCAAAACTGATATCCTCCCCAGTCCGTAAAGCCTGTGAACAGAATACAGGTTCTTTCTGCTCAATCTGCCAGATGCCCGAATCGGTTGACACATGAATCCGGAAAACCCCACCTTCGAGCAGAATATCTTCTACTTTCCCCGTAAACACGTTGTGGGATATTTCTTCGTCGACAGGAAGACGCGGATCAAGAAGCCTGATCATGTCCGGCCTGATAAAAGCAAGACCCTCGCCTGTCCCATCGTATTCCCTGACGGAAATTTCTTTTCCCTTCCATCGAAAAACCTTCTGGCCGTCATGATTCAAGGTTATAACACCTTCCAGAAGGTTGCCCCACCCCATCATCCTCCAAAAGCGAAGACGCCCCTTACCGTGCATAAGATCTTCGACACTAATGGATTCTGTCATGGTCCCTTCATGCATGAAATGGACACTATCCCCCAAGGCACAAATGTCTTCGACATGATGGGTAACATAAATAAAGGGAACATCTGTTTCCTGCTGAAGGTTCCGAAGCTCCCTTCGAAGGTTCCGTTTGAGGGGACCGTCGAGCGCACTGAATGGTTCATCCAAAAGCAAGGCTTTTGGGCGTACCGCCAAAGCCCGAGCCAGGGCAACCCGCTGTCGTTGCCCCCCGGAAAGTTGCGAAGGATATCTATTTTCAAAATTTTCTATTCGCATTCGGGCAAGCCAGCGACGTGCATCTTCAAGAGTCTTTTTGCTTTTCGGTGCTTCGCAGCCAAAGGTTACGTTTTCCAGCACGGTCAAATGAGGAAAGAGGGAAAGATTTTGCGGCATCAGGCAAATACCCCGGCGATGAGATGGCAGGTTTATTTTCTTTACTGGTTCGCTCATGACGAGACCGTCAAGTTTGATGAACCCGCTTGAAATATTATGAAGACCTGAAAGGCACCTCAAGAGAAGGCTCTTTCCTGATCCGCTTGGACCAAAGACAACGCCTGTCTCACGGCCGATGCTGAAATCAACATCAAGCTGAAACTGACCTGCCCTGGCGTGAAAGGATGCCTCAATATATCTGCTCATGTGCACCCGTCTCCAGACTCTTGACAAACCACAGGCTCGCAATACCGATGCCGACCAGCAAAAGGGCTGCATAATGAGCCTGTGCAAAGTTCAAAGATTCAACCTGACCATAGATATACAGTGGCAAGGTTTGCGTGCGGCCGGGGATATTTCCCGCCACCATCAAGGTCACGCCGAAATCTCCAAGCACTCTGGCTGAAGAAAGGCCCAACCCTATCATAAGGGTCCTTTTCGCCAGAGGGAAGGTAATCTTCCTGAAAACTGTAAATTTTGATTTCCCCATCGTCAGGGCTGTCTCCTCAAGATCCCGGTTTACAGAGGCGAAGGCTGCCCTGGAAGACTGGATCATTATCGGGACGGCCGGAATAAAGGCAGCCAGTGCCGCACCGGGAAAACCGAAAACAAAACCCGCCTTCTGGAAAAGCTCCACCCGCCCAAGAGAAAACAGAAGATAAAAACCGATTACAGATGGAGGCAAAACGATGGGAAGTTGCACAAGCAATGAGACAAGGGACTTCCCCCGAAAATTCTTTCGTGCAAGGATCCAGCCTAAAAAACCTCCGACAAGCAGGAGCAACGGAATATCTGCCAGAAGGACTTTCAGACTGACCCCAAAGGCTTCAAACATCGCTTGGGATCACCACTTCCCGAAAATGATGTAAGCTCACTTGGATTCGGGGCATCATCGTTCGACTCCGCAAAACACTGCTGTAGCGGCACCGCTGGTTCCGAACACGAAAAAGGGAACATATAATTTATGAAAACTTCTTTCATCTTCTGAATATGTGACATTGACAAAACTCGAGCCGGCAACCACCCAGAAAGTAACGTCTTTCACCATTGTTTCGAGATCTGTTTCTTCGTCTGCAATCTTTATACCATACACGGTGCATCCTATGTTCTCCTTATCCGGATCGACCACCGGGATTCGTTCCGGGCCGAACATTTCAGACGCGGCCTCGATGAATGCAGGCTGATACCCAACAATGAGAACTTTTGCGTCTTCGTCTACACATTCGGACAAATGCCTTGCCATTTTCAGTTTTGAACCACCCCGGGATTACCGGAGACTCCATTTCTTGAGAGGATGGAGCACATAAAGACAAAGAGCAGATACTCACTAGAGGTACGGGAACGGGCGGTTCGGATGGTTTTCGAGCATGAGGAGGGCAATTCCTCGCAATGGGCGGCGATCCAGTCGATAGCGCAGAAGATTGGCTGTTTCTTCGAGACGCTGAGACAATGGATCCGCCTGGCAAAAAGAGACGAAGGATTTCGTCCCGGTCTCAGCAGCGCAGACCGCAACCGCATGAAAGAACTTGACCGGGATAACCGTACAAAGTATCGCCAGAAAGATCCGGGCCGTTTGTCGGAGCGCTCCCATCGGGACCGCAAAGCTTTGGCGGAAAACCCGGGGCGATTTGCACCATTAAGCAATGAAGTCGTTTATCCCCGTGTCACGGTGATTTTGCAGTTCCTCTTTTTTCTTTCGAACCTATTCAATTTCAATGGCTATGCTGCATATCCGCGTGAGCTGCTCATCATCCACAGGTCTCATCCTTTAGAGGTCATAATCGAGTAGGGTGAGGCGGGACGATCAATCTCCGCCTCATCCCTCTCACAGAACCGTACGTACGGGCCTCGTATACGGCTCCTGTCCATTCCTCTCCCTATACTACCGGGACAGAGATTCCCACATCGAAAGTTTCCAGACTGAACAGTCCCAGGGCTTCGAAGTGTATGTTCGGCAGTGCAAATTGCGCCTGCTGGCAGGCCGAGTTGCGCCATGATGCCATCTTGATCTTCCTGAAGTCTCCCCGGTACCCTCTCTGTCTGAGCACTCTGTGCAGTTTCGTTGCCTTTTTCCAGAGGCTCATCTGCTTGGCCCTCA
>JBNGDE010000090.1:0-5033 GCA_049974925.1 Thermovirgaceae bacterium | reverse complement strand
TATTTTCACTGGCATGCTGTGGACTTTCTCCGGAAGAACACTACGAGAAGACGTTGAAAACGGGGCATTACCTGAACGATAAATCCCTTGTCAAAGTGATGACGGAAGAAGCTGAAAAAACACTCAGAACCCTCATCGACTGGGGGGTGAACATCAAGCTTGCGAAGGGGACGGCATCCACCCGGGAAACGGCGCCCAATCCGATCATGGGGGGTGGAGGTTTTGTGAAAGAGCTCGCCTTGGTAGCCGAAAGAGAGGGCGTCAAAATCATGGAATGGACCGTCGTTACCTCCCTGCAGACGGACAAGGGGCGAGTCGTCGGTGTCAACGTTGAAAACTGGCGCTCTGGCAAAAGGGACAGCATAGGAGCCGGTTCGGTGATCCTGGCGACGGGTGGAGGCGGACGCATCTACAGTCATACTGACAATCCTGACCGGATCACTGGAGATGGGTATGCTTTGGCGATGAATGTGGGTGCAAAGTTCCGCGATATGGAGTTTGTGCAGTTTTATCCTCTCGGCTGGGATGAGCCCGGCTTTCCCCAGTGGATGGCGGATCTCGGCCTGGTGGATCACATGCGAATTACCGACGCAAAGGGCGATGAATTTCTGAAAAAGGCGCTCAAGCGTTGGGGTTACAAAAACGGCAGGGAGGGAAATTATTACGCCCGCGACGCATGTGCCCGTCTTGTGGCAGAAAAAGCCTTAAATGGAGGCGTTTTTGCCCATTTTGAGGATCTGGTGGAGAGTCAGTGGGATGACCCTGAACTTCAGTATTCCCTGGTCCTCGATACGAATTTTTTCAAAGGCATCAAGCGACCGTTGCGGATGGCACCGGTGGAACACTATTTTTGCGGCGGTGTAGCCATCGACAGTTACGGTCGCACAAATGTGGACGGACTCTATGCATGCGGGGAGGTCACCGGAGGTGTTGACGGGGCGAACAGGGTCGGAGGAAATGCCCTTTCCAACATAGTTGTTTTTGGTTCCAGGGCAGGGGAAACTGCTGCAAAAGAATGCGAGGCGATCCCGCGAAAGACCGGCACGGCAGATGGCGGCAACTTCCTGACCATCTCAGAAGAAGGGCAAAAGCCGGGCATCCTGCGAAGACAGTTACAGGAAAAGGCATGGGATGCCATAGGACCAATGCGTGAAGGCCGAAAAATTGAAGAATTCCTTGGATATCTTGAAGATTTCAAAAACAGGAAGATACGCATCGAGATGCCCATCGACCGGTTGCTTTCACTCGAAATGGAAGGCCTCTTCAAAACAGCCGAAGCTGTCGCCCGGGCTGCGCTGAAAAGGCCGAAAAGCCTCGGGAACCATTGGCGGACAGACGAGAAAACGGATTAGAGAGAGATCATCATATTCGGCACACCGGAATGATAAAATACACAATAAGGATGCAATGGTTTTAAACAGATAAGAGGGTGATTCGATGTCTAGAAAATCTACAATTCTGCTGATCCTGATCGGCGTGGTGGTTCTCCTTGCCGTGGCGGCAATGAGTATTGATTACGGGACAGGTCTTGTGAGGGATAAAGTGGCTGAAGCCGTTCGGGACAACCTGGATTCCCAGATGGCCAGGGGAGCGGTCAGCGGGAATCCCTTCAAGGGATACAGGTTGTCGGATATCGCCATTGTGACCGACGGCGAGGAAGTTCTGACCGCAGAACTGGTTACCGCAAAGGTTTCAGTCATCTCGTTGTTAACGGGCGGACCGCCGGTGTCGATGCTCGAGATTTCGGGGTTTCATTCCGGCGTAGACAAAATCAACCGTTTGATTCCCAGGATCAAGCCAGGCGAAGGAGGGGGCGAACTCCCGATAAAAAAGTTGCGGATCGTCGACAGCACCTTCCAATCGGAATGGGCGAAGGTGAATATTCGCGATGTCCGCCTGGCCTTTGCCGGCGAAGAGATCCAAACGGATCTGGACCTCGTGGCTGACGAGCTCCCCGTGAAGGGCGAACTGGACCTTACCCGTGCGGGTGATGCCTGGTCCATCGTCAGGATGGATGTCGACATAGGTCAGGGGAACCTGACCGCCAAGGGGGAGCTTGCACCGAAACTGTCGGTGAAGGGGTCCCTGGAAGAACTCGAAGTCTCCTCCGTCGTGGCTTTCTGGCCCGAGGCGGATCAGTCTCTCTACAAGGGCGACTTCTCTACGGAGTTTGCCGCCGAGGGGACGTGGCTGGATCCGGACATTTCGGGAAACATCGACTTTACGGGGGAGATGCTTGCGGGTATCCCGGTGGAACAGGCTACGGCCCGGTGGAGATTCCGGTCCAAACGGCTCGATGTGGCTGGCCTTGATATGCGACTTTTCGGATTCCCCCTGGCCGGCAATCTGGCATTCGTCTTCGATCCCGGTACTCCGCCGAGAATGCTGGTGAAACTTCAGGGATCTGCTGCAGATCTCGAGACATTGGCAAAGGTGTCCGAGAAGCTCGAAGGTGTGAGCGGAACGCTGGACAAGTTTACGGTGGACCTGCAAGGTCCGGTGGCAAGCCCCGAAGGCCGGGTGGACTTCAAAGCGGGTAAACTCGGATACAAGGGATACACCGTGTCGGATACCGTCCTTGACGTCCGGATCAAGGGCGGAAATGTCACCATCAGCGGAAAGAGTGTTTTTAAAGGAGCCCCGGTCACTGTGGGCGGCAACGTCTCGAATTTCATGACCGACCCGGCGGTAAACGTTTCAGGGACGCTTCGGTCGCTGTCTCTTGAGGTCGCAAGGGATCTGGTGCCCGCATTGAAGGAAATGAAGGCTTCAGGTCGCATCAATGCAGACTACAAGGTCTCGGGGAAGTTACCTGATTTTGTGATTTCCGGAAAAGCCTGGTCCGACAAACTTTCCGTCATGGATTATGTCTTCTCGAAGGTTGCCTCTTTCTTTGATTACAACGTCAAGGCCGACACGCTCCGGTTTTCGGACCTGAAGGCGGGATGGAAACAGGCAACCATCACAGGAAACGGGAAGATCTCGAAACTGTCCTCTGAAAATCGAAGCGGCGACATCGCTATCCGTGCAGGGAACCTTGATTCCGCCTTTTTCGCCGGGTTCTATCCTCCCGTTGCGGAATACGACCTCAAGGGCACCATGGCCGTCGAGGTGGAGATAAAGGGAGCCCTGTCAAACCCGGCCATTGATGTTTCTTTGACGTCGCCTTCGCTTTCTGTGAAGGATGGCTACAGATTTACCAACCTCAAGGCAGGCACGAGCCTCGCGAGCGTCCCGGCAGGCATCCCATCCGACATCAGGCTGGATATGTCGGCCGATACCGCGACTGTAGCAGGGATGGTGCTCCGGAATGTGAAAGTGGGGCTCAGGAAAAAGGATCAGGTCGTTACAATCAGCGAAGGCAAGGCGGTTTTCGGCGGCGGGAATGTTGCAACCACAGGTACGGTTACCCTGGCGGAACCGGCGGAAAAAACGACGCTGGATTTTGTCGTGAACGCATCAAAGGTCAATCTCGGCAAGGTTCTCATCGGGGGTGGAAAAGGTCTTCCCGCGAGTGGAGTGATTACTGCAGAGGCCCATGTTTCTGGAACGGTGGAAAATCCACAAATTGCAGTGAATGCGTCTGCTCCCTTTGTCGCCGCTTCCGGTGTGAAGGTCGATGGCGTAAAGGTGAAACTTGCAGGCGATATGAACAAGCTCTCCATTGAAGAAATGTCGGGTAAAGTCGGTGAAGGATCGATCGCCGTCACCGGTGATGTCAAACCGGCCCCCTTTGCTGCAGATGTTTCCGTGAACGGACAAAATCTGGATCTCAAGCCCATGACGAGCCGGTTTGAGAAACTGAAGCCATATGACATTACAGGGGCCGTTGACCTGGTCTTCGAAGGGCATTTTGAGGAAAACAAGCACATCGGAACCGGGAAGGTCACCTCGGCTTCAGTGCGTTTCATGGGAATAAATTTCACCGACATATCCCTTCCTTTCGAACTTCTGGATGACAGACTCGTTTCGTCAAGCGGGACGGCAATGCTTTATGGTGGGAAGGTCTCCAACAAGGGAACCCTGAACCTGACCACCATGGGCTTTACCGACGAGGCTGAAGTCACGGGGACGGATGTGAACGCCCTCCTCAAGGATGCCTTCAAGCTTCAGGGCAACATTACTGGCTCGACTGACGCCTTTGCCAAAGTGTCTGGTGCCTTCGGGAAAAATGGGCTCAATTACAGCGGCAAGGGGCTCCTGAAGATGGGTCGTGGATCTGTTACCGGGTTCAAACTTGTGGATATCGCAACTGCCGTGTACGGAACGAAAGGCATAAACTACGCCTCGGTTCACGCCCCGTTCAACCTGGAGACTGGCCGTATCATCCTGAAAAGCGATACTTTGGTGAAAGCACCCGACGGCGACCCGCTTTACAGGTACTTTTCTGCGGCGGGACCTGTGGGGCCGGGAAACAGCCTCAACCTTGACTGCAGCGGCAAGGTGAATGTGAAGGTCATTAACGCCGTTTTGGGCGGCGCTACTGGTGGAGCGGCAGGCTTGACGGGGACACAGAATATCATTGGAATCCTTGAGGGCGTCATCAAGGGGATGGAAACTGGGATGCGGGAAGACGATTTCAGGGATGTGAGCTTTACCCTGAAAGGAACTTTTGACAAGCCGGGAATCTCGAACGTGAAAGTCGCCGTGCCGGAAAAACAGGAGCAGATAACCCCGTCCGCCGAGGAGGAGACAGAGGTGAAAGACAAAGCGCTGGAGACTACTGAAGAGACGGCCGAGCAGAAAAAAGAGAATATAGAAGAAAAGATAAAAGAAGAAATCTTCAAGAAGATCTTTGATTGAACGAATTGCACGAAAAGGGAATGTTTGACGGATACCTGGTGAAGTGGCGGGCTTTCGAGCCCGCCGCTTTTTTGGGAATACCGGGCAACGGAGGAAATCCCTCGGATCAACATGTGACAAACTGTATGATCTATAAAACACCCTGGGTGTCCATAACGCCGAACGAAATTCCAGGCGATCAAGCCCTTAAACTGCTGTAAAAAGGTCGTCTGAAAAAGGCGGCGGACGGT
>JBNGDE010000089.1:0-5154 GCA_049974925.1 Thermovirgaceae bacterium | reverse complement strand
TCCTCCACAAGGAACTTCCCGCAAAGACGGACCCGCTCGGCCCGGAAAACATCCTTATCTTCGCCGCAGGCCCGCTGACGGGCACCAGTGCCCCCACAGGCGGACGGTACATGGTCGTCACCCGGGGTCCTCTGAACGGGTATATCGCCTCAAGCAACAGCGGGGGCGTCTGGGGAGCGGAGCTCGCCAGGGCCGGATATTTCATGGTCATTCTCACCGGCAAGGCACAAAACCCGAGCTATCTGTGGATCAAGGACGAAACGGTGGAACTCAGGGACGCCTCAAAAATCTGGGGCCTCGATACCCACGCGGCCACTGACGCCCTCCTTGACGCCGTGGGGGACTCTTCGGCGAAGGTCTCCTGCATCGGTCCCGCCGGCGAAAGAATGTCCAAAATAGCCTGCATCATCAACGACAAGCACCGGGCCCCCGGACGCACCGGTGTCGGCGCCGTCATGGGGTCCAAAAACCTCAAGGCTATCGTTGTAAAGGGAAGCGGCAAAGTCCCCATAGCCGATGAGGATGCCTTCAAGACCGCCAGAGAAGCCGCATTGAAGAAGATCAAGGAAAACCCCGTCACCGGAGAAGGGCTTCCCGCCTACGGGACGGCCGTGCTGGTGAATATCATTAACGGCGTGGGAAGCTATCCCTACAAAAACTGGCAATTCTCCCAGATGGAAAACGCCGAGGCCCAATCGGGAGAGACCCTTGCCAAAACCTACCTCACTTCCAAACGAGGATGCTTCGCCTGCCCCATCCAGTGCGGTCGTGTGACAAGTTTGGGCGACAAATCCGGTGAAGGGCCCGAATACGAAAGCATCTGGGCCCTTGGTGCCAGTACCGGCGTGGAGGACCTCAAGCCCATAACGGAAGCGAACTACCTCTGCAACGAGCTGGGGCTGGATACCATCAGTGCCGGATCCACCGTGGCCGCGGCAATGGAGCTCTACGAGAAGGGGTTCATCGCGAAAGATGAACTCGAGGGAGGGCCGGAACTGAAATTTGGGTCCGGTGAGGCACTGGTTTACTGGATCGAAAAAATGGGCAAGGTCGAAGGATTCGGCAAAAAGCTCGCAGAGGGCAGCTATCGCCTTGGAGAAGCCTACGGGCACCCCGAGGTTTCCATGAGCGCAAAAAAACAGGAGATGCCTGCCTATGACGCGCGGGGCATCCAGGGGATCGGCCTCAACTATGCCACAAGCAACAGGGGCGGTTGTCATGTCCGCGGCTATACCATCTCCCCCGAGGTCCTCGGGCTTCCCGAGAAGATCGACCCCTGGGAAATCGAGGGCAAGGCTCAGTGGGTGAAGACCTTCCAGGACCTGACAGCCGCTATCGACGCCACGGGAATGTGCCTTTTCACATCTTTCGCACTCGGCCCCGAGGACTATGCGAATCTTCTCAAGGCACGGACGGGCTTCGATTATTCCGTGGAGGAGGTCCTTGCCTGCGGGGAACGGATCTGGAACCTGGAACGGCTTTTCAACCTTCGGGAGGGGCTTGACCCCGAATCGGAGGACACCCTGCCCAAACGCCTCCTCGAGGAACCCATCCCCGAAGGCCCGGCAAAGGGCAAGGTGAGCCGGCTGAAGGAAATGCTCCCCGAATACTTCAAGCTCCGCGGGTGGGATGAGAAAGGTGTTCCGACGGACAGGAAACTCGAGGAACTCGATCTCAAAGGGATTGAATAGGGCCTATGGTTACCGTCCGTTACTTCGGCCCTATTCGCGATCTAACGAAAATCAATGAAGAGGAGATCCCGGGCGGGCAGTCCGTCCGGGATCTCCTCGCGGTCCTCGAATCACGGTACGGGGAAACTTTCAGCCCTTCTGAAAAACCGGTACCCGTGGCAGGCCGCCTGATCCTGCTGGTCAACGGAAGGCACGTTCAGCATCTTGACGGCCTCGACACATACCTTTCCGACAAGGATGTACTCTCCGTGTTTCCCCTTTTGGGTGGAGGCTAGGAATCGCCGCCTTCTGCGAAGGCCTTGACAGCGGTCCGCAGAAGCCCCGGCAGCACATCCAGCGTGTAGGGAAGGTGCAGGCGTTCCGTGGGCTTGTGGGGGTCCTTCCCGGACACGCCGATGTTGAGCACCGGGATGTCGAGGCCCATGAGCTCCTTGACGGGGATGCGGTAGACGCTCCCCCACCCGGGCATGTTGGCGGCGACGCAGAAAGAGTCAAAGGCGCTTCCGCGGTAGCCCAGGTAGCTGAGGTCACAGATGCCGCCGAAAAAGGCGCGGATGCCCATATCAATGCCGTACTGCTCCTTCGCCTCGGCGGCCACCTTCCGGGCCACCTGCATGGCAAGCCTGTCCGACGGCCGGTCTTCGGTGTTTTCCCTGTGGGGATACCAGGGCGGCAAAAAACCCACGATGATCGCCGGTTCCTGAGTATTCCACAGATCGCACAGTTCACCCAAAAGAACCAGCGCCTTTTTTCTGTCATCAAGCCCTTCATCCAGGGTGGCAACTTTCTTTCGGATAAATTCTTTTATGTCGGGGATAAGACGGCCCACCTCAGCGAGGAAATCCTCATAGGTCATGACTTTCGGGGGATAGGGCCGGAAGTCTCCGGCCTCCAGGTCCTGAGCGGACCCTTCGACATGGTTCAACGCGTTCCGGAACGCCTTTTCGGCGACGCCTTTCAGATCTTTCAGGATATCCGCAGGCGCGCGCCTCAAGGTCATCAGGTTATAGAACGCCACGGCCCTGTCGGGCAGCGTCACGGAATAGCTTTTTCGGATGTCCCGCAGGAAGAGGCAGGCCGGGGGAGGCGTTTTTTCGTCGCCCACGGATTCTGTGAAATCAGGATTGGCCTCCATGAGGCTGTTGCAGCAGGAGACCAGAAGCGTGGCGTTCAGGCCCCGGAAGTACTGCCCCACATGTGCCCCGGAACCCAGACAGTAGAAAAAGGGCATCAGCTTGCCCACCGTTCCCGTGAAGACCCTTTCCCCTGCCTCTTCAGGAGCCCCTGCACTTGAAGGTTCCGTCAGGATCGCTCCCTTGTAGGTAAGGCCTTCCTTTTCGCGAAGTTCCGATAAAAGGCTTACGGCGCCGCGCATTCCCAGGGAGCTGTCTTCCTCGTCGGGAACGGCGATAAAGAGAAGGTTCACATCGAGAGTGTCCGGATTTTCCGAAGCTTCGGCCAGCAAGCTCATTCCCACCGCCAGTCCCGCCTTCATATCCATGATACCCCGGCCAAAAAGGTATTCCCCCGAAGCGAGATCTTCCAAAACTTCGCCCTCAAGTCCGGCATCCGCGAGGGCCCTTGTATATTCCAGGGGCGAAAAGGCCAAAGGACGCAGCGGGCCGAAATCCCTGACGCCCACCACATCGTAGTGCCCCGTCAGGATGACCGTTTCCGCCCGGGCCGGTTCCGCTTTCAGCAGACACCCGACAATGCTGCGTCCAAAGGGGTCCTCTGGCAGAGGCACATCGATCATACTTTCGGGGTGAGCCTTCACCCAGGGAATGGTCTTGAGCTTTTCCCGTATGAACCGGCCCGTTTCGGCTTCTTCGGGCGTGCGCGTTATACCGGGAATTTTGACAAGATCGAGAATGAGTTGCAGAATGCTTTCTCTGGATGCTGTAACCATTTCATTTCACCTCATAAAATCACGGATTTTCTTCAGGTCGAACTGGAATGCATGCAGTAGAATACAAGTATATCACCGGGAAGACACCCGAACTGGGAGAGAAAATCATGCACAAAATACAAAAGCTGTTGTGGAATCATTCCAAGCTCGCCGTCCTGACTCTGACACATTTTATCAACGATATACACGGCTCGTTCCTGCCTACCTTCATTCCGCTCATCGTCGAACGTCTGGGCATCACCTACGCCCAGGCCGGTCTCCTCAAATCCCTTTCGGGTATCATCCATATGATCGTCCAGCCGATGGCCGGCTATGTCTCAGACCTCTTCAGCCGACCCTACGCCCTGATGGCTGGTCCCATCCTGACTGCTTTGGGGGCCTCCCTGCTCCCGGCGTCGCCGACGTACGGGCTGGCTTTCCTCTTTGCCGGCGTCTGGGGATTTGGAAGCGCCGTCTACCACCCTTCAGGACATGGGGGCGTGGGATACGTGGAAGACCCGGCGAAACTCGCCTTCTTCCTGGCCATTTTCTCCGTGGGCGGGATCTTTGGGGCCACCGTCAGCCCCCTTTACGCCATTGCACTGTACAGGGTTTTCGGAAGCGTCTTCATGCCAATGGCGGCCCTCGTTCCCGTGGTATTGATCGGCTACCTGACCTGGCGCATCATCCCCAAGCTGAAGGACAAAACCCGCGACGCCAGGCCATCCCCACTGGATTTCACACGCACCGTGGGAAAATCCTTCAAGAAGATCCATCCGATATGGACCGTCGCCGTATGCCGTGACACCGCTGTTGAAGGCGTGCGCTTTTTCCTGCCTCTCCTCATCGCATCCCGGGGAGGGACTATCGTCAACGTGGGGACCATCCTTTTTACCATCAACATCATCGGGGCCGTCTCGCCCATGCTGGGAGGGCACATAGCCGATGCAATAGGCAGGAAAAAAGTCATCGCCTTCGGCATGCTCGCCGCCCCCTTCTTTCTTGTTCCGGCAGCCCTGACGCGGGGAACCCTCTCCATCGCCCTCTACATGGCCGGGAACGCACTGCTCCAGGCTCTGCTTCCTGTGACAGGCGCCGCAGCCCAGGAAATGGCACCCCAATCAAGAAACATCGTCTCCTCCCTCGTAACGGGTTTCGCCTTCGGCCTGGCCGGCTTGCTTCTTGCGCCCATAGGCCTTTTCGCCGACGTGTTCGGCCTGGTGCCCACGCTGACTTTCGTGGCCCTCCTTCCCTTGCTGCCCATGCCGCTGTATTTCCGGAAATGGCGTTCCATGGAGGACCACCGCCACAACGGCTGAGTCTGCCTGCCGCTCTGCCGTCGAAAAGACCGAAATCTTTTTTGTTTTCCCACAGGACAATTTGCCTTGAGAGACATCACGTTATCAGGATAGTATGGTATAATTCCTGAACGGGAAGGGGCGTGATCACCGGTGCTCAAACTTGAAGTCGAACACTATATGCAGCTGAGGAAGAAGATCGAGGAACGGGCCAAAGAGCTATGCGAACTGTACATGAAAGTCTATTTCGACTGCGACGATGCCTCTGTCTTCGTGA
>JBNGDE010000088.1:0-5233 GCA_049974925.1 Thermovirgaceae bacterium | reverse complement strand
CCCCTTCCTCCTCGTCCCACTGCAGGGCGGCGATGGTACAGGCCTTCACGCAGGCGCCGCAAAAGATGCACAATTCCTTGTCGAGCCTGACTCCCCCGCCGGGGGCGACCGTCAGGGCGCCCGTCGGACAGGCCGTGGCACAGTCGGGATCTTCACACCGCACACAGACACGGATGGAGAAGATCCCTTCCGTCCCGGCATAGGGCCGTACCCGCATGGCCGACTTGCCCGTCCCGCCGAGGTTTTTCAGCTGTCTGCTGCAGGCGTACATGCAGCTCAAACAGCCCAGGCACCTGTCCCTGTTGATAACCTGAAGCACCTTGACGCCCATGGTATCCCTCCTGGATGAAACCGTTTCCCCTGGTGTTTCCACCAGTATAACGCCCGATAATTTTTCTCGTATATCCGGTTGGATGAAGGCAGGGTCCCCGCTTTTTATGTCTGGACGATAATCCGCAAGTCTTTTCCCCTGACGACCGTCGTCGCAGTGTTTCTGTTTTTACTCCCTTGCACGCAAGTCTTTGCCACAGAATTCATTGCGGACCTCTACCAGGAAAAGGCAGGCAGCACCTCGAGCGGACCGGTCTTCGTCAAGGGGCCCCTGATGCGGAAGGAAGTGCTCTACGCAGGTCTTGTCACCATCACCATTTTCGATCTCGCCCTTTCCAGGATATCCGCGGCATGGGACACCTTTTCCCCGATGCTCGCCCACTCACCGGTGTTCATGTGGTGGTCGAATTCCTGGAAATCAAAGCTCTACAGGGTGGTCTTCGCCGAGTGGGTCCCGCCGGGTCTTTTCGAAACCAGCTCGTTGATGATCCGGTAATACTCCACGGTGGATTCCCAGGCCCGGCCGCCGATCAATCCGATGGTTTTCATCCCTTTCCACCGCTTTTTAAAAGATTTCTTGCCCGTGCTTTATCCTGGAACATCTTGCCTTTTTCGAGGATCGCCCGTGCCGCAACGATACCGCTTGCCGAAGCCTGTACGACCCCGCGCGTCACGCCTGCCCCGTCACCGCAGGCATAAAGCCCGGGAAGAACGGTCTGAAGGTTGCCATCCAGGGCGAGCTTGAGGCTGTAAAACTTGACTTCCACCCCATACAGCAGGGTGTGCTTGCCGTTGATCCCCGGAATGATGGAATCCAGGGCCTGGATCATCTCCAGAATATCCACCAGGTGCCTGTAGGGGAGCGCAAAGGCAAGGTCGCCGGGCTCTGCCGTCTTCAGCGTCGGAGTCACGAGTCCCCTCTCGATGCGTCCCGGCGTGGAACGCCTCCCGTGCTTGAGATCCCCGAGCCTCTGGACGAGGATCCCCCCCGAGAGCATGTTCGCCAGCCGTGCTATGTGGCTGCCGTAACCGTTGGGATCCTTGAAGGGTTCCGTGAACTCCGTGGAAACCAGGATCGCGAAATTGGTGTTTTCCGTCTTCCTGTTGCCGTCCTTGTTGCTATGCCCGTTGACGGTCATGATGTCATGGCTGGCAATGTATTCCGTGGTCACCTCGCCGTGTGGACACATGCAGAAGGTCCGGACGCTGTCGTCGAAGGTCGGCGTATCAAGAATCGCCTTGACTTCATAAAACTGGTCCGTCACCGTCTCGGCCCAACCGGCGGGAATTTCCACACGGACTCCGATGTCCACCGGCAAAGATTCGATCTCCAGTCCCAGATCCTTCACCGTCTTCTCCATCCAGAAGGCGCCTTCCCGGCCGGGGGCAAGTATCACCCTGCCAGCGGAAAGGGTCCTTCCGTCATCCAGAAGGACTCCGGAAACGATGCCGCCGGAGGTCAGGACCTTCTCGACCGCTTTATTCATGATGATGTCACAATGGGCGGAAATTTCCTCGTACATGCTCGAAAGGATATCCCGTGACCGGTCCGTGCCCATGTGTCGGATCGTTGCCGGGATCAGGCGCAATCCCGCCCCGCTGGCCCTGATGGCAAGATCACTTGCGAACTCCGGGTCCGGCTCGAAGACCTCGGAGCTCGCCCCATGTTCGACGTAGAGTTTGTCCACTTCAGCGATCAAATCCGCCAGTCGCTGCCTGCCGACGTACCGGTCAAGGTTCCCCCCGAACTCCGGGGTGAGCGTCAGCTTGCCGTCGCTGTAGGCACCGGCTCCGCCCCACCCACACATGACACTGCAGGGGTTGCAGTGAAGGCAGTGATCGACCTTGTTCTCTTTCAGGGGACATCTGCGCTTTTCGATCGCCTTGCCCTTGTCGACGATGGCGACGTGAAGCCCCCCCTGTATAAGCTCTCGGGCTGCAAAAAGCCCTGCGGGACCTGCTCCGACGATTACAACATCGTATTCAGATCTCACCGTGCACTCTCCTTTTTTATCCAATTTCGCTCCTATTATACCTTTCCGGCAGCACTTCGACGGCCTTCGGGAGGTAATGGAAGCCTCACGGAGTCCTTTCGAGTTATCCCGAGAACCTCCCCCAAAAATCGCGGACATACACCGCTGAGCCCCGCTAAGCCGCTGCGGGGCTCTCTCTTCCCATTTGTAAGACCGGGCGGAAACATATAGGGGTTTTAACAGCTTGGGGTCAGCAACCAGAAGTGATCCAAAGCACAAAATCTGGAGGTGCACACACGAAATGAGTGGCTTATTCGGTATTTGGGGTGACAGTGACGAGGTAACTTTTCATACGATGATGGAGGACCTGCGGCACAGGGGCCCCGACGCAACAGGAAGCGTAAGGGGTGACAATTACAGCGTCGGTCACTGCAGGCTCGCCATCATGGACCCCGAAAAGGGTGACCGCCCACTGTACAGTGAGGACGGAAACCTCTCGATCCTTTCAGACGCAAGGATCTACAATTCCCCGGTTCTTCGCGACGAACTATCGAAGGATCATACCTTCAAAACGGAAAACGACAGCGAAGTGATCCTGCACCTTTACGAAAAACTGGGACCGAAGGCCGTGGAAAAACTCGACGGCATGTTCGCCCTCTGCATTACCGACGGAGATTTCCTTTTTCTCGCCAGGGACCCCATCGGGATCAAGCCCCTCTACTACGGAAAGGATGAAAAGGGAGTTTTCCACTTTTCTTCCGAAATCCAGAGCTTCCCCCACAACGTCAGAGAAATTACAGAATTTTCCACAGGCACCTGGTTTCACTCCGAGTACGGTTTCCACAGTTATTACGAAATCCCCGAGGTCAGACCGGAAGTCGAGGCCGATGAAGATGTCCTGGTCGGCAAAATCAGGAAGACCCTCAAGAAATCAGTGGAAAAACATCTGATGAGTGACGTTCCCGTAGGAGTTTTCCTCTCGGGTGGACTTGACAGCAGCATCATCGCCGCCCTGGCGGCACAGCACCTGTCTTTGATGCATTCCTTCACGACGGGGACACCGGACAGCCCGGACTTCAAGGCCGCAAAGGAAATGGCAGATCATCTCGGCACGATTCATCACGTCTACGAACTGACCGAAAATGACATCGCAGATCATCTGCCCATGATCATCTCCAAACTGGAATCCTTCGACCAGGATCTCGTGAGGAGCTCCGTGCCCTGCTACTTCACATCCATGCTGGCCGCACGCTACGTCAAGGTCATTCTCACAGGAGAAGGCGCCGATGAACTCTTTGCAGGGTATACCTACTACAAGGACATCGACAAGCCGGAAATCCTGGCCCGGGAACTGCGGGCCTCGCTTGAAGGGCTTCACAACGTCGGGCTGCAGCGCATAGACAGGATGACGCTGTCCCATTCCCTGGAAGGACGTTCGCCTTTCCTTGACGGCGAGATGATCGCCCTTGGCCAAAGGATCCCCCCTCACCTGAAACTGAAAGGCGATCCGCCCGTTGAAAAATGGATTCTCCGAAAAGCCTTTGAGGAGGAACTCCCCGAAGGGATTGCGTGGAGAAAGAAGGAACAGTTCGACGAAGGCAGCGGCGTCATCGGCCTGCTGGGGAATATCGCTGCAAAGGCCTTCCCGGGGGACTCCTGGAAGAAGTTCCGTGACACCAGACCCCAGGTTCAGTTGAGATCTGCCGAAGAGTGCTTTTATTACAGCATTTTCGAGAAAGTCTTCGAGCAACCTGAAACGGTAGCCGACATGGTCGCCCGGTGGGGCAAGCGGAAATTGCCGGCATAAGCGCCCTTTTTCACCACCTTCGCGCTTCGCAGAAGCGTAACGTTTATGTGCTAGAGCGAATAATATGCTATAATGAAAAGCTGCCAGGAGTACTCCTGGCGGCTTCTTCTGTCTTTCTGGCCCTTTTCTGCGCACGATGGGTCATGATAATGACAGCGCTTGAAAGGACATTTATGGCGATTCCTTCACACTTTTGAAACCAGAACAATTTTACCTTTCCGCTTTAAACTGCAGTGACATGGAAACAACAGCACGTGTCAACAGGTTTCCTGTCCTTTCAAGACATGGTCCCCCGTCATCACGACGGAGACCCTCGCGGAAGTTTTTTTGATTCCAAAACCAGGGGAGGCGATACCCATCGACATCTCCACGTTTTTCAAGTACTACAACGAAAGGATCCTTCTGGAATTCCTGCAGCATCTCAAGATCATTGGAATAAGCATCCCCATTTCAATACTTGTAAGTGTGCCCATCGGGATCTTCATATCGCCCAGACCGCGACTCGCAAGGATCGTCATTTATATTGCGGGGGTGCTCATGACGATCCCCAGCCTGGCGCTTTTTGGAATCATGGTCGTAGCCTTCGCGCCATGGGGCATGGGGCTGGGCCTCGTTCCGGCAGTCACCGCCATAACCATCTACTCCCTTCTGCCCATCACGCGGAACACCTATACGGCCCTCAACAGCGTCTCCGAAGGCGTACTGGAAGCGGCCAAGGGCATGGGGCTGTCGAAACGGCAGACCCTCTGGAAGATCCGCATCCCCCTTTCCATCCCGGTTATCATGGCCGGCGTCAGGACCTCCGTGGTCCTGGGCGTAAGCGTCGCAACCTTCGCCACCCTCGTCGGAGCCGGCGGACTGGGCTTTTTCATCTTTTCGGGGATAGCCCGCTCACACTTTCCCATGGTCCTGACAGGGGCCGTGCTTGTCTCGGCCCTCGGGATCGGCGTAAACTGGTTTTTCATGCGGCTCGAAACCTGGCTGACCCCACGTGGACTCAGAGTGGACAGGGAGTGAGAAGAGACCATGATCGAATATAAAAACATCACCAAACGTTTCGGTGAAAAGACGGCCGTCAACAACCTGACAATGACCCTCGAAAAGGGCACGATCACCATGTTGA
>JBNGDE010000087.1:0-5635 GCA_049974925.1 Thermovirgaceae bacterium | reverse complement strand
GGGGGGAACCGGCCTTTCTCGATAAACGGACGAGGACCGAAATGGCCCTTGCCCACGGAGCGGATCTCGTCATTGAGCTTCCTGCCCTGTATTCCTCCCACAACGCCGGAGTTTTTGCAGCCGGCGCGGTGGACTTGCTTGCTTCCACAGGTCTTGTGACGCACCTTTGCTTCGGGATGGAAACGCCCGAAAAGGTGGACGAAAAGCTGCTGGATGTTTTGCTCCGGGAGCCTGATACTTTTAAAAAAGCCCTTGCAGACCATCTGAAAAACGGCCTTTCTTACGCAGAGGCACGATCTCTTGCCGCAGAATCTCTTTTCCCGGGGGCAAAAAGCATTCTTTCGAAACCCAACAACACGCTGGCTTTTTCCTACCTGCTGCGCTTGCGCGAAAAAGCATATTCCATCAAGCCTCTTCCGGTGCAGCGCCTCGGTGAAGCATACCATAGCACCAAAACGGGTTTTCTGCCAAGTGCCACCGCCATACGGCGAGCCCTCAGGGAAAAACAGATGGGGATCCTCAAAACCCTTCCCGAAGAAAGTGCCCGGCTTATAGCACGGGACATCAGGCAGGGACGATGCCTCCTTTCTGAGACGTATTACTGGCGCATTCTGAGGTCCGTAATCATTCGCCTCGACGCTGCGGAAATCAGGCGTTACGCGGAGATGTCCGAGGGTCTTGAGCACCGCATACTTGAAATGGCGAAAAGGTCCACATCCCTGGGAGAGTTTGTGGAATCATGTGTCAGCAAACGATATCCCCGTGGGCGGATACAAAGGCATCTGGTCCATATCCTTTTGGGATTGCGCCACGAGGACAACCGCATGGCCCAGAAGACATCACCACCTTATATACGGGTCCTCGGAATGAACGAATCGGGCAAAAAACTTCTTCGTGACATGAAAAATACGGCTTCACTGCCGGTTTTGTTCCGGCACAAGGATTTCAGGGATCCTTTCAGGAAGACCGTTGCAGAAATCGAATACAGGGCCTGCGGCTTGTGGGAAAACCTTGTCGATTTACCTGAACCCGGCAGGGAGCGGATCGCACCGCCGGTTTTGTTCAGCCGGTAATGGTTTTTGGAGGGAATCGCTCTCTCAGCCTCCGGTACACGCCGGGCGGAACCATGTCCTGTATGGATCCCCCGAAGTGAAAAACTTCCTTGATCATGCTGCTTGAAAGGTAGGAATACTTAGCATCGGTGACAATGAAGAAAGTTTCTATTTCCGGGGCAAGCTGCCGGTTCATAAGCGCAAGCTGGAATTCATATTCAAAGTCCGAGAGTGCCCGCAATCCCCTGATAATGACCCTGCATTGTTCGGCGCGCATGAAATCGACAAGAAGGCCCTCGAAAGACTTCACACGCACATTTGGCAGATGACTCAAGGCTTCCCTGTTCATAGCCTGACGTTCATCAATATTGAAAGTGTAGTTCTTGTTTCTGTTCTGGAGTACTCCCACGATGAGTTCGTCGAAGATGGCCGCCGCGCGTTCGGCGATGTATATGTGTCCGTTCGTGATCGGATCAAAGGAGCCCGGATAGATCGCCCGATGAATCACGCCTTTCCCTCCTTTCTTGCGTCCTGACGAAAAATGACAGGCACGTATCGCCGTACCGTCGTGTTTGAAAAAGTGCCAGGCTACGTGCCCCGTCTTCAGGTACTTTTTCCCGGATGGAATGTTCAATGACCATCAGTCCGTTGACCTCCAGAATTTCGGCGATATCATCCGCCGCGGCAATCGTCAGCCATTCCACCCAGCCCTTTTCGTAGGGAGGATCCGCAAAAACAAGATCATACCGGTTACCCCTCTTTTTAAGAAACGGTACGGCACGCCTGACATCCATGCCGTAAATCAGGACGTTTTCGCGGGTTTTCAATTTCTGTTTCAGTTTCGTAACTTCTTGCCGTGATTTCTCCACAAGGTGCACCGATGCCGCACCACCGGCCAGTGCCTTGTCGGTGATTCGCCCGGTTCCGGCGAAAAGTTCCAGAACCTTGCACGCCTCAACGGAGCCGAGAATTTGAAACAACGCCATAACAACTTTTCCAGGGGTCGGGCGCAATCCTTGCGTGATTTTTCACCGACTTCCTTCCCATTCTTCTAGGTGCTCCCAAATGTAGGGTTTGATGTCAATAACGGGTGTTCCATCTATGGCGTCAAGTCCCTTGACGGTAAGACGACAGCCGTCGATTTCCAGAACCTCCACGGGCGTTACCCCGACAGGATTCACTCTCGCTGGACTGCAAGTGGAAAATAATCCTCTAACCGGGCGGTTCACGTCGCCCCGCGGGTGAATTTTCATTGAGAACCCCTTGCTTTTGTGGAACACGAAAAGTACCAGGATCGACTGTCCTTTCCCAATTCCCTCGAGAGCATCGCGATAGGTTTCTTCAATTTCAACGACCGATGTAGCCCGGCGGAAGTCTTCAGGCGGTTGCGGCACCTTGATCCCCGATCTGACAAATCCGATCGGATACATTCCGTATCCCCTCATTGCCTTACTCCTTTTTCGAGCATGAGGACGAGATCCTGCATTGCACTCTTAACTGAGGGTGTGATAAAAGGTCTTGTGGCAGGGTCCAGCTTCACCAGGACGCCTCCACTTCGGGGGACGATTTTCATGAAAAAATGTTGACGGAATTCGCCGTCAGAAGTTATTGTTTCGAGAAGAAAGGTCCCGTCTGATCCCCAATACGAGTTTTTGAAGACCCAGCGGCAGTCTTTTTCTCCACCTTGCTCGTCATGAAGTTGCCCGAGAGTATTCAAGTCGGGTACAGGGCCATTGTATTCCAGGTGCATTTGTCCGCTCCCTTCGTGTATCCGTTTCACCGTCCATGATCGTATCTTTCGGAATCGTATCACATGGATTGTCTTTTCCGCAGCCGTCCATTTCCTCTCGTACTTGGTCATGACCGCTCTTTCCGGATTAATCTCATGGTCCTCGCAGGTAATGGCCGGATGACTGTGAAGCGTTTTTTCCGCTTCAGCGGCATAGGCTTCATCATCAGTGGCGATTTCAAAGAACCCGCCGTTTTTCAGGACCGATGCCAGCACGTCAGGAAACGTTCCTGCCGTTACCCGCCGTTTCTCGTGTTTTTTCTTCGGCCATGGACAAGGGAAATTCATATAAAGCACATCGAAAACAGAATCAGGGAAGCACTCCCGCAAAAGGAAACGGGCGTCCCCTTCAAGCAGCCTAAGGTTCTGCAGCCCTTCCGTTTCGGCCCTATTGAAGCATTTCAAAATGCAAGTTTTGGAAACCTCTAATCCGAAAAAGAGCGTTTCCGGAGCGCTTTTCGCAAGATGCACCAGGAACTCGCCGTTACCAAAACCGATCTCTCCGATCACAGAATCTCCCATGTGTTTTTCGAGACAGGCTTTGACTGATTTTTCAGGTTCTGTGTTCAAAATGATGCCTGCTTTCATGTCTGTTACCACCCCGTTTTATTCGGACTACCTTGACGAAATGAGTGTTCTCCATACAATATACATGGTTGGTGTGTCATTTTTTTAAATTTTCGCAAATCGATGTGTCTTTCAACCTTCCCTGCTCGGCTCGAATATTCTACATGGCCAGCCAGCGAAGTTTTCTATTGGAGTCTTTCGATTACATCTACATCCCTATGGTACTATGAAAGGTAAAAATACTGTTTGTGTCAGTCTGCAGTTTTGATCCGGCAGGAATTGCAAAGGTCATTCAAAAGGAGGGGAAATACATGTCGAAAGTCATCGAAATCCGATGGCATGGACGAGGTGGCCAGGGGGCAAAAACCGGTTCCGCCATCTTGTCCGAAGTCTTGTTTGAATCAGGAAAATTCGCACAGGCTTTTCCCGAATACGGAGCTGAGCGGCAGGGAGCTCCCATGAAGGCCTACAACAGGATTTCCGAAGAACCCATCCGTGTCAGGTCCGGCGTTCTTAATCCCGATGTGGTGATGGTCATTGACCCAACCCTTCTGGATGCCGTCAACCCCACAGAAGGAGGAAAGGAGAATACGGTCTACATCATCAACTCGACGAAAGCGCCTGAACAAATCAAGAAACAGCTTGGATTGCCCGCCTCAGCGAAGGTTATGACGGTGGATGCTACGGGGATTACCCTCGAAGAGTTCGGGCAGAACCGTCCGAATACACCTATGCTCGGTGCAGTGGCCAGGATCTTTGAAGATATTTCGGTCGATGCCTTCATCGAGCATTTCAGGACAAAGATGGGGGCAAAGCTCCCCGAAAAGGTTTTGCAGGCGAACCTCAACGCAATCAGGCGAGGTTATGAGGAGGTGCAGGAAGCATGAAACTGAAAGGCTGGAAGGAACTTCCTCTTGCGACAACGGTACCTGCTTCTACAGCCGAGGAAGTCGAAACAGGACAATGGCGCAGCATGCGGCCAGTTTGGGACGAGAGTAAATGCATTCACTGCCTGCAGTGCTGGATCCAGTGCCCCGACAGGTCCATCAAGGCAAATGAAGAAGGCAAGATGACTGGCATAGACTATTTTTACTGCAAGGGTTGCGGGCTGTGCGCCGCCGTTTGCCCGAAAAAGGCAATCGAGATGCGGCCTGAATCCGAATTCCTCGAAGAGTAAAGAACGCGAAGAAGGATGTGATACGTATGCCTCGAAAGGATATCACCTCAGGCAACTGGGCTGTCGCCGAAGCCATGCGGCAAATAAATCCCGATGTTGTGGCCGCATACCCCATTACTCCGTCGACGGATATTCCCATGAAATTTTCTGAATTCGTCGCCGACGGCGTCGTCGATACGAACCTGGTTACCGTCGAAAGTGAACATTCCGCGATCAGTGCGTGCCTCGCCGCTTCGATCTCCGGAGCCAGGGTCATGACAGCCTCCAGCGCCAACGGCGTGGCCCTCATGCACGAGATTTTCCCTATCGTCGCATCTTACAGGGCTCCCATTGTCTTCGCCCTTGTCAACAGGTCCCTGGGAGCTCCAATCAACATTCACTGTGACCACAGCGACAGCATGGCGGAACGTGATTCCTCGTGGATCCAGCTTTACTGTGAAGATGGTCAGGAAGTCTACGACTCGATGATCATGTCCGTCCGTGTGGCGGAACACAAGGATGTTCTTCTCCCCGTGTTCGTTTGCCAGGACGGGTTCATCACAAGCCACTGCTTCGAACCGGTAGAATTTCTTGACGATGAACAAGTCACGAAATTCATCGGTGAAAGGCAACCAGTCAATTCTCTTTTGGATATAAAAAATCCGGTAGCCTACGGATCTCTGGCGCTTACGGACTACTATTTTGAGATCAAGCGCCAGCAGATCGAGGCCATGAAGAATGTCAGAAAAGTCTACGAAGAGGTTTCCGAGGAATTCGCAGCACTTACGGGAAGGAAATATCCCGTCGTCGAGGGGTACAGGACTGATGACGCTGAGCACATCATGGTTATCATGTCCTCTGCAACGGGCGCAGCCAAGGAAACCGTCGATGCGCTCAGGGAAAAGGGACACAACGTAGGCTGCCTGCGAATCCGCATGTTCCGGCCCTTCCCGGCAAAGGATATTGTCGATGTTCTCAAAAAAGCCAAAAACATCGCCGTTTGCGACCGGGCAGCCGGCTTTGGAGCGGCAGCTCCCCTTTTCACGGAAATAAAGGGCGCACTGTATGACG
>JBNGDE010000086.1:0-5637 GCA_049974925.1 Thermovirgaceae bacterium | reverse complement strand
GCATATCCTCCCATGATGGTTTTGCTGATGGCTTCCCTGTCGATGGCATAGGCGACAGCCTGACGAACCTTCTGATCGGCGAGAATCGGGTTGTTCAGACTCAGCCCTATGTACATGACCCTGAGCGAATTCGCAGAGTAGACGTTCAATCCTTCAAGTTCCCTGATCCTTTCGACCTCGTAGGTTGAAAGTCTCTCTGCCACGTCAAGTTCCCCTGTCTCAAGCATCATCGTCCTGGTGGTATCCTCGGGGATGATTTTCCAGACGATCTTCTCGACCTTCGGCGCGCCCTTGAAGTAGTTTTCGTTGGCAACAAGGGTGATCTGCTCACCTTTTTCCCAGTTTTCGAATTTGAAGGGACCTGTGCCTGACGGATTCACGAGGTTCCCTTCCTCATCGAAGGAAGCTGGGTCGACAATGGTGCCTGCCGTATGTGCCAGAATGTAGGGGAAAGGACCGAAAGACATCTTCAGATTGAATTGCACGGTGTAATCGTCCAGCACTTCCACACTGTCGATAACAGGGGTGTAAAGGGAGGATCTGTTGAGTTTCTGCGTCAGGACCCTGTCGAAGTGATGTTTCACGGCTTCTGCATTGAAGGGGTTCCCGCTGTGAAAAGATATTCCTTCCTTGAGCTTGAACACCCAGGTCTTTCCGTCCTCGGAAATCTCGTAACTCTCGGCAAGGCGATTCTCCAGTTCAAGGGTCCCTTTTTTGAACCCGATCAGATTGTCGTAGATGTGGTGGCAGATCGTTTCCGACGGGTTGTCTGAAATGTCAGCAGGGTCTACCTTGACAGGCTCAACGCCCATTCCGATGGTCATAGTCTGTGCTCCTGCCGCCGTGAAAGAAAACATGACGACGGCCAAGGCCGCGAACAAAATTCTCATGGTGGTTCTCATGCCTCATCCCTCCATTGTTCCTGGATTGGCTGTTCTCCTTTTGCTTTCGTTTCGTTTCGTTTCCCGCTTCGCTTTTTCCTCCGCCTCCCTCCTTCCTTGTTCTTACGGATTCCCTTGCTGGAAGCGCGGCAGTCTTTGTATTCTTGATGATCTCACGAGGACCTCGCCCCGGGAGATGACATCCCGTATTTCATATCCGTCGTTTTTAAGGATAACCATGTCGGCGCTGCTCCCCGGCATCAGCGTGCCTTTTCCCTCCAGCCGGTAGTGTCTTGCGGCGTTTGTGGAACAGATTCTGACCGCATCGGAAACAGATGTTGTCGATGAATCCAAAAGAGCACGGAAAAGCCTGTGGATGCCCGAGAGGTCATGCATCGAGATCCCTTTGAGTTCTCCTTCTTCATCAAAGACCGGCCGGGAGCCGTGTCCGTCGCTGCTCACGGTAATCCGATCTATCGGGACCCCCTGTCGAAGGGCATGCCAGATTGCCTCCCTGGTCCCATCTCCACGGCATGTAAAATCGACGTAACCGCCCTTTCTCGCAAATTCCACGGCCTCGGACAGCAGTCGCCCGCTTCTGGCCAGATGCGTCGGCGCAAATTGAGTGATCGGGATGTCCGTCCCTTCAAGAGCCTGCAGCAAGGGAGCAAGACCGCTTTTTTCATCCCCCACATGAACCGCTACAATGCCAGCTTTGCCAGAGGTAATCCCCGCCAGCCTGACCTCCGAGAGAAGAGCGCGCAGGGACTGGACATGAGGATGGCTCGAACGGTGGTCGGAAAGGGCAATCTTGACACCGATGACCTTGTCGACCAGGGCGAGGTCACGTTTCACGCTTCCGGTAATCGTTGCGGAAGGCCACTCATATGAACCACTCATTATCCACGTGCTGATCCCCGCCGATTCGAGAGATTTTGCCTTCATCAGCAGGCTTTCCAATGAACGACCGACTGAATCTGTACCCAAGAGTCCAATGGCTGACGTGACACTGCCTGTGGCGTATTCGTCGATTTGTGTTTCCGGTGTTCTGTTCACCGGTCCGCCTTCACCGCCACCGCCGTTCATGTGGACGTGTTGATCCACGAAACCTGGTATTACCAAGGTGTTTGAGGCATCGATCAGCTCCATGTCCTTGAACAACCCCTGCAGGGTGTCCGCATCAATCCTGGGCGCCATTGCAGCTATCGTGCCTCCGATTGTCAGGACATCCAGAACACCGCTGTCTTCCGGGGCATAGATGTGACCACCGCGGATCAAAAGGCTCGACATTACTCATTCCCCCTGCAAAATTCAGCAAAAGAGAGCGCCATCCCCCGGCGCTCTCCCGTCAGGCATCCGTCGGCAACCACGTGGCATCCGTTCACCCAGACGTGCCGGACATCTTCATTTTCGAGATCAATGGCCACGACATCGGCAGCCGCCCCCTCTGTGAGAACCCCTCTCTGTATCTTGAGGATCTCCGCAGGCCTTATGGTCATCTTCCGCACCAGCCGCCTCAGTAAATCCATTTTCTGGTCCTCGAGAATGATCGTGTTGACAAGCCGCAGGACGTTTTTGAGCAAGATGCTCGACCGGATGCCGTCTCCCAGCTCGTCGGACTCGATGGCGTCCACGCACTGCGAGACGGCACAGACGAGATTGTTCGTGAAAAGATTGTCCTTCCCGTAATAAAACGGCGGTTCCGTATTCTCCAGATCATTCACGGGTACGGCATCAAAGCTTGCCGCATCGACTTTGACTACCCGCCCTTTTTCGAAGTATCTCCGGACGAGATCGCTGTTTCTGGAGGTCGAACCTGCCACTTCCGACAGGTGGGTGTCTGAAGTAACCAAAGGATGGGCCGCGAGAAGCCTCATCACTTCGTGGATGTCGTCTCCTGCACAGGTGCTGCCCACGTGACAGAGATGCATTGGCCTGCCGGAGGAAACCTCCAGGGCCTTCTTGATTCCCGTAAGCCCCAGTCCGGTGTGTACCTGAACGGGAATTCCCGTTTCAGAAGTGGCGTCCAGGAGAAGATCCAGAAAATCCTCGCAGATTTCACTACTGACATGGGCCGGACCACCAAGGGACAGGATTGCTTCACCTATGGCGCCAAATCCCTGCTCTATGGCCTTCTCCACGGAATTTTTCACATCCCTGGACGGAACACGGAGCTTTTCATACGCATCGTGCCCCACAGCATCCTCAGGCACGACGGGAAGGGAAGGAACGATGTTGCAGGCCTGGCCGCCGCAGGCGGCAACAAATCCGTCGGGACCTCCACAGGCATCCATAAGCGGTTCACCTGAAGTCAAGGTACAAGGCATGAAAACACCTGTCGTTATCCCCCTGAGGGGCAATATATCGGCAATGTGCCTGATGCCCTTTCCTGGATTCACCTGGAGATCGACGAAACCGGGCACGATGCAACACCCCCTTGCGTCGACCACTTCCTCCGGGGCTCCCTTCCCATGTGTCCCGCCTATGGTTTTTATGAATCCTTCCTCCATCACCAAATCCATGGAGCCTTCCCTGCCGGTGCCCGGATCAATCACATATCCATTGACGATACGAGTCCTCATGGTTTCCTCCCATCGATGCGCCGCGCATCATACCTTGTGACACGCCACGAAATGACCGGTGCGGATTTCGCGCCAGGCCGGTTCCTTCTGCCTGCACTCGTCATCAGCCAAAGGACATCTCGTGTGAAAACGGCACCCCGAGGGCATCTCCATGGGACTGGGGATATCCCCCTTGATGACCTTTTCGGCGATGCTTTCACCGGTAACCGCCGGTTTCGGTATGCTCTTGAGCAAAGCCCTGGTATAGGGATGAAGGGGTTCCGAAAAAATCTCACGCTTCTGCGCATACTCCATCGCCCTTCCCAGATAGACGACGAGCACCTGGTGGCTCATGTGCTTGACCACGCTCAGATCATGAGTGATAAACAAATACGTAAGGTTTTTCTCTTTCTGGAGTTTTTTCAACATGTTCAGGATCTGTGCCTGAACGGAGACGTCAAGGGCGGAGGTGGGTTCATCAAGCAGGATAAAATCAGGATTCGTTACCAGGGCCCTGGCCACGGCGATCCGCTGCCTTTGACCTCCAGAGAATTCATGTGGGTAGCGGCTCAAATGCTCCTCTCTCAGGCCCACCTCCTGAAGCACCTTCCGGACCCGGTCAACGATTTCCTGCCTGTCGACGATTCCCTGCACTTTGAGAGCACGGCCGATGATATCCCTGATAATCATTCGCGGGTTCAGGGAAGAGAAGGGATCCTGAAAAACGATCTGTGCCTTTCGACGAAAAAGGCGTTTTTTCTCTCCCTCAAGGTCGGTTATGCTTTCTCCCCTGTAAAGAATGTCTCCCGATGTCAACCGCAAAAGACGCATGACCAGAAGTCCCAAAGTAGTTTTTCCGCTCCCCGATTCTCCGACGATACCGAGAGTCTGTCCCTCTTCCACGGAAAAGGAGATTCCATCGACGGCCCGAACGTGTCCGACAATTTTCGGGAAAATGATACCCCTGTCCACGGGGAAATACTTTTTGAGGTTCCGGGCTTCAAGAATAGGCATGGCAAGCCACCTCGTGTCCTTCTTCGACCTTGATTACTGGAGGCCGGACCTCGCTGCAGATATCCATCGCGATGGGACAACGTTCACGGAACTTGCAGCCCGCCGGCAAATTCAACAGGTTTGGGAGGTTGCCGGGGATGATTTCAAGGTACTCCTGGTCCTTGTCCAGGCGGGGAATAGCTCCGATCAGCCCCCGGGTATAGGGATGAAGGGGGTTTTCGAAAATGTCCGTCACCGTACCGTACTCGACAATCCCGCCGGCATACATGACGGCCACCTTTTCCGCCATCGTCGCGATGACCCCCAGATCGTGGGAAATGATGATGACGCTGCTGCCGAACTCCTCCTGCATCTGTTTGATGAGAGACAGGATCTGGGCCTGGATCGAGACATCGAGGGCTGTCGTCGGTTCATCGGCTATGAGAAGTTTCGGGTTATTGGCCAGGGCCATGGCAATCATGACCCTCTGTTTCATCCCCCCGGAAAACTGGTGCGGGTACCGACCCAACGATTTTTCCGGGTCAGGAAGGTTGACCTTGCGAAACATTTCCACGGCCCTTTCTTTGGCTTGCTGTTCCGGGACACCCCCATGGGCCATGACGGCTTCCATAACCTGAAACCCTACCGAGAGCACAGGATTGAGATAGCTCATGGGATCCTGGAAGATCATGGCGATTTCCGAGCCCCTGATCCTCAGCATTTCGTGCTCGTCAAGCCGCAGGAGATCCCTGTCTTCGAGCCGGACTTCTCCGCTCACAATTTTCCCCGGCGGCTGAGGGATCAATCTCATGATGCTCGAGGCAGTGACGGACTTTCCGCATCCCGTCTCTCCGACAATGCCCAGCAGTTCCCCTCTTTTGAGGGAAAAACTCACTCCCTCAAGAGCCTTGACGATTCCTTCCTCAGTGTAAAACCATGTCGAGAGATCCCTGACATCAAGAATGGTGTCTTTTTCTGTCATGGCACTACTCCTTCAGCCTCGGGTTCAAGGCATCCTGCAATCCGTCACCAAAAAAGTTGAACCCCATGACGGTGATCATGATCGCCAGCCCCGGGATGACTGCCACAAATGGAGCCGTTCTCAGGTACATTCTTGCGCTGCTCAGCATGGCCCCCCATTCGGGAATGGGAGGTTGAACACCGAGGCCCAGAAAGCCCAGTCCGGCCGCTGTCAGGAGGAC
>JBNGDE010000085.1:0-5705 GCA_049974925.1 Thermovirgaceae bacterium | reverse complement strand
TGTTGTAGCTCGGAAGATGAAAGGCATATTCGTCATAACCTTTCGTCACCCGCTCAATCAGCCGCTGCAGCCTGGAAAGGATCCACCTGTCGAGGGAGGGCATCCGCTCGTAGGCTATCGCGTCCTGAACAGGATTGAAATCACTGAGGTTCCCCAAAAGGAAACGGAGGGTGTTCCTGATCCTGCGATAGGATTCCACAAGGTTTTTCAGGATATTTTCGGAAATCCTGATGTCGTTCCGGTAATCCGTGGAAGCCACCCAGAGACGGAGGATATCCGCTCCGTACTGTTTGATGATTTCCTGGGGGGCGATCACGTTTCCGAGGGATTTCGACATTTTCCGTCCTTCTCCGTCCACGATGAATCCATGGGTCAAGACGGAATCATAGGGGGCCCTGCCCCTGGTCGCAACAGAAGTCAGCAAGGATGTCTGGAACCATCCCCGATGCTGGTCGCTCCCCTCAAGGTAGAGGTCAGCAGGCCACTTGAGGTCCTTCCGGGTTTCGAGAACCGCTATGTGGCTGCAGCCCGAGTCGAACCAGACGTCCATGATATCCATTTCCTTGCGGAGGTTCTTGCTCCCGCATTCGGGACAGACGTTCAGGTTGTCAAGAAGCTCCTGGGGAGAAAATTTCCACCAGCAATTGGATCCGTTCTCCGCCACCTTCATCTGGACACGTCTGATCCTCTCGGGATCTACGATGACACTTCCGCAGTCGTTGCAGTAGAAGGCAGGGATCGGCACACCCCACACACGTTGCCTGCTGATACACCAATCGGAACGATCTCTGACCATGTTGGAAATGCGGTCTTTCCCCCAGTCGGGCACCCAGGAGACTTTCTCGATTTCTTCAAGGGCCTCTTTCCTGAAGGAATCGACTGAGACGAACCATTGTTCAGTAGCCCGGAAGATGACAGGCTTCTTGCATCTCCAACAGTGTGGGTAGGAGTGACGCAGCTTCAATCTCCCGAGAAGCCGACCACGTTCCTCGAGAATTTCAAAAATGCGCTCATTGGCCTTTTCCAGTGGAAGGCCGCCGACCAGAGGCGTGTCATCCAGGAAAACGCCCTTGTCGTCAACGGGATTCAGGACCTCGAGATCATACCTGATCCCGGTTTCATAGTCTTCAACGCCGTGCCCCGGGGCCGTATGAACACAGCCAGTCCCCTGATCCAGAACTACATATTCAGCCAGAACGAGCGTCACGAGTCTTTCGTCGTAGAAGGGATGTCTCGCCTTGAGGTATTCTAGATCCCTGCCTTTGACTTTCAGGAGAGGTTCACCGAAAGCGATGCCCGTTTCCTTCGAAACCTGTTCAAGAAGACCTTGAGCAACAAGGTAAACCTCTCCATTGTGGGAAGCCTTCACAAAGACGTAATCCAGACCGGGATGAACCGCGATTGCCATGCTCGCCGGCAGGGTCCAGGGTGTGGTCGTCCAGACAGCCACATTCACCGTTCTGCCAGCCAGCACCGGAAAACGGTTCTGGTCATCAATTAAGGGATAGGCCACGTAAATCGAGGGGGAGGTCTCGTCCTCATATTCAATTTCTGCCGCTGCCAGTGCCGTCTGGCAGTCAACGCACCAGAAAACGGGTTTCTTTCCCTTATAAACAAGCCCCCGTTCCACCATGTCGGCAAAAGCCCCGATCTGCGCCGCCTCGTACTGGGCCTTGAAGGTTACATAAGGATTTTCCCAGTCTCCCAGAACTCCCAGTCGCTTGAATTCCTCCCTCTGCACATCAATGTATGTTTTGGCGTATTCCATGCAGTTATCCCGAAGTCTCGCAGGTTCGACGGATTCCATGTCCTCGCCGCGTTCCTTGAGAACCCTCAGCTCTATCGGCAGGCCGTGGGTATCCCAGCCCGGGACATAGGGAGCGCGGTATCCCCGCATCCACTTGTATTTCGGGATAAAGTCCTTGAGGATCTTGTTGAAGGCCGTGCCGATGTGGATGTTGCCGTTGGCATAGGGAGGTCCGTCGTGAAGCACAAAGGTCTCGGCATCTTTTCTGGATTCCATGAGCGACTCGTAGAGTTTCACCGAGTCCCAGAAATCCAGCCATTCCGGTTCTCTCTTGGACAGGTTCGCCCTCATTGGGAAGGACGTTTTTGGAAGGTTCAGGGTCGTTTTATAATCTTCGGACATTCTGGAAATAGCCTCCCTTCATTGTACGACGGAGCCGCCTCCTTGAGACGGCTCCGCGCGAAAAAGCAGAACCTTTCTGAAGACACCCGCCGGAGGCGGAATCAGCCTCTTCAGGAATTCGCCGCCATTGCTTTTTTCGCCTTGATTGTCTGCAGCAGGTGCATTGAGACAAGTACCGCGAGACCAATAGAGTCGGATACCAGGCCCGGCACCAAAAGCGTCAACGCGCCGCCGATGGCGAGCAGTCTCTGCCATCCGACCATTTTGACTTTGTAAAACCCGATGGACCCCATCCCGAGAAGAAAGACGCCCAGAAGGGCCGTGGCAATAGATACCACAAAAGGGAAGGCCTCGAAATTGACAAGAACGAGCATTGGATTGAAGACATAGATGTAGGGGATCAAAAAGCCCGCCAATGCCAGCTTCACCGCCGTCGCCCCGGTACGCATAGGCTCAGATCCCGCAATGCCGGCACCCGCATAGGCCGCGAGAGCAACGGGCGGACTCAGGTCCGCGGCAATGCCGAAATACAGGACAAACATGTACGCTGCCATGGGCGCCACACCAAGTTGAAGCAATGCAGGCGCCGCCATGGTGCTGGTGACGATAAAGTTTGCCGTCGTCGGTAGCCCCGCCCCAAGCAGAATGCAGGCCACCATCGTCAACAGTAGCGAGACGATGAGGATGCCCCCTGAAAGGGCAATGATCGCACTGGCAATCCTGAGTCCAAGGCCCGTCAAAGTCGCCGTCCCGACGATAATTCCCACCGTGGCGCAGGCGCAGGCGACACCGAGGGCTCCGGTGGCGCCTGAATACAACGCGTCCTTCAGCTTCGGAATGGTCATTCTGGTCTCTTTGTTGAGGAAGGACACACCTACCGTAAGCAGAATTCCGTAATAGGCCGCCTTCAGCGGTGTATAGCCCGAGAGCAGGAAGTATATGATCCCTGCCAGGGGGACAAGAAGATGTCCCCGAGATTTCAGAAGCGGGCCTATTTTCGGGAGTCGCGCACGCGGAAGCCCCTTGAGTCCGAGCCTGGTGGCTTCAAGGTGCACCTGGATGATGACGGCGAAATAATACAGGAAAGCCGGAACAATGGCCGCCGCGGCGACATGAAGATAGGGAACTCCGAGAAACTCCGCCATAATGAAGGCCGCCGCACCCATGACAGGAGGCATGATCTGTCCTCCCGTTGATGCAACCGCTTCAACGGCACCCGCAAAATACGGCTTGTACCCCACGCTTTTCATGAGCGGAATGGTAAACATCCCCGTAGTGCAGACGTTCGCAACGGAAGATCCCGATATGGACCCCATGAGACCAGAACTGAGGACAGCCACCTTGGCCGGGCCTCCCGTGGACCAACCTGCGAGGGCCATTGACAAGTCGATGATGAAACGCCCCATTCCCGTCTGTTCAAGGAAGGACCCGAACAGGATGAACATGAAGACAAACGTCGCCGAAACCCCCAGCGGAATGCCGAAAATTCCCTCTGTCCCCATGTACATGTGGTTGAGGATCCTGGTGACATTGAAACCCCTGTGGGCGAACATCGCCGGGAAATGCCTTCCCGCATAGCAATAAAACAGGAAGAAAATAGCTATGCCCGGCAATATGGGGTTTGAAACCCTTCTCGTCGCCTCCAGTAGCAACACAATCCCGATAAAACCAGCCGTCAGGTCCATCGTGGTCGGCAGACCGGACCTCGTGATAAGCTCGTCGAAAAAGATCACGTGGTACAGGACGGCATAGGCTGCGAGGCCGGCAAGAACAAAATCATACCATGGGATTTTCGCCGACGCGCCCTTTTTTTTCGGGGGATAAAGCAGATAAACGAGGACCAGCACCAGTGCAAGGTGCACGGACCTCTGCTTTATGGCCAGCAGAAGGCCGAACCCCGAGGTGTACAGATGGAAAAGCGAAAGGCCTATGGCAAGGGCCGCGACGAGGACAGCCTGCCAGCCTTCGAGAAATCGCGTGTTCGCCTCGGTATCGAACTTTCTCCGAAGTTCATCGAGGTCGATTTCCTCAGGCAGCGGCATTCCCGAAGCCGGGTTGCCGGAAGGTACCTGGTCTTTTGATTCGTGATTCCTGTTTTCTTCGGTCACGTTTATCCCTCCAAATCACGTTTTCGCGTCGCTTTCGTAACTGTCTGAGTCGTTGAATTTTGAAACTTTTCGGGAAAATGCCGGATCGATTGTATCACAGCAGCTTACCAGACGGGTATACTCCGACGGATCAGTCCTTCCACAAGGGGAAGATCATACAATTGCAGGGAAAGGACCCTTTCCGGCAGCACCCTGAACAGTTCGTAGGACACCTCTTCCCAGGGGGCGGCAAAATCGATCCTGTTTTGACCAAGCCGCTCCGTTCCGACTCTCAAAAGCAGCGTTCTCCATCTCATCCTTCCCCCGCGGAAAATGAACCAGTCCGGATCTGTTTTGAAAGAACCGTTTCGGGGGGAGTCGACGGGAAGTCCTGCGTTATGGGATTTGACGCGTTCCTGCCATTGCCAGATCCAGCCGCCGGATACCACGTATTCATCTTCAACGGGCGTCTTTTGGACTGAATGAATATAAGTGGTCACCAAGCGCTGGCCGAGGGGTACAGGCAAACGCAGCCAGGTTCCCCTTTCTTCCGAAAGGGCGAGAACAGAAACCGGAGAGCAGAGGACGACGACACAGCTCGAGAAAACAAAGAGTATCAGAAAACACATGCGAAAGGTGCGTAGCATGCTCATTCCCCATCTTCAGAAAAATTTTCGGTCCGTCCGCGTCCGTCGCCGTTGTCATCCTCGCCTTCGAGTCCCGAAAGCAACGGGACAAAACGACAGTAATCGTACCAGGCGTCTTCGAATCCGGTTGACTTCTTTGCCCTCAAAAGCAGCCGTTCCGTTCCGAATGAGACCCGTATCGGTACCAGGATCTTTCCACCCTCTGCAAGCTGCTCTTCCCACTCGGGGTGCACCCTGTCGGCTGCGGCCGTCACGAGGACCCGGTCGTAGGGAGCGAATTCCCTGAGCCCCCCGCATCCATCAGAAAACCTGACAACCACGTCATATCCGGCGGATCTAAGGTTCTTTTGCGCCTGACGGGCCAGGGCCGGAATTCGTTCGACGGTATAAACATCAGCGCCGAGCTCTGCAAGGATGGCTGCCTGGTAACCGGATCCGGTCCCGACCTCAAGGACCTTCAGGCCGGGGGACACATCCAGCAATTCCGTCATTCTTCCGACCATGTAGGGTTGCGAGATCGTCTGCCCGTAACCTATCGGCAATGGATAATCCTCGTAGGCGAAGCTTTCGTCCTGTGTCCGGACAAACAGGTGTCTCGGGACATCCATGCAGGCTCTCAGGACTTCCTCCCGCCTTACGCCTCTTGGAACGAGCTGTGTTTCGACCATGTGTTTCGCCCGTTGTCGCCAATCTCGCATCAGGCAATCACCATAGACTACATTTTATCAGATCAATATTTTCATTGGACCTCAAAGCAAGGCTCGACAAGGAGGGCTTTCCGGGCAACAAAAAACCCGACAGAAAACCCTGCCGGGCGAAAAT
>JBNGDE010000084.1:0-5974 GCA_049974925.1 Thermovirgaceae bacterium | reverse complement strand
GGGGTGACGCCTGCTTCTTCCAGCAGACCGGATGGACTCGCCACGCTGGGCAAACTAAAAAAGGGTTGGAGGGAATTCCCTCCAACCCTTTTTCCTGTTTTCGGTTTTTACCAAGCCGAAAATTAGCTTTCGTCGCGTCTTTTGAAGCGTAGCATATTGTTGCCGCCTGTTGACCACCCGTCACTGCGATTCAGACCGTTTTCGGCCCCTTCACCAGCAATGGGTATTTCCACCCACCCCCAAGGCGTCACAAGCAAAAATCGCAATTGCACACCGTACATTTCCAGGGCCTTGATATGTTGCGCATACCTTGCGACCTCGCCGATCATCCAGCTATCGCTGATGAGCCAGACCCTTTTGCAGGTGGCGCGTCCGAAAAGGGCTGCGTGGTCCACGGTCATCCGCATCCCTTCGTCAAAATCGATGGGGCCCACACAGAGGACAACCACATCCTCATGCCCCACCGGGGAATAGAATGCCGGCAATAGGTCGGCGTTGCGTTCCATCCATTCAAGCTGACCGAAGAGGTTTTCCGGATCCGCAATCTTCCTGTCCGCATAAGACTGGAAGAAGTCATCAGTCTGCCCGTCAGCATCGGGGTACATGACATTAGCCATCCAGTCCTGGACAACAGAAACGAGCCTGATGATAAAAGGCGGTTGTGTAGGGCCGGACATGGCTTTCAGGAGATCTCCGACGGTCATCTCCTTTTCTCCGTTCCCTGGACCCTTTTCGGGATGTTCCTCTTTCTTTCGGTTCACACAACGCACCTCCTTTGTCTTTCGAATTTACCGAGCATATCATAAAGTCCACACAAATACACCAGCACCTGCAGCAATCGGCCGATAAAATGGCTTATAATGGGAAATATCAAGAAAACCCGCCAAAAACGAGGTGATTTCCATGAAACATTTTGATCTTGAAGCAGGCAAGAGTCAGTTCCTCCTTATCGATTTTCAAGAAAAGCTGCTTCCGGTCGTGTGCGATGACAGCAAAACCACTCGGAATGTCCGGACCCTCCTCAAAGCATGCGAAACGTTGCAAATCCCTGTCAAATATACGGAACACTACCCACAAGGGCTGGGAGCAACGGTCCCGGAGATTTTGGAAGCCATGCCTGAGGATAAAAGGCGGTTCGAAAAGGTTCATTTTTCCTGCTGTGACGAACCGGATTTTGAGACCTTTTTCCGTTTTGCCGGCAGGGATCATGTCATCCTGGCGGGAATAGAAAGCCATATTTGTGTCTTGCAGACTGCTTCGGACCTTCTGTCCAAGGAATACAGGGTTTACGTTGCTTCAGATGCCTGTTCGAGCCGGAAGAACGAACATCACAACGAAGCCATGCAAATCCTTCGGGGCCTCGGCGCCTTCGTCGCACCCACAGAGTCCATCGTCTACAGATTGCTTCGCAAGGCGGGCACGTCCGCTTTCAAGACAATGCTTCCTTTCTTCAAATAGACTGGAACGACCTTTATGGGCGCCGAAAAAACATCGCTGATTTTTCTCGGAACCGGTGGAAGCCGCTTTACAATCATGCATCAGCTCCGGGCTTCCGGCGGGCTCTGGTTCAACTGGAAAGGTTTTCCCGTGGCGATAGATCCGGGCCCGGGCTCTCTGGTAAGAATGCGTCAACACAATCCCCCGCTGGATCCCGAGACTCTCGAGGCGATCCTCGTGACCCACAAACATCTTGACCACACGACGGACCTCAATGTCCTTACCGAAACAATGACCAGCGGAGGATCTAAAAAACGCGGTACCGTGCTGCTTCCTTCAGACACCCTGGGAGAAAGTGAACCGGTTCTCTACAAGTACTTACAGGAGAAAGTGCGCCGTCTCGGTACATGGAAAAAGGAATCCCGAAATAAACTTGGCGGTAGTCGTTCTGTACGCGCTGTTCCGCTCATCCATCACGGAGTGGAATGTTATGGCCTGGTGTTCACAGAAGAGGGGATACCTCTTTGGGGGCTTGTTTCCGATACGAGATATGATAGGGAATGGGTGGAATCATTCAGCGGCTGTAAGCTTCTGGTGGTCAACATGACCCTGGCCAGGGGGCGGGACAATCTAGATCACCTGGCACCGGAGCATGTGGCTGCTGTCGTTGAAAGGCTCACCCCAGAGCTGACGATATTGACTCATTTTGGAAGGGGTGTCCTGAAGCAGGGCCCCGAACTGATCGCCGAAAATATCGGAAAGGGAAGGTCAAGAGTCGTAGCCGCACAAGATGGGATGCTCGTTGATATAGAAACCCTTGAAATCCGGCTGCCGTCGCATGCAAATTTTTGACCTGCCGCGCGTTCGCAGTAAAGGTTTTTCCTGATATCATGAAATGGACCTTTGCCGTCAGGAAATTCCGAAGATGGCTTATTGCTCCGTAAGGAGGTTTCCCGAACATGCCTGTTGACAAAACTCGAGCGATGGAACTGCATAGAAAGGCCAAGGGGAAAATCAAGATGTACCCCACCATCAATATCAACTCCCCCGAAGACCTGAGGCTCGCCTACATTCCGGGAAGCGTGCCCCCCTCTCTTGCCATAAAGGAAGATCCCGGACTGAGTTATGAATATACGGGACGCGGCAACAGGATCGCCGTCATCACCGACGGAAGCGCTGTATTGGGTCTCGGCGACGTTGGGCCCTATGCTGCATTGCCGGTTATAGAGGGAAAGTGCCTCCTTTTCAAACTTTTCGGTGACGTCAACGCCCTCCCTGTCTGTCTTGATTGCAGGGATCCAGAGGAAATAACCCACTTCGCAAGCATCATGGCGCCGGGGCTCGGGGGAATCAACATCGAAGATATCGACAGCCCCCGAACGTTCATGATCGTTCGGGAACTTCAGTCCCGGGTGGACATTCCGGTACTCTGCGATGACCAGCACGGTACGGCCGTCGTGGTGCTGGCCGGTTTGTGGAACGCTCTTGAAGTCACCGGACAAAAGCTTGAAGACCTGTCAATCGTTGTAAACGGGGCCGGCGCCGCTGGCATCGCAGTGACGGAATTGCTCCTGAGTGCCGGCGCGAAAAACATCACTGTCCTCAATAGTGCAGGGGTTCTTTGTGAATCTAATCCGCGGATGAACCAGTTCCAGAAGGAACTTGCACTCAGGACAAACCAGGCAAACAAGTGCGGCAGCCTTGAAGACGCGATCAAGGGGGCCGACGTCTTTATCGGCTTGTCCAAAGGAAACCTGCTGACCCGGGATCACATAAAGGCAATGGCACCCGACCCAATCATCTTCGCCATGGCGATTCCCGAACCAGAGATCACGCCGGAAGAAGCCTACTCAGCCGGAGCTTCGATTGTTGCCACAGGTCTTTCCGATTACCCAAACGCTCTGCCGAACCTTCATTCCTCTCCCGGCATCATGCGGGGCCTGCTCGATGTTCGAGCCACGCTGCTCAACGACGAAATGCTCCTTGCCGCAGCCAAGGCCCTTGCGGGAGTCGTCGACCGGCGGCGTTTGTCACCTCAGAAAATCACGCCCGATGTTTTTTGTGACGAAGTCTCTCCGAGGGTGGCTGAAGCCGTCGGCCAGACAGCGATAAAACTGGGCTACGCACAGCGCCAGCTTCCGGAAGGAGAAATCTACAACAATCTATGGGACACGTTGTACGGAAGCAGACTGATGCACCATTAAGACAGGGACTCCTGAAGGGATCTTTCGTATTCCAGGAAATTCGCTTTCATTGCAATACCCCCTGGTCCTCCATACCCACACATCCGGCCGTCGCTTCCTATAACCCTGTGACAGGGCACGAAGGGAGCCCAGGGGTTTGCCCTCATGAGGGCCCCAACTGCTCTTGCTGCCTTCGGGTTTCCGACGCGAAGGGCAACATCTTTGTACGTCAGTGTCCTTCCGGCAGGTATGTCTGAAACAACCCCGTAAACCGAAAGGGCAAATTCCGTCGGTTGCTTGAATGTGCAAAGGTTCAAGGAAACCTGTTTACCCGTCCAGAAAGAGCTCCAGGCTTTTCCGAGCCATCTGGGTGCTCTTGCGGGTATTGTATCCTTGCAAGTCACCTCATTAGCCCATGTTGTTGAATACAAAAGCCCCCGATCGGACCAGACAAACCTCCAGGTTCCCATGGGAGAATCGAACTCCGCCGTAAAAAGGACGAGTCCCCTTGGGATTGTTTCGAACCTCATCATGCAAACCACCACAACAGTAAAAATGCCATGGTTCCCACACATGTCACAATACAGGAATGTCTTTCGCTTCTCCAGAGAACTTCTCTACTGAAGGGCCCGGCAAAGGAAGCGAAAGAAGGCATGGTCTTCGGAAAAAACCGCCCAACACGTCCTGAATATTCGCTGAAGCTTTCGGGGAAAGTGTCAGCAAGAAACCTTTCCTCGTGGGGAATTACAAGGAAGCCATATAAGCCGGCAAAAAAAAGGGAAAAGACCCAAAGTGTCTTCAGGTTCCCGGAGAGAAAACACCACCCAAGGCCGATGAGGCCGTTCGCAACATACAGAGGATTCCGACAAAGTGCATAGGGACCCCAGGTCACGAGCCGCTTTGCCTTGACTTTTTCACCACGGTATAGCGTTATGGTCCCCGCCGCCCAGAAACGGATAGCCTGCCCGACAATGACAAGGGATATTCCTGGAAAAATGAGAGCTTTTGAGGGTTCGGCCATGAAAAGGACCACCATGAATAGGACTGTCCAGATTCCGCCCCTGTACTTGAAAGCCAGATCTTGTACCTTGTTGTTCATTCTAACCCTCCTCATTGGTTTTCGTCTTTACAGTCCCCCGTTTGCAGTAAAGCTTCTGTTTCCCCCCAGCCGATCAGCCTGACGGCAACAAGCGCCCCCATGGCAATCGAAATGTATTCCGTAAAGAAGCGCCACGCGATGACAAGAACGCCTGCCATGTTCCAGGGGACAAGGAAGCTGAAAATCGCTGCTCCTCCACCTTCGGCGACACCGCTTGCACCGGGTGTCGGAACAAAATACAAAATAAAGAGAAACAGTGCCTGCGCGAGGAAGGCCTCACCGAAATTCACCTCAAGGTCTAAAGACCATATCAGACATGGCAGGATGGAAAACATAGCCACCATCTGCATCCATGAAAACACAAGGGCTATGAGGAAAAGCGGGAAACCTTTCGAGAAAAAGAGCCGGAAGTTCCTGCTGTAGTTGTCGATTTCGCTGTGTATTCTCCGGAGAGTTCGCAACACCCGTTTGGGTTTGACAACACCCACTCGCTTGAGCAGCATTAAAAGCATGCCTGCCCATTTTTTCATCAGCGAGGGTCGTACCAGGCTCAGGACAACCAGCAACCAGGTTCCAACGACAAAGAGGACGACGTAACCAAGAACTCCGTGAAGAAAGAACCGCCCCTCGAGCATTTCGGGCTTGAACAAAAAAACGAGGGGGACGATAAGCCCGACCTGAAAAAGTGTCATCAGCGTTGAGACCAGGGTAATGGCCACGCCTTTGCCAATCGGTATCCCTGCCTTGAACATGAAATACACCTGAAACGGCCCACCACCGCTTTGCATCGGCGTGATCGCACATCCAAAATAGCGAAGCCAGTTGAGCAGAAAAGCGAAACGGTACCGGATTCGTTCTTCCGCCGCATGGACAAGGAAATACAGTTTCAGCGCATCAAGGTTCCAAAAGAGCAGGACAAGGCCGCACACTCCGAAAAGCCTGGATTTATCTGCCTCAAGGATGAGTTTCCAGGTATAAAGATCCACGCTTGACAAAAGGATGGCTGCACTGACTCCTGTGGTAAGCCCGATGAAAAGAGCCAGACCTTTGCGAACAGACAACCTTATCCCCTACCCTGTCTGGTTTTTTCTGACTTGTTCGGGTGCCTTCACCGCAAGCCCCGTGCTCCATGCCAGTACAGCAATCTGCGTCCTGTCACGCAGCTCGAGCTTCTTGAGAATGTGGCCAACATGGTTTTTCACCGTCTTTTCGGAAAGGACCATCGTTTCCGCGACTTTCGAATTATTGAACCCCT
>JBNGDE010000083.1:0-6084 GCA_049974925.1 Thermovirgaceae bacterium | reverse complement strand
GGAGAGTTTCTGGAACCCTCTTGATGTCGACGGTGGTGCCGGGGATTGCACGGGCGCCTTCCGCTGCAGCCTCGGCCATGGCATATACGTGCCCATATGTTGAGTAGAAAAGAACCAGGATTCTCATGGATACCTACCTCCGTATATTATTAAGGATGTCATGGCTTAATAATACTATCTACTCGAAGCGGCGATAAGGCGTTCCATTTTACTGAACCAGTCGCGTCGTTCATCCCTTTGAGCGGTTGCACCTGCTTCTGCAAGGTGTCTAGAGGGAATGTACCTTCATCTGTTTTTTGCGCTCCGAATCGTTCAGTACAGACTTGCGGATCCTGACGGAAAGGGGCGTGATCTCCACGAGTTCGTCCATGGCGATCCATTCGAGAGCCTTTTCCAGCGTCATCTTGAGGGGAACATCGAGCTTGATCCCCTGTTCTTTTGTCGATGCCCGGTGGTTTGTCACCTGCTTCTTCTTCGCCGGGTTGCAGGTCATGTCATTCTGACGTGAGTGTTCCCCGATAATCATTCCCTTGTAAACCCTGTCCATGGGGCTGATGAAAAGAACTCCCCGCTGTTGAAGGTTTTCAAGCTGGTAGGCCGTGGCGATACCTGTCTCCATGCTGACCATGGAACCTCTTTCCCGGAAACGGATTTCACCCGCCCATGGACCGTACCCGTTGAAGGAGGAGGACATAATGCCGAGTCCTTTTGTGTCCGTCAAGAACTCGTTTCTGTAACCGATAAGACCTCTCGTCGGGATCTGGAAATCGAGCCTGACGAGCCCGGTCTGGAGGTTTTGCAACCCTGTCATGCGTCCTCTTCGGCGGGAAAGTTTTTCGAAGACGACACCCTGGAATTCCTCGGGAATGTCAATCGTCAGTGCTTCCATGGGTTCGAAAATTTGCCCGTCCAGGTTTTCTGTAATGACTTCGGGCTTTGACACGCAGAATTCCAGCCCCTCCCTCCGCATTTCCTCAATGAGGATGGCGAGATGGAGCTCGCCGCGTCCGGAGACCTTGACGCCGTCGGGGCGCCCGAGATCTTCCATGTGAAGGGCCACGTTGGATTCCAGCTCCCGCTCAAGCCGGCTTTTCAACTGTCTCAGGGTGATGGCCTGTCCTTCCTGGCCAGCGAAGGGGCTATTGTTGACCAGAAAAAACATGGAAACCGTGGGTTCCTCGATGGAAAGGGGCGGGAGCGTCACAGGCTCTTCCAGTTGGGCTGAGAAGGTGTCGCCGATGTTGATTTCTCCCGGTCCCGAAATCCAGACAATATCGCCTGCCGTGACCTCCGAAACTTCTACGCGGTCCAGTCCCCTGGTGACCCAGAGACGGACGGCCTTTTCGGTAAAGGAACCGGTGAGCTCCCAGCCTCCCCCCTGTTTTCCGGAATCAATCCATCTTGATGTGGTCCGGATGAAGACATCGCCCTTTCGGAGGCTTCCCAGGAGAACCTTTCCGCAGCCGATCCTTCCGATATATTCATTCCATCCCAGAGTGGAGACCTGCATGAGGAAAGGGCCTTCCCCGTTTGCCCGGGGCGGGCTGACGTGGTTGATAATGGCATCGAGCAGGGCGTCCATGCCGTTTCGTTCGCCCTCATCGAGATTTTCTACAGCCCATCCTTCGAGGCCTGACCCGTAGACAACGGGAAAATCCGCCTGCTCGTCGGAAGCGCCGAGCTCGAAGAACAGGTCGAAGGTTCGGTTGAGCGCGTCCAAGGGATTTGAGCCCGGTCTGTCAGCCTTGTTGATGAAAACAAGAGGCTTCAGTCCGGTTCTCAAAGCGTGCTGGAGGACGTAGCGGGTCTGCGGCATGGGCCCTTCATTTGCGTCGACAAGAAGGAGTACGGAATCAACGGTGGAAAGAACCCGTTCGACTTCCCCGGAAAAATCCGCATGGCCAGGGGTGTCCACGAGATTGATCAGGTAGCCTTTCCATTCGACAGTGCAGTGTTTGGACCGGATTGTTATACCCCGTTCCCTTTCAATGTCGCCGCTGTCCATGATTCGCTCAGTGACGCGGGCGTTGTCTCTGAAGACCTTTGCGGCCCGGAAGACGGCATCGATCAATGTCGTCTTCCCGTGATCGATATGTGCGATGACCGCAATATTCCTGATTTTTTCGACTGGATGCATTAAAACCTCTCGCTTTTTTACCGGTTTGACGGTAGATTTGTGGAAAAGCAAAGATGAATCATATGCCTCAGGGCCTGTTGCGTCAAGAATGTCGCGAGCTGGTGTGGCCGGACATTTATAATGCCATCCCCCCACGAGTCAGAATAACGAACATGAACAAGAGTGCGGGTGATCTCAAAATTTCTTTGAAACCAGAGGAGGCAGGATCTTCGGTTACAAGCAAGACTACGAGAAAGTGCTAAAATGATATCAGTGACGGTGTGGTTTCATGTCCCGTCGGAGCCCTGCCGGTAATTTTCGGCTTTCTCCGGCGGTTTCCACAAAAAGGCGGTTTTTAATTGTAGGGAGGAGAATGGTGTCATGATTCGAAATACAGCGGTCCTTATTGTGGCGGTGCTGTTTTTGGCAGGCTTTGCCTGTTCGGTCTCGGCGGCGGAATTTACGGCCGACATGGTTATCAGCAGTGCCCAGGGCGGGGAAATACCGGGGAAAGTCTTCGTCAAGGGGCAGAAGATGAGGCAAGAGATCGAAACCCCTCAGGGGAAGCAGGTAATGATACTGGACCCTGCGAAGAATGTTATTTACGTTCTCATGCCCGGAGCCCCTATCTACATGGAGGTGGAAAACAAGGAACCCAGTGTCGTTGCCCTCGACGAAAACCAGACCCTCGAATCGCGTTTCGAAGGTGAAGCCGATGTGGCCCACGAAGGTCTTGAAAGCATTGAAGGGTATACCTGCGACAAGTACTTCGTCGATTTTCATGACCCCGAAATGGGGGAAAGTACCATATGGGTGGCGGGCAAGATCAATTTCCCCATAAAGATTCATTCCCAAAACCTCAAAGATACCGTGACAGTGACCTATAGCAATATCAAGGAAGGCCCGGTGGAAGATTCCCTCTTCTCGGTTCCGCCGGGTTACCAAAAAATGGAGTTCGGTGTATCGGGCTAGATCTTTTCCGTGCAGACGAAAGCACCTTTGTCCGCTTGGGCGGCGGCACTTCGGGTGTTTTCGCGGGTTTCTCACATGCTTGTTGTGAAAATCTGCTACAAGGAGTCTGGACCCGGAAATTTTTGTTTTCGAAACGAGGGAGCCTGATTAAAGCGGCCCGTTTGCAGATATGATTGAAGAAAAAAATCAGGGGGCGCTCCCTGTCATGCGAATAGAGCTCCGGTTGAAAGGGTACCTCGCGACCATTGCGCCGACAGCCCGGTTTGTAATTGATCTGCCGACAGGCTCCCGGGTGAGTGATCTTCTGGATGCCAGTTTCAAACGGGTCGGAAAGGGCGTCAGGGACGAAATTTTGGATGCCTCAGAAAATGGGCCGGCGGAAAACGTTTTTGTTTTTGTGAACAGAGGTGGAACAAGAAAACAGGTTTCTTGGGATACTGTCCTCCAGGAAGGTGACATCGTTACAATAGCTTCGCCCCTTGCCGGTGGGTAACGAGAACTTCATGACGTTTTTCCTTCCGGTAAAAGATAACCTGGATGTCTTCCAGCGTCACCAGGCCTTCCTGCATCATTTCGTCAATTTTGGGGAGGATCGCCCCGATGCGTTCAGGTTTGACGACGATTTCAACGATGATAGGAAGGTCCTCTGACAGCCTGAGGATCATCGCGGAATGGATCCGGCTATGGGCCCCGAGCCCCAGGATCCCGCGAAGTGCTGTGACCCCGGCCATGGAACGTTCCCTTGCCAGGTGGACGATGGCTTCGTAAAGTGGTTTCCTGTTGAATCTGTCGCTCTCGCCGATAAAAATCCTCAGCAATTTCGTCTTTTCAGGTAGCTCCATCATCCTGGTGACCAGAAACAGGTACCAAGAATGTTTTCGAGAAAGACATTCGCAAAAGTCATCCCGTATTGACCGTTTTGAACCATTTCGCTGTCTCCAGAAGACCAGAATAAAGGACGAAAATGTCGAAAAGGCGCCGAAAAAACCGACCAGGAGGATTATCCTCACCTGTGAAGGGCATCCAGAGGGAAAACGCGATGAGCTTCAACGACCAGTGCACCGGCACTTCTGTTCAGATGGTGGTACATGGCGATACAATAAAAAAATCTGAGGCATCAGCAATGCGCCGGCAAAGGGCTGACTGCACGCAGGATCCGGCGGCAAGAAAGACAGGAGGATTATGAATGCAGGATATGATGACTTCGGAAATACCATGGATCAGCAAAATCATCAGGGAATACGGTTACGAGGACTTCAAATGGATACGTCCTGCGACTCTTCCCGTCGCTCACTGGGTGAGAATGAAATGTTACTTTGGATGTGACGAAAACAGGAAAAACGCCTCCTGTCCTCCCTATGTTCCCACGGTGACTGAGTGCCGGGAATTTTTTTCGGAATACGAAAAAGGCGTTTTCCTTCATGTGACGAGTACGGCGCCGAAATGGAAACACAGGGAGTGGGCCAAAGGACACCAGAGGAAGTTTCTCGACGTGGAAAAACGGGTCTTTTTGGGCGGCATGGTTCGCGCTTTTGCATTACCCCTGGATCCATGTAATCTTTGTGACGATTGCCCCGGGAAACCGGAAGAATGCCGCAACTCCTACGAACGACGCCCCACGATGGAGGCAATGGCCGTCGATGTCTTTACCGCCGCGAGACGGTTGGGCTATCCCATTACCGTGAAAAAGGGGCCTGATGAACCCACTGACCGCTATGCCCTGCTTTTGGTGGAGTAGCGGCGTTTTTCTCAAAAGGACTGGCCGGGTGCCTTTGTAATGCCCGCAGGTCTTTGTTACGGTTTCAAGGAGGCAGATTCAAACAGGGATAGGGCATCTTTCGGGAAGAGGTGCCACGGTTTTTCCCGGAGGATCAACAGAAGGAGGTCACGTGTCGATGAACATCAGGGTCCTTTCACTTGCGGAGATTGAGGGACTGGGAATCTCGATCACGGAAGTCATGGATGTGGTCGAGAAGGGATTCAAGCTTAAGGGGGAAGGAAAAGTCGAACTCCCGGCGAAAATTGGGATCCACCCGAGACATGATTGCTTTATCCATGCCATGCCCTGTTTTGTCGGGGCAGATGCCGATGTCGCTGGTATCAAATGGGTCTCGGGATATCCGATCAACCAGTCGAAAGGGCTTCCCTACATCACGGGCGTCATGTGCCTGAACGATCCGGAAACGGGCTTCGTCAAGGCTTTCATGGATGCCGGATGGATCACGGCCTGGAGGACCGGTGCGGCAACGGGCGTATGCGCCAGGCATATGGGAGATCCGGAATCAAAGACGCTGGCCGTCATCGGCCTCGGGGTCCAGGGGCGCACCAACACGATTGCCCTTGCCAACTCCCTCCCCCGCCTGAAAACCGTGAAAGCCTACGATGTCCACTCCTTTCAGGTTGAAAGATACAGGGAGCTGATAGCAAAAGACCTTCCCGATCTGGATGTTGTCCCCTGTGAAACAGTCAGAGAGGCTGTTAAGGGTGCGGACGTGGTGGTCACCTGTACGCCCATAGTGGCCGAACCAAAGAGGTTTGTCCGTTCCGACTGGCTGCAGGATGACTGTCTTGCCATTGCCGTTGACTATGATTCAGCCTTTGACGCCGATGTCATGACAGGGACGGAGGCTTTTGTCTGTGATGACAGGAACCAGTACCTGTGGACCCAAAAACAGGGTGTTTATTTCCAGAAAGGATACCCCGGCGAAAAGGATATCCTGGGGGATATGGGGGACCTCTGTTCCGGAAAGGTCACGGCCCCGACAAAGGGTCGCAGGGGAGCCGTGCTGATGGGGATCGCGAGTCATGATGTTTTGACTGCGGACCTTATTTACAGGAAATCCGCCGAGAAGAGGGTTGGAAAGGTCATAGATATATAATCGTTATCCGCCTGGAAGAGCTGGATCACAAAATCGGAAGCCTTTGAAAGGCCCCCGATTTTGGTTTGCCCAGCGTGGCGAGTCCATCCGGTCTGCTGGAAGAAGCAGGCGTCACCC
>JBNGDE010000082.1:0-6116 GCA_049974925.1 Thermovirgaceae bacterium | reverse complement strand
ATATCGACACTGTCTTCGAGATCGGCGGCCAGGACATGAAATTCACGACCTTCAAACGGGCCGGGGACGTCGCCACGAGTGAGGTCCAGGAAGCCCGCATGAACTATTCCTGCCAGGCGGGAGCGGGCCAGACCCTCGAAAACATGGCCGGAGTCATCGGTCTCGATGTAAAAGACTCCCTGCAGGAGGAAGCCCTCAAGGCTGAAGCGGTGCCCGTCATCGACGCCACCTGCGGCGTCTTCATGGAAATGGAGGAAAACAGGCTTATTGCCGAAAACTTCTCCAAAAGCGAGATCGCCGCGGCCATCATCCGCTCCACGGCGGCAAGCTATTTCAACAAGTTTGTGGGCGGTCAGCAGCACGTGGGCGAAAAATGTTCGTGCCAGGGGGGGCCCGCCCTCGGTAAGGCCTTCCTGGCGGCGATGGCGCAGGTCACCGGGCAGGAGATTCACGCCTACCCCTACAGGGAGCTTTTCGGCGCCTACGGGGCGGCACTCTGGGTCCGAAACAGGGTGTTCGAGCTGGAGGACCAAAGCAAGAAGCCGGCCAGCGCTTTCAGAGGCTGGAACGTCGCCGATATGACCTTCTCCCACGAAGAACAGCGCTGCTCTGATTACTTCGGCTCCCTTTCCTGCGGTACGCGGGATTGCATGCTGAAGATCTTTCGCGTGGGAGAGGAGGAAATCATCTCCGGGGGCTTCTGCCCGAGGGGCAACAGTGAAGGGGTCACAGAAGGTCAGCCTGACTACGTGCAACGGTTCCACGAAATACTGGAGAAACACTTTGCGGGCATTCCTTACGAGCACCTTCCCGAAAACCCTGACCCAACCAGGCCCACTGTCGGCATCAGGCGTTGCGGCTCCACCATCGCGGAGCACGCCGTCTGGGCCTCGGCGGTTTTCGATTTTCTCGGTTTCCTCCCGGTTCTTTCACCTGTTTCAAATTCGGTCATATCGTCCATGGGAACCCGCCTCGCATCGACGGAGTACTGTGTGGCGATGAAGCTGGCCACGGGACACGCGGCCCTGCTGGCTTCCGATAACCGGATCTCACATCTTTTCATACCCAGCCTCATCGACACTGAGGCACCGGGCGGTTCCAAGCGCATGTACTGTATCTATACCGAAGCGGAAGGATTCGTCCTCAAGGACCTGCTCTCACTGAATGACAAAAATCTTTTGCTGCCTGTCTGGCATCTGGGAGACCGAGGCCAGATGGTCCGTGAGTTCCACCGTGTCCTGAAGAGGGCGGGATACAACGTTCCTGTCAAAAAGATCACGGAAGCGTTTCTCTGCGCCGACGGCAAGGCCCGGGCCTTTCTGGAGGATCTCGCCGATGAAGGTGATAAATTTATCGCCCGTCTCAGACAGTCTGAGGAACCCGGCTACATCGGAACGGGCCGCGATTATGTGCTCCTTGACCCTGAGGCTTCTTCAAACTCGGGCTACATGTTTTCGACAACCCGGGGAATGCGGTACATACCGCAGATATTTCTCCGCCACCATTACAAGGATATCCCCATCGACAATCTCGTGGAAAATGAATACTGGGAACATAGCGCAGAGATCCTGAAAGCCTCGGTCTACACCGCGCGGCACCCGGCGCTTTACCCCATCCGGCTGATGAATTTCGCTTGCGGGCCGGACTCCATCAAATTCTTCATGGAACAGGAAATTTTCCGTCGAGCCGATAAGCCCTTCCTGCATCTTATGACCGATGCACAGACGAACAACGCCCCCTTCGTCACCAGGGCCGAAGCCCATCAACGTGTCGTAGAAAGGCACAAAAGTACAGGAGACATTCCCCTTCCTCATTTTTCTTTCATGCCGTTCAAAAAGAAAATCGAGGGAGGGAAAAAGCACTGGCTCATCCCCTATATGGGTGAAGTCAGCTCGATTGCCGCCGCTGCGGCCCGACATTATGGCATCGACACGAGGGTGCTCCCGACGGACACCACGCAGTCGCGAGAGGCAGCAAACAGGTTGATCCAGATGGAAACCTGTTTCCCCCTGAAAGGTGTCATCGGCGACGTCATGTCGTCAATAGAGAAACTTGTCGCTCAAATCGGCAAGGAAAAGGTCCAAAAGGAATATGTTGTCTTTCTGCCGACCACCAGCGGCCCGTGCCGCTTCGGGAAGTACGTTGAGGCATTGCGGCTTTTTTTCGAAAAACAGGGGCTCGGCGGGCTGCCCATCATCTCGCCTCACGCAGGGAAAGGGTATCTTGACATGGAAACCCTTTCCCTGTACCTGTCTACACCAAAACTGCTCAACCTTGCCTCTGACCTTTACAATGCCATCTTCGCGGCCGACATTTATGACGATCTTTTGCTCCGCTACCGGCCTTATGCCAAAAACCCGGAGGCCTTCAGTGAAGCCGCTTCATGGCGGAAAGACACACTCATAAAGACACTGGAGGAAAAGGGGGCATCCACCAGGGCTATATCCCCCTGGCTGACAAAAAGCATCGAAACATTCAAGGAGATTTCCGCCTCCAGCGAAAAGCGTTTCCCCCTCGTCCTGTATATGGGCGAAATCTACATGCGACAGCACGACCCCTACACAGGAATGGTCATTCGGAAGCTTGAACGTCAAGGACTCGAACTCATCCGGGGACCCGTTCACGAATGGCTCCGCTACGTAACCTATCTTGCATGGCGCAACACACGACATTTGAGCTACAAGATGGCTGATTTCTACATGGACTGGACGGAAAGAAAATTCATGAAAATCCTGAAAAAAGAGGTATCCGACCGTCACGTAATTCCCCTGCCCCGAAAGATCATTCAGCAGGCGGAAAAAGACGGCATTTATCACGGCGACGTCATGGGCGAATCCGCCCTTGCCATCGGGCTGTTCAACGAGTACATCAGGGGTTCCCTGAATTCCGGGACTCACAGGGGAATCTGTGGCATCTTTCACGTCGGCCCCTTTACCTGCATGCAAGAAAGCGTTTCCACGGCGAAAATCCGGGCGCTCCTTAAGGAACGCCGGAAGGAGGACCCATCCCTTCTCGTTCCAGTCATTCACGCCTTTTTCGGCGACTCGCCCAATCCGAACCTCGATGCGGAGATCGCCGCCTTCCGGGAACAGTGCTACCTCAAGGCGGGAAGAAGCCCCGTCTAGACAAACACCCCGGCGACCCAGATAGCAAAGGCGGTCGCCGGGCCCACCGTCAGGTTGTCCCAGCGGCCGGGAGTGACCAGCTCAGAAACAGCGGCAACGGCGGCGCCTCCAACATACATCATGGCGGGGACCGGCACCTGTGAATTGATCATGGCGAAGGCATAGCCCGCCAAAAAGGACGAAGCGAAACAGGCGCATGTCCCGAGAAGGGTCTTTTCCCCGAAAATTCGGCATCGGCCCCACCTCTTGCCTACGAGGACAGCCCAGGCGTCACCCAGGGTCATCATGACCAGCGCAGAAGGGCCCACGACACCGGGGAAAAGCGAAGCGATCGCTGCTCCCCACAGGTACCAGGCCGTTCCCGAGACCTGTTCGGTTTCTTTTGCTTTGCTCACCCCCGAAAAAAACCGTATAAAACCTCTTTCGAAGACCGGATTCCCTTTCCGGAGGATTTCGGCAAGGAGAATAAGCGCCGCCAGACATCCAAGGTTGACCCGGTAGGCACCCTGGCCCCACAGCGGGAAAACCACCAGCGGGAAAAACAGGCCGCACATACGGTACAGCTTCCGCTTCGCAAGAAAGGAAAGCTCTTCACCAAAAAGCGTGTTCCATTCCTGAAGAAGTTGTTGGCGTGCCGCCAAAACGCCCGCAATCGCAAGTAACGCGGCAACACAGGCAATGTATGGAACGCCTGTTTTCCGGAGGACGGCCAAAACCCAGGCCGCAGGAAACACCACAACCGCCGGGAGTAGCACCTTCACCTGCAAAATAAGTGAAAACGTTCCTGCCAGGACAACACTCAGGGTCATTATCCAGGGCCATGCCGCAAAAAGCAGTGCAAATCCCGCTGTAAAAAGGGCAAACCCAATGGTTCTCTTTGTTGCGGTCATAAAACCACCCCGCTGAATCCCGATTTTAAATCCCTTGGATGCATTGGGAAACAAGCATCCAGGTTATATAATTATTTTTACTCGATAGCGCATTGTCTATCTACCCGATATAACGGAAAAACGATGTTTCGATTCGCCAAAATTCCTGAAAGTCCTGAAAGGAGAAATTTCAATGGGGTTCCTCGATCTTGCGAAAACCAGATACAGCAGTCGGATGTACAAACCTAACCCGGTTGACCGGGACGCACTGGAACGGTGTCTCGAGGCGGCACGTTTGGCACCTTCCGCCTGCAACTCCCAGCCCTGGAAATTCATCATCTGCGACAGCGACCCCTTGAGGGAAAAGCTCGCCGAACAGGCCTTTTCGGGAATCTACTCCATGAATGCCTTCGCGAAAAAGGCCCCTGTCATCATTGCCGTAGTCAGACAATCCAGCCAGTATGCTTCGAAACTGGGCGGCATGTTCCGCGGCACCGATTTCAGCCTGCTCGACATCGGCATATCTTGCGAACACCTGGTGCTCCAGGCCACGGAGGAAGGCCTGGGAACCTGCATCCTCGGCTGGTTCAACGAAAAAAACGTCAAAAAGATTCTGGACCTTTCCTTTTCATCAAAGGTGGACCTTCTGATCAGCCTTGGGCATCCGGCCGAAAAGCACCCAAGGCCGAAAAACCGGAAAACTCTGGAGGAAATCAGGGAATACCGGCAAAGTGGCAGCTGAGTATTTTGGTCAGGATCCGGGGATTCCGCAGCGGCGGTGACGGAATCCCCGATTTTTGCGACCACCGGTGCCAGCATCGCTGTTGTGGTATATTTCTCGAAGTGTGGGAACAAACACGAAGGAGGGCACATCATGCCGAAAAAGATCCTTGTACCTGTCGATATCGGGAAACTCACGGAATCTCTCGTCGATTACGGCCATTCTCTGGCGGAACGTCTCGACGTAAGCGTTTCCTTCCTGCATGTTCTGCCCCTCCCCTCTTCATGGGTGGGTTTTGGAAAATGGATTCCGGAAAAAGCCATAAAAGAGGCACGCGAAAGCGCCGAGAAAAAAATCCGGTATTACATCCGCAAGTCGGAGGAACATTTCCCGGAACTCAAAAAACACGAGCATCCCCTTCTCTTTAAAGAGGGCAAGGCCTCCGAAGAAATCATCAAGACGGCAAAAGAGGGGGATTTCAACCTTATCATCGTCGGGCATCGAAGCACGAGCGGCATCCAGGACATGGTCGTCGGAAGCACGGCGGCAAAGGTGGTTCGCTACGCCCACTGTTCCGTACTGATATTCCGGCCCGGTTTCGATGTCTTTTAGTCCAACCCGACAGTTCGGGAAAAAGGGCTCATGACGGAATCACCCGAAAAGGACTCCCTGCAAAGGCATCCATGACATGATACGTGTAGAGGGATTGACGCTGACCCTCGGAGGAAAAGTCCTGTTCAGCAACCTCACCTGGTCCATACCGCCCGGCACGCGATGGGGACTCATCGGTGCCAACGGAACAGGCAAGACAACGCTGTTAAGGACAATCACAGGTAGCGTGTTCCCCGATTCGGGAACGGTCGATGTCCCTTCCCGGACCACAATCGGCTATCTCCCCCAGGATTTTATTGACCTGGAGGACGAGTCTGTCATCTCCTTTCTCAGGAAACGCTGTGGCCTCGAAGACCTGGAGTCCAGCCTTCGCAAACTGGAGGAACGCATCGCTTCCGGAGATGACGGAAAACAAACACTTCACGCCTACGAAAGCCTGCGGGAGCGATTCGAGCATAGGAAAGGCTATTCCTTCGAGACTGAAGCCGGAAAGATTCTCGCCGGCCTCGGTTTCTCCCCCTCTGATGCGGACCGGTCTTGCTCCGAGTTTTCAGGTGGCTGGAAAATGCGGATTTACCTGGCCGCCCTGTTCCTCGCGGAGCCCGATGTTTTGCTGCTCGACGAACCGACGAACCACCTCGACCTGGAGAGCGTCCAGTGGGTTGAAAACTATCTCGCCGCCACACAAAACACCGTCATCGTCATTTCCCACGACAGGCACTTCCTCGACGCTGTCACGGAGCGGACAGCGGAGCTTTCCGGGGGAAGGATCGAAACCTTCAAAGGCGG
>JBNGDE010000081.1:0-6214 GCA_049974925.1 Thermovirgaceae bacterium | reverse complement strand
AGCCGCAGCGAGGGCAAAGACCAAACCGCCGAGGGACAATGTAATCACCGCCTGATTTGTGACATCGTTATTGCACAGAAAGGGCTGCCCAATAGCTTTTTGCGGACTTCCGTGAATAAACCTGGCCCGTCTGTTACCGCTGTAAGGAAAAACTGTTTCCGCAACAGCAAGGATCCAGGAGACCCTATTGGACAAGTTCGAAACCTGGTCTTGTCTTTCTTTTCTTTTGAACCTTGAAATGAAACAGGCTGTCCAGGTTACCGCAGAACCAGCTTCGGCTACTTTGGCTCATCGGATATCAGAAGCGGCGTCGCGCAGGGTTCGTCAAGCCACCCCCGCAGATCCCTGCACCTTGACTCCTGCAGCAGGAAAGACCGTGCTATATCCCGCGGACCGATGTGAGCCCTTGCCAGATGACAAAAAACATGGCCACGAACCGGGTCCAGTATCTGAATCCCTATGCGTACTTTTCGGTACCCTGTTTTGTTACCAGTTTTTCAAAGTCCCTACGCGGATTTTCCGCGAGATTTTGCGGGATTCTGTTGTTTTGGCGAACCAATGATATCCCTAAGTCGCGGGGCCTTTCCCATTTCTACAAAAAGCTATGTTGGACATATTGGGAAAGGTTCAAAAATGCCATTTTGCTTCACTCGGGTGAACTCGATTGAAGGCCTTCCCCACAATATAGCCAGAAGTGCCATTTTTACTTTCTATCGGGAACGCGAGTCCAGACAACCGCACCCAAGACTCCGGCCCCACTGTACTTGATTGCCTCAACACAACGTCTCAACGTCGTCCCCGTCGTGCTGACATCGTCAACCAGTAGAACCCTTTTCCCCTTGAGACTGCCTTGTTTCCCGGAAAACAAAAGAGCCCCTTCAGGCAGGTTTTTACGTTCTTCCGCAGTCTTTTCGACCTGTCTTTTCCCGTCAATGTTCCACTCCAGGGCATCCATGACAGACCAACCCCGGATGCTTGAAATCCCCCGGGCAATCTCAAGGGCCTGATTGTAGGGTCTTTCGGAACTTCTGTGAAGCGGGACGGGAAGGAGGTAATCGATTCCCTCGGGCAATACGGTTTTCCTCGCAAGGGTCTCTCCCATTCTCCGGCCCAGCGCCTTTTGTCCTTCGTACTTGAGACTGTGCACGAACACCTTGGCCATACCCCGATGGGCCGCCCCATAAACCAGAAAAGGGGCATCACTCCCGTGAGTACTGCAGGGGAAAGACCGAAAACAGAAAAGGCAGCACGGCTTGTTTGCTTCGACCAGGGAGTCAAGGCATCCCGAACATGCAACGACGCCGAGCCGTCCACACAAGGGACAGCTGCTCGGCCAGCAAAGATGCAGAAACGGCTCCAGAAACCGCATGGCTCACTGGCCTTTCGCCAGATTCCACTAGAGACTCCGGGCTGCTTTCCGCAAGACTTCAGTCCTGTCTATACGTTCCCAGGAAGGTATCGGATCAAGGTCGATCCTTCCCATGTGGCCGTATGCCGCAACCCTTCGGTACAGGGGCTTCCTCAGTTCGAGATCCCGGATGATCGCTGCCGGACGAAAATCGAAATGCTCCCTGACAAGGTCCGTCAATCTGGAATCGGAGATAACACCCGTCCCCCGGGTGTCGACCATGACGGAAACGGGGTGCGCGACTCCTATTGCATAGGCCACCTGTATCTTGCACTCTTTTGCCAGCCCGGCCGCGACAACGTTCTTTGCCGCGTACCGAGTCATGTATGCGGCGGACCTGTCCACTTTCGTCGGGTCCTTCCCCGAAAAGCACCCGCCGCCATGGGGCACAATACCCCCGTAGGTGTCGACCATGATCTTCCTGCCCGTCAGCCCTGTATCCGCCATTGGGCCGCCAAGGACAAAACGGCCGGTGGGGTTGACGAGGATTCTCGGTGTTTTCTCAAGCAGGTATTCGGGGAGCATGGGCATGATAACGTGCTCCTGCAGATCCCAGCATATCTGGTCGTGACCGACGGCTGGATGATGCTGTGCTGAAACCACGACGGCATCAATACCAACGGCCCGACCCTCTGCATATTCAACTGTAACCTGTGTCTTCCCGTCAGGTCTGAGATATGGAAGGATTTTCTCCTTGCGGACCTGGCTCAGACGCCGAGCAAGACGGTGGGACAACGCTATTGGAAGGGGAAGGAACTCCTCCGTCTCGTCGCAGGCATAACCGACCATCATGCCCTGGTCACCGGCCCCGATGCTGTTGATATCCTTCTCCGTCATGTCCCCTTCTCTCAGTTCCAAAGCATGGTCCACCCCCTGCTGTATGTCCGGGGACTGTTCGTCGATGGCGGTCAGAACGGCACAGGTGTCACCGTCAAATCCGTATTTTGCACGCGTGTAGCCTATCTCCTTGATGATCTCCCGCGTAAGGCGTGGGATGTCCACATAGCATGATGTGGTGATTTCGCCTGCTACCATGACAAGCCCTGTGGTCACTAGCGTTTCACAGGCGACCCGTCCCATGGGATCCTGCTCAAGTATCGAGTCCAGAATTCCGTCAGACACCTGGTCAGCAAGCTTGTCGGGGTGTCCCTCAGTAACGGATTCAGATGTCAGGAACAACCGGTTTTCCAATCTTTCCCACCTCCAGAAAATACGATTCGTCTCGAACACGAAAAACGAAGCACCCCTTGAAACGGGAGCCTCGACAAATTCTCAGGTCTTTCCGCTCAGGAATATTCTATCGGCTTTCTCAAAAGCATCAGGGTCCCTTCCTTCTGTCTGAAACCAAGTCGCTCCAGAAAAGGGACCAGTTCGCTGGTATAGGTGATAATCATCGGGATATCGCGGACGCGGGGATGTTCCAGGAGATAGTCCATGAGAGCCGATCCAAGTCCTTTCCCCTGATGGTCCGGATGGACCATGATATCCCATATGGATCCCCTGAAAACAAAGTCTGTGAGAAGCCGGCAAAAAGCCACCATTTTCCCTTCCTTGCGAATGGAAAAGCACATCGACGTCCCTTCGAGCATCCGTTCTATTTGCTCGAGTGACCGGCTCCGTCCCCATTTCGTAAAACGGTACAGATCCTGCAGTTCCTGGGCGGTAACAGCGTGCTTGCTGTCGTAAAAAAGATATCCCCGGCCAATCCCGTTGGTCCGTTTTTTTAATTCCGACCCGTCACCTGCTCCTCGCAAAACGATATTCCTCCCACGATTTTTCGAAGATTGGCCCGACCATCGGAACTCACCTTCAGTTCAAGAACCTGGCTCACCCCACAGACCCTGCAAGTCCACCTGACACGTGCGATGCCGTCCGAATCTGGGGTACCGGGCAGGATCATTGTTTCCCCGCACATCTGGCAGGCCACAATCAGCATGCTATCCCTCCCCTGCCTTTATTCCACAGGAAGAACCCGGATTTTAACACGAACGGGGCCTTCAGTGTATATATCTTCCGATGTTTCTACGAGAATGCGTTGAGGCTGCTGTTTTCCGGCGATTTGTTCGATAGCTTCAAAGAAATCGGAAGCTTCAAGATTACCCACGGTTCCCCTCAAGGGGTCAGGCAAAACACCGTCTTCCCGGGCCTTTCTGTTTATGTACGCCAAAATTCCATACAGCGCGCCCTCCGTCTCGACTTCCTTCAGGCCAGCCGGCAGGACCTCCTCGGCAAGGATCGTTCCTTCAGAATAAACAAGTCTCGAAGGATAATCGGAAAGCTCCACATAAACAGGCTCCCCGGCCACTGCATTTTCAGAGGCAATCAGCCGGATAAGAATCCTTTTATCCGGACTCCCGCCCCTGTCCAATATTTCTTTGAGAGAATCCTCGTCTTCCAGAACTATCTGCACCGATTCGCTTTGTGCTCCCGTACGAAGTGCAATGGTCTGCCTGGCATTCGATAAGAGGGTCTTCCTCAGATCCTCCGGAGACATTTCGCTTTTTTCAGGGACAAAAACCGTCTGGGCGATCAACTCCCCGGCAAAAACGACGATCTTTCCGGCGCGCAGTTCCTCCAGACCTTCCTTGAGGAGTTTGGCATCGGCTCTCAGCTGTTCTATCTGCCGATTTAACCGGGAACGCTCTTTCATGAGTTCCCCTAGCTCCTGTTGAGTTATTTGCAGTTCCCGGCGTGTCTGTTCCAGCTCGCGTTCCGCCTGGGAAAGACGTTTTTCACGGGTTTCCAGTTCACTCTGCACTTCCGACAACTGCGTCTGTTTTTCGATGAGCAAAGTCTGGCTCTCGGCAAGACGCTCTTCCATGGACGCGAGTTCGGAGCGGTTCTCCTGCAGTTGTGACGTCAAGTCACGTATCTGGCTTTGCACAATTTTCATACTGAAAATGGCTGTCCGCACCGTGTCGGAAGTAATCGCGAGAGCCCCCAGCGTGAACAGCATGATCAGGATGCCCGTAGCAACTGTCACCAGCGACGATGTATGTCTGGGACGCAGGCCGAAAAGGCTGACGCGCCTTCTCCCGATGCGCATTCCCACCAGATCCCCGATAAAAGAAACAACGGCGCTAACGACCAAAAGTATAATAATCAGCATCCAGTTCAGTTCAGGCAGGCTGGAAAGCACTTCCTTGAGACCTCCTCAATATCCGCAACAACGTTAGCACAAAGCGAGATCCTTCGCATTACCCTGCCCTGGCCGGAACACAAGAGTGCAGGGGGAGCGGGTATCCCCGTTCCCCCTGCCGGTATTTCCTGTATTTTTTTACTTCTTCCTTAGGAGGCGTTCTCTTTCCTGAGTTCGCCAAGAACTTCCCTTGTTACGTCAAGCCCTTTCTGCAGGTCCTTTTCGGGAATGTTGAGGGCCGGCCGGAAACGAATCGAGACGTCTCCACAGGGAAGTACGAGAACGTGTTTGGCATGGAATTTCTTGACGGCTCTGTCTCGCATCTCGGAACTGTGGAAGTCGTAGGCGCACATGAGACCCTTACCCCGGGCGTTCCAGATCAGGTCAGGATATTCCTTCTGGATCTCGTGGAGACCCTCAAGCAGCTTCGGTCCCGCCGTGTTGGCTACGTAATCGAGAATGCTGTCCTCTTCATATATTTCGAGATACCTGGTGGCCCTGACCATGTCGACGAGATTGCCGCCCCAGGTGGAGTTGATCCGACTGGAGATCTTGAAGCAATTGTCTTCCACCTCGTCGACTCTCGGCCCGGCAACAAGGCCGCAGATCTGTGCCTTCTTCCCGAAAGCGAACATATCCGGCTTGACCGGCGCATGGTGCTCGAAAGCCCACATCTTGCCTGTGATCCCCATACCGCACTGAACTTCGTCGAAAATGAGGAGAATATCGTTTTCATCACAGATTTCACGCAGTTGTTTGAAGAATTCCGTCCTGAAGTGGTTGTCCCCGCCTTCGCCCTGGATCGTCTCGATGATGATCGCGCAGATATCATCGGGATTCTCCCAGATTGCCTGCTTGATCTGCTTAATGGAAACCCGCTCGAGCCATTCCACGATGCCCAGGTTTTGCTCGAGGGGCCAGTAAATCTTCGGGTTCAGGACACGGGGCCAGTCATACTTGGCGAAATACTGGTATTTGTTGGGGTCATGGGTGTTGGTGACCGTCAGGGTGTACCCGCTCCGTCCGTGGAAGGCCTCGTTGAAATGCAGGACCTTGGTGCCCTTTTTGCCCTTGATGGCATCCCCCTTGCTGATCTTTCCCTGTTGGAGCAATTTCTGAACCTTCCAGTCCATGGCAACCTTGAAGGTGTTCTCCACCGCAAGGGTCCCGTAGTCGATCAGGAAGATATGGTTGAAGCCTTCTGGTACAGCGACGTCGCCAAAGGTCTTTATGAACTTGGCGAGTTCCTGGGTGTAAATGTCCGAATTTGCGACCTTGTTAATGGCTGACCGGAAAATCGTCTCCTTGAATTCGTCGTTTGTGAGCTTGGGATGGTTCATGCCGAAGGGTGAAGAGGCAAAGAAGGTGTAGAAATCAAGCCATTCCGCACCGTCAAGTTTGTTGACCATGTGGGATCCCTGGGATTTCTCCATGTCGATGACAATATCGAAACCGTCCCGGAGCAACAATTTTGAAATTTCCGAAAAAACATCCTGCGGTGCTACATCTCTGTTAACCTTTGCCATTCTAACTGCCTCCCTGCAATGATATTAGGGTCTCTCCGCGGAGTACCCTTCTTTGTTTACCATCCTCGCTTTTCAGTTTAAATCCTTGTTTTCATTCTCACATAGAAACAAAAATACTTCAACTTCTTTACTTTTATCTAG
>JBNGDE010000080.1:0-6263 GCA_049974925.1 Thermovirgaceae bacterium | reverse complement strand
CGTCCTCGCTGTATCTTCTGGAGGAAAACAGGATGCCCCATGGGGTGAACCAGCTTCGCGTGGGGGAAGCCATTTTGCTTGGCACCGATGTGACCGGCGGCAGGGGGATACCCTACCTCGAAAAAGGGGCCCTTGAGGTTCTGGCCGAAGTTGTGGAGTGCCGCCGGAAGCCGACGAAACCCATAGGAGAGATCGGAGCCGATGCTTTCGGAAGAACCCCGGTTTTCGAAGATCGTGGAGAGCGGCTTCGGGTCATTGCCGCAATGGGAAGACAGGACGTCATACCTGAGGGACTGGTGCCGAGCCTGGAGGGTGCCAGGATCATCGGCGCATCCAGTGACCATTTGACCATTGACGTTGAGGACACCGGCAAAAGTTTCAAACCCGGCGATATCCTCCGGTTCAGGCCCGATTACGGCGCGATGCTCGCCGCCTCTACCTCGAGATATATGAATGTTAGAATACTTTAGAGGGGAACGCCGGGAAGCCCGATGAGGTCCCCCCGGCTGGACAGTGACGGTCATGCTTGAGAATATCCGCTGGCAGGATTTCATTGACATAGCGATCATCGCCTTTATTTTCTACAGGATATTGCTGCTTCTCGTAGACACCCGGGCGATTCAGCTCGTCAAGGGGCTTTTCGTCCTCGGGTTGCTTGCCTCCGTGGCGCGGGTTATCCATCTCGAAGCCCTGTCCTGGATGCTGGGAAAGCTGCTGGGCGTCATTCTCATCGCCATCCCCATCGTTTTTCAACCCGAATTGAGAAGGATGCTGGAAGAACTGGGCAGGGGGAATATCCTGCGAAGGCGGCAGGCCGAGGAACTTGGCGCCCAGCTTTCCGACGAGGTGACCCGGGCCCTGCTGTATTTGCAGAGCCAGCGAATCGGCGCCATCCTCGTATTTCAGAGGAACACCGGCCTGAAGGATATCTGGCGTTCCGCCGTCCCGATCCAGAGCGTCATTACCCATGAGCTGATCATTTCCATTTTCTGGCCGGGGAATCCCCTTCATGACGGTGCGGTCATCATCGACAGGTCGACGGTGGTCGCCGCAGCCTGTTACCTTCCGCTCACCGAAAACAGCAACTTGTCCCGCTGGATCGGAACCAGGCACAGGGCGGCCCTGGGGATCACCGAGGTCTCCGATGCCATGGCCCTGGTTGTATCGGAAGAACGCGGCGAGGTGGCTCTTGCCATCAACGGACACCTTTCCAGACAATTGAAGGAGAACCAGATACGCAGGTTGCTGCTCCATTATTTCTCGGCGACGGCGACAAGCCGTTCTGTGCTTGACAACCTTCAAAAGGACCTTCGTACGCTCTGGTCAAGCGAACCGGAGGGAAACCATGAGAATAAATCTTGACAAGCTTCTTGGATCGAGGACGTTTCTGAAAATCGTCTCCCTGACCGTTGCAATTCTGGTCTGGTATTATGTTGCAGCGGAAAGGACCACTGAGGTCGTGAGGACCTTTACGTTGCCCATCGAGTATCTGAATGTGCCCCAGGGTTTGTCGATCAGTAGCGAGACCCGCAATGTGGATGTCCAGATCGCGGCTTCCAGGGATATACTTTCGGGCAGGACCCTCGAGTCGATAGCCTGCCAGGTCGACCTGAAAGGCCTGGATGCGGGTATTCACATAAGGCCGGTCAAGGTCGTCCTTCCCTCGAGCGTCCGCCTGATCGATATCAAACCGTCGAATATCGAGGTGCAGTTGACGAAAACGGTGTCAAAGACGCTTCCCGTCGAAATCGATGTTGAAGGGGGCCTGCCGCCGGGATACAGGCTCGAGGATGTCCGGCTGGACCCGAAACAGGTCCAGCTCGAAGGCCCGGAAAACAAGCTGGAATCGATCGACAGGGTTTATGTTCAGCCCTCGCTGGAACAGCTTCTCGATGGTGAAACCCTCACCCTGAGACCTTTGTGGAAAGGCTCCCGGGAGGCGGAGGATGTTTCCGTCGAACCGCTCCGGGTGACTATGGATTATGTCCTGATACAGGGTGTTCCGAGAAAAAACGTGCGGGTGGATGTCCCGATCACGGGCGAACCGCATGAGGATTACTTGGTGCAGGGGGTTTCCGTGGACCCTCCGGAAGTGACCGTCAAAGGGCCCATTGCCGTCCTCGACAGGATCAGGAACCTGGAGCTGCCGTCAGTCGATGTGACCGGACTGAAAGAAGATACCGTCTTTGAGGTCAGAGTGCCCCCAAATTTTGGCGGAGCCTCGGAAATCGAGCCGGCAACGGTCAGGGTCAGGGTTCTTCTGTCGCCCAACCTCCAGGAACGGATGTACAGGAAGGTTCCTATACAGATTCGGGGTCGCAGCATTTACCCTTCCTGGCGGGTCGAACCCTTCGAGGCGGATATTGTCGTGGAAGGGCTTCCGTCGGTTCTTGACAGGTTGGAGGATTCGGGTCCCCCGGCGGAATTGTACGTGGACGTGACGAACATCGTGTCGACGCAACTGCGGGTTCCTCTCCAGTACAAGCCCGTCAGCGGCGATGTCAGGGTGATCAAGGTCGAGCCCGCCCATGTGACGGTCTATGCGAACACGGACTAACAAAGCCAGGTCGGAAGGATGAACTCAATGATCGACGAGATGAAAATCCGGTGTCTCTTCGGAACCGACGGTGTCAGGGACGTTGCAAACAGGGGCCTGATGACGCCCGAGATGGTGCTTCGCCTTGGCCGTGCCTTTGTGCTTTTTTTGATCGAAAGGGGGTACCCGAAACCGTTGATTGCCGTTGGCCGGGATACCCGTCGTTCAGGCGTCATGCTCGGATCGGCGCTGGTGTCCGGATTGACTTCGGCGGGGGCGGAAGTCGTCGATCTCGGAGTGCTTCCCACGCCGGCCCTCAGTTTTGCGATCAAGCAGAAAAAATGCACTGGCGGCGCCATGGTCAGTGCGTCTCACAACCCCCCGGAATATAACGGCGTAAAATTCCTCAACGCCAGCGGATTTAAACTCCGTGATGAGGAAGAAGCTGAAATCGAGGAATATCTCGGTGACAGCCTGAACGACGAGTGGAGGCCAACTGGTGCGGCTATCGGCGGCATCCAGAGCGACCCCGCGGCTTGGGAGGTTTATGCGCGCTGGCTTGCAGAGACCATGGGCAATGGCGGCAACAAAGACATGAAGCTTCTCGTCGACTGCGCCAACGGCGCGGCTACGGCTCCGGCGAGGATGCTTTTCCGCAGGCTCGGCTACAGGGTGGATTTTATTGGTTCAAATCCTGATGGCATGAACATCAATGAACGGACTGGCGTGATGCATCTGGGCAATCTTTCGGCCGGCGTAAAGTCAGGAGGGTATCACCTGGGCATCGCCTTTGACGGTGATGCCGACAGGATGCTTTGTGTCGATGGCAAGGGCCGCCAGATCGACGGCGATATCCTGCTGTGGGTTATCGCAAGGTGGCTCAAAAACAGGCACCTCCTCGGAAACGGGGTCGTCGCGACGGTCATGAGCAACCTGGCCCTGGAAGATCATCTCAAACCCCTGGATATTCCGGTTCATCGGTGTCCTGTCGGCGATCGGTATGTGCTTGACAAGATGCGTGAGACGGGGTCGAAACTGGGAGGGGAGCAGTCCGGGCACATCATCCTTGACGAGTTCGTCTCCACCGGTGACGGCCTGTGTACCGCCCTTGCCTTCCTGAAAGCGTGCAGGGAGCTTGCGGAGGATACAGATTCCCTGGTGGACCGTTTCAACCGGTATCCCCAGATTCTGAAAAACGTTCCCGTCCAGCAGAAAGAAGTGGTCATGGAAGATCCCGGTCTTTGGGGGGTGGTTAAAGAAGTCGAAAAGTCCCTTGGAAATTCGGGACGTGTTCTCGTCAGACCCTCCGGGACGGAACCCATGATCCGTGTTCTCGTGGAGACCAAGGATCCTGCCATCCTTGAGCGTGCTGCAATACGGATCGTTGAGGCGATCGTCCAGGCTGGTCATAACTGAAGGGAGTTTGGACAATGGAGGAAGTGATACCGTGAAAAAAGCAGGCGGCAGGCGTGTGAAAAAGTGCCTTTTCCCCGTTGCGGGACTGGGGACGAGGTTCCTTCCCGCAACGAAGGAGATCCCGAAAGAGATGATTCCCCTGATCGACAGGCCCCTCATACATTACGGGGTGGAGGAGGCTGTTTCCTCCGGCTGTGGGGAAATCGTTCTCGTGAGCGGCAGGGGCAAGCAGGCCATCGAGGATTATTTCGACCGGTCCCCGGAACTTGAGAAGGCCCTCGAGGCCAAGGGGAAGACGGAACTGCTGGATCTGGTAAAATCGGTGGGCAAAATGGCGAAGGTCCTGTCGGTCAGACAACCGGAACCCCTGGGTCTCGGCCATGCGGTCCTGTGTGGTGAACCGGTGTGTCAAGACGGACCCTTCGGTGTCGTGCTGCCTGACGATGTGATGATTGTCGGCGAAGGAACTCCGCCGGTGCTCGCCCAACTGCTGCAGGTTCACGAAAACCGCGGAGGAATCGTCGTTGCCCTCGAAAAGGTTCCACGGGAAGAGACGTCCAGGTACGGCATCGCAGACGTGGAAAAAACAGATGACCCGAGGCTTTTCAGAATACGGGATCTCGTGGAAAAGCCCGACCCGGACGAGGCGCCGGGCGAATATGCGATAATGGGGCGCTATGTCCTGACGCCGGGTATTTTTGATCACATCAGGAACACAAAAAGGGGCGCGGGGGGGGAGTACCAGCTCACGGACGCCATGAAAGCCGCCATCGCCGATGAACCCCTCTGGGGCTATGTTTACTCGGGGCGGCGATACGATTGCGGCACCCGCGAAAGCTGGCTCAGGGCGACCATCGCCATAGCGGTACGAAATGAAAGGCTTCGTGCGATCATCGAGGAAGAGCTGGCGAATTCCTGAGAGGGGGAAGGTGATACAACCGGCAAAGAGGTCAAAGGCAGGCTGAAACGTCACAGGCAAGCGCCAGGACTGGATTGATCCAGTTGACGAGGACCGGGATGATCGAAAATTCGGCGGATGTCCCGGGGGCTGCGGGAATAAGCCCGAGAAGCCCTTTCTCAAAACCGGAGAGCGATCTCCGGCACAAAAAGGAGGGCAATTCCCCCTGGAAAACCCGAAAGGAGAGTCTTAACCGTATCATGTGCGGAATCGTCGGATATATAGGCATGAAAAACGCCTCTGATGTCATTCTCGACAGTTTGAGGCGGCTGGAATATCGTGGTTACGACTCGGCAGGAATGGCCCTCGGCATCAACGGGCAAATCGAAATCTACAAGGAAGTCGGGAAAGTGGCTGACCTCGGTGCCATTCTCGAGAAGAGAAAGCCCCTTGCAACCCGTGGAATCGGTCATACCCGCTGGGCAACCCACGGAGGGGTCACCGTCGCAAACGCTCACCCGCACAGCGATGGCAGCAAACGGTTTGCGTTGGTGCATAACGGGATCATCGAAAACTATCTCGACATCAAGGAAGAACTGGAGCTGGAAGGCGAGGAGTTCGTCTCAGAAACGGATACGGAAGTGATCGTCCACCTCCTTGCGAAGGTTTTCGAACAGACACAGGACATGGTCCGGACCGTAGCGGCCCTGCAGGAACGGTTGCGGGGGTCTTTCGCGATCGCCGTCATACAACAGGACTGCGATGACCGCATATACTGCTTCCGGAAAGGATCTCCGCTGGTACTGGGTATCGGTGAAGGGGAGATGTTTTGCGCTTCCGATATTCCGGCATTTTTACCCTACACACGATGGGCCGTCTACCTTGATGAGGGGGAGATCGCCGAACTCTCTTTCCGGGGATTCCGGGTATGGAACGAAGAGGGGATGCTTCAGGAGAAACCGGTGAACCTCGTGGAATGGGACGTTGACATGGCCGAAAAGGGCGGTTTCTCCCATTACATGCACAAGGAAATCCATGAACAGGGGATGGTCCTGAGATCGACGCTCAAAGGACGTGTTTCGGAAGGGCTGGTTGACCTTTCGGAGGATCTTGGCTGGACCCCCGAGGACGCAACCCGGTGGGGCCGGATTCACATTATTGCCTGTGGGACCTCCTATTACGCGGCCCTTGTAGCTGAACGGGCCTTCGAGAAGTGGACAGACCTCGATGTGAAGGTAGACATTGCCTCGGAATACCGGTACCGCCGCGTCAAATGTGACCAGGGCACGCTGGCGGTGTTCGTGTCCCAGTCGGGAGAAACGGCCGATACCCTTGCCGCCCAGAGAAAAGCCAGGGCGGACGGGGCCCACTGTCTCGCCATTACCAACGTTCGGGGTTCGACCCTTGCCCGGG
>JBNGDE010000079.1:0-6285 GCA_049974925.1 Thermovirgaceae bacterium | reverse complement strand
AAAACACCATAAAAAAATGGTTGCTGGGTTTTGAAGGACCCGGGGAGGGAGAAACAAATGCCTGAAGAAAAAAACTTTTACATAACCACGCCGATCTATTATGTGAACGACGTGCCCCATATCGGGCATGCCTACACGACCATAGCCGCCGACGCGATGGCCCGTTACAAAAAGATGCGGGGATATGACGTCAAGTTTGCCACCGGCACCGACGAGCACGGTCAAAAGATCCAGCAGGCCGCCGCCGCACGGGGGCTCTCGGCCCAGGATCTCGTCGATTCCGTGGTCGTGAACTTCAAGGAGCTCTGGGAGCGGCTTTTGATCACCAACACCGATTTCATCCGTACCACCGGACAGCGTCACAAACATGTGGTTCAATGGATATTCAACCGTCTCAGAAAGCAGGGGGATATCTACAAAGGATCCTACGAGGGCTGGTATTGTGTTCCCTGTGAGACATATTTTACGGAGAACCAGGCGGCCGAGGGGATGAAGTGCCCGGACTGTGGAAGATCCCTGGAAAAGATGACGGAAGAAAGCTATTTCTTCAGGATGTCCCGCTACCAGCAACCGCTGCTTGAGTACTACGAGAGGATGCCCGACGCCATCATGCCGAAGAGCCGCTACAACGAGGTCCTGAGTTTCATCAGAAGTGGACTCAGGGACCAGTCCGTTTCGCGCACCAGCGTTTCCTGGGGTGTTCCTGTTCCCGGCGACGAGAAGCACGTCATCTATGTCTGGTTCGATGCCCTCATCAATTACCTGACGGCCTGTGGTTTCCCCGATGACGAGGCACAAATGGGGAAATACTGGCCTGTGGTCAACCACGTCATGGCGAAAGACATCATCCGCTTCCACTGCATCGTATGGCCCGCCATGCTTCTGGGTCTCGGCCTTCGGCCGCCGCGGCGCGTCTTTTCCCACGGCTGGTGGACCGTTGAGGGGGAGAAGATGTCCAAATCCAAGGGCAATGTGGTGGATCCCTTTGAAATGGCTGACATCTATGGTGCCGATGCCTTCAGATATTTTCTGTTGCGGGAAATCCCTTTCGGCGCCGACGGGGATTTTTCCGAGGCGGCACTCGTCCAGCGGATCAACTCCGATTTGGCCAACGACCTGGGCAACCTTCTCAACAGGACGCTGCAGATGATTAACAATTTCACCGGAGGCAAGGTCCCGGAGGCGAAAGAGCTGCTGGAACACGACCGGAACCTGAAAGACCTGGCGGGAAAGACCCTGGTGGAGTATATGAGGGCCATGGATGTGTATGCCTTTGACGAGGCCCTGAAATCAGCCTGGGCTCTGGTCCGCAGGGGAAACAAGTACATCGACGAAACCATGCCGTGGAAACTGGGCCGTGAAAAAAACATGAAGCGACTTGGCACGGTGCTGTACACCCTTGAGGAAGTCCTGAGGCTGTCGGCGCTTCTGGTGGCTCCGGTGATGCCCGAAACGGCGAAGCGGATCTGGTCACAGCTTGGCATCGATGGAGATCCCGTCGAAAGCCGTCTCGACGACTACACCTGGGGCGAAAGAGCCCCCGAAAGCGATGTGGGGGAAAAGGAAGTACTTTTCCCGAGAATCGATATGAAAAAGTGGGAAGCGGAAAAGGCCGAACGGGACGCAAAAAAAGGCCTCGAGCCTGACCCAGGAGAACATGAAAAGGAGATCTCTATCGAGGATTTCAAAAAGGTGGAGCTTCGCGTGGCGAAGGTGGTTTCCGTTGAATTCGTCCCGAAGGCTGACAAACTCTACAAGATTCATCTTGATCTGGGTTACGAGAGGCGGACCATCGTTTCGGGGATTCGCGAGGACTATGCACCTGAAGAACTCGAAGGGATGAGGATTATCGTCATCTGTAACCTGAAACCGGCCACCATCAGGGGAGTCGAAAGCAAGGGAATGCTTCTTGCGGCCGAAACTCCGGGCGGAGATGGTCTGGCACTTCTGACGGTGGACAGGGATATTCCTCTCGGCGCCCGGGTACGTTGACGGAAAGGAGATCCCATGAAATCCCTTCGCTATATTGACACCCACTGTCACCTGGCCATGTCTCCACTTGCGGAGGACATCTCCGGAGTCATGTCGAGAGCCCGTGAAAACGGGGTCTTTCGCATGCTGGTAGTGGCTTCCGACAGGCCAGGCTGCAACGATGTCGTAAAACTTGCTGAGACTCTGGCGGGGGAGGGACTTTCGGCAGCTGTGGGAATTCACCCTCATGAAGCCGAAACCGCCTGCGACGGTCTTCCGGAAGACCTTCGCGACCTTGCCCGGAGGGATATAGTCGTCGCCGTGGGGGAAACGGGACTCGATTATTACTACGACAACTCGCCCAGGTCTTTGCAACGTAAACTCTTTCGTGAACATGTCAGGCTCGCAAAAGAAGTAAAAAAGCCCCTAGTGATCCACGTGCGTGATGCCTTCGAGGACGCTTTCAAAATTCTGGAGGAAGAAGACGCTGCCTCCTGTGGCGGTGTGATCCATTGTTTCTGTGGTACCGGGGAAGATGCCAGGAAGGCTGTCGACATGGGGTTTTTCGTTTCCTTTTCCGGTCTCGTCACCTTTCCGAGTGCGAAGGGGTTGAGAAAGACGGTAGCCCTCCTGCCGGAAGACACGATCCTTTGTGAAACGGATTCTCCCTTCCTGGCGCCCCAGCCGATGAGGGGAAGGCCCAATGAACCGGCCAACGTTCGTTATGTCTACGAGGAAGTGGCAAGGGCAAGGAGTGTTGGTCTTGCAGACTTTGCTCTGGCCGTTTCGAATAACGCAGCCCGTCTTTTTCGGTGGGGAGAATGAACAGGGCTGGAAATTTCAGGGTTGATGCACTGTGTGACAGGACCCTTGCCAGGACTGGTGTTCTCGAGACGGCACACGGTCCGGTGAACACGCCCGCTTTTATGCCCGTGGGTACCAGGGCGACCGTCAAGGCTATGGCTCCTTTCGAGCTCAAGGCCATCGGCGCACAGGTCATACTGTCCAATACCTATCACCTCTACCTGCGTCCAGGCCCCGAAATCATCGCCGAGGCAGGAGGTCTGCACCGCTTCATGGGGTGGGACAGACCCATTCTGACGGACAGCGGCGGGTTTCAGGTCTTTTCCCTTTCGGATCTCAGGAAAGTGACCGACGATGGTGTGCATTTCCAGTCTCATATCGACGGGAGCAGGCACTTTTTGACGCCGGAACTGGCCGTCAAGATTCAGGAACAGCTTGGCAGTGACATTGCCATGTGCTTCGATGAGTGCGTTCCCTATCCATGCAGCGAAAAAGAGTCCGCCCAAGCCGTGGACAGGACCATTGATTGGGCAAAAAGATGCCGTGCCGTCCACAAACGGGAAGACCAGCTCCTTTTCGGGATAGTCCAGGGGTCGGTTTTTGCCGACCAGCGCCGCCGATGCGCCCAATCCCTTGCGGAAATGAACTTTTCGGGATACGGCATCGGCGGGCTCTCCGTCGGCGAACCGCACGAGAACATGTACGAGATACTTGACGAAACGATCCCGGTCCTGCCTCAGGAGAAGCCCCGTTACCTGATGGGTGTCGGGTATCCGCCGAACCTCGTCGAGGGGGTTGCACGCGGCATCGACATGTTTGATTGCGTCCTTCCCACCAGGCTCGGGAGAAACGGGACGGTTTTTACCTGGAAAGGCAGGATGAACATAAAAAACAGTATCTACGAGAGGGATTTTTTGCCCATAGATCCGGAGTGTTCCTGTTACGCGTGCAGGACCGCCTCAAGAGCCTACATTCGGCACCTGTACCGGTCCGGGGAGATCCTGGCATCAAGACTGTGTACCTGGCACAATCTCCATTTTTTGCAGAAACTGATGGAGCTCATCAGAGAAGCCATTTTCCAGGGCGAATTCGAAAGCCTGCGTCGGGGGTTCCATGAGAATTTCAGGGACGGTGGGAATTCACGGTGAACACCAGGATCGTATCTGTCGACAAGTGGAACCCTGACGAAAAAATCCTTGATGAGGCCGCCGGAATCCTTCGGGAAGGCGGACTCGTGGCCTTCCCCACGGAGACGGTTTATGGCCTCGGAGCCAACGCTCTTGACGGCGAAGCCGTATCGGGTATCTTTTTCGCCAAGGGACGTCCCCCGGACAACCCGCTTATTGTTCATGTCTGGGCCAGACATCAAGTTTTCGAAATTGCCGAGGTTGCGCCCAAAGCCGAGGTGCTCATGGAAAGGTTTTGGCCGGGACCCCTCACCCTGGTGATGCCGGCGAGAGATATCGTTCCGAAAGAAGTCACAGCGGGACTTGACACGGTAGCGGTCAGGATGCCCGATCATCCCGTCGCCTTGGGACTGATCGAACGTGCCGGCATTCCCGTGGCCGCCCCGAGTGCGAACCGAAGCGGAAGGCCGAGCCCGACGTCGGCGCAGGCCGTTTTTGATGATCTTTCGAGTGTGATTCCCCTGATTCTCGATTCCGGGCCGACGGAGCTCGGTGTGGAGTCCACCGTTGTGACCCTTGGGGAGGAGGGGCTGCATATCTTGCGGCCGGGCGGATGCCCACCCGAAGCATTGAAAGCAGTGGTGAAAAGGGTCACCTTCGACGGGGACATCGGGTCCCTGAAATCCTCACCGGGAACGCGACACAGGCATTACGCCCCCCGCGTCCCGCTCCTGCTGGAACCCGACGAGACCGGAAAGCCTCACGACATCTTTACAGAAGGCACCGGCAGGCTCGGGTACATTGGGATGAATCCGCCGTCCTTTGCTCCCTTCAGGCAGATCCGCTTTCATTCGCCCGCCCATTTTGCCCGGGGGTTCTTTGCGGCTTTGCGGGAGCTCGAGAAGGAAGTGGATCTTATCGTCATCGAGGTTCCTCCCGCGGAAGGGATCGGGTATGCCTTGAGGGACAGGATAAGGCGCGCAGCTGGTATATCTTGAGGCTTGCCAAAACGGGCGGCCGTTGCTACAATCATCGCCGTTGGAAAGGGGAAGTGGCGGAATGGTAGACGCGCTGGCCTCAGGAGCCAGTGTCCGCAAGGATGTGGGGGTTCGAATCCCCCCTTCCCCACCATTCGGATATCCGGACAAGGTCCGGGGAAGCAGCGGATAAAGGAGGCGCCTGTCCCTTACTACAAACAGGACATAAGGGTCATGCCGTGTCCCTTGACATGGCGTGACCCTTTCGTTATCCTATTGGTTTGTCACGTAAAGTTCCCCTAATCCCCTAATGCAGGGAGGTTGTGTTTCTCCCATGGCCGAATTTGTTCCCGTGAGCAGCAAACGACAGCGGCTGACTTTTGGCCGGGCCTATGATCTTGTTGAGCTTCCCGACCTGGTAGCCATCCAGAGGGATTCCTTTCGGTGGTTCTTCCAGTTCGACGAGGCTGGAGCTCTCAAGGAGAGTTCGGAAAGAGAAAGTGTCGGTATCCAGGAACTCTTCGACGAGATTTTCCCGATCGAGAGTTATGACGGGTCATTCGCTCTCGAATTTGTCGATTACGTCGTCGATCCGCCCGTGATCACCCAGGAGGAGGCCAGGCAAAGAGACCTGACCTGGTCCCGTCCGGTGCGGGCCACCATCAGGCTCGTCAACAGGAAGACCCTTGATATCAAGGAGGAAGATGTCTACCTCGGTGATTTCCCCGCCATGACAGACCGGGGAACCTTCATCATCAACGGTACGGAGAGGGTCGTTGTCAACCAGCTGGCTCGCTCGGCCGGTGTCTACTTCAGTGCCGAGGAAACCGTTCCCGGCCAGGAACGGTATGCCGCCAAGGTCATCCCCGACAGGGGGGCATGGCTCGAATTCGACCTGACGCCGGGTGAAGTCCTTTCCGTCAATATCGACAACAAGAAGAAGCTCCCCGTCACCATGCTCCTCAAGGCCTTCGGTGTGAAAAACAACGACGAGATCCTGCAGCTTTTCGGCGGTGTCGAGGAGCAGGTGGATCTCGTGGAAGACGAAGTACGGGGTCATCTCATCGCCGAGAGCATCAGCAATGAGTTGGGCCAGGTCCTGATCCGGAGGAATGACCGGATCACCAAGGAACATCTGGAAACCCTCTGGGACCAGGGTCGTACGAAGGTGTGGATCTGGAAGGTTAACCCGGCCCTTGCGGCGACCCTTGAACGGGATGCCACCAGGACGGGTGACGAGGCGGTGCTTGAAATATTCCGCAGGCTCAGACCGAACGAGCCGGCGCGGATGGAAAACGCGCGGGAGTACGTCTACGGACTTTTCTTCGATTCCAGGCGCTACAACCTGGGGCGGGTGGGCCGCTACAAGATGAACCGGAGGCTCGACCTCGAGATTTCCGAGACGA
>JBNGDE010000078.1:0-6388 GCA_049974925.1 Thermovirgaceae bacterium | reverse complement strand
GGAAAACCCGGTATTTCCGGGCTTTTTCAGAAACCAGCTGTCAAAGTCGAGTTTAGTGTATCATCAACAGCGGGCGGTTCGTAAAGGGTATTCCGGCCGCCTGTTTCAGGCGGAGGTGTTTTTATGAAGATTTCAACTCGTATCCTGAAAGTTGTCGAGTCGGAGAGGAAGCGGGCTTTGGTGGCCCTGGAGAAAAACATTTTCCATCCTTCGGGAGGTGGGCAACCTGGGGACACGGGAACCCTGAAAAGCAATGTGTTCGAGGCGGACGTGACGGACTGCCACTACAGGGATGGGATCCCTCTTTTGGTTCTCAATGTAAAGAAGGGGAGACCCGAGCAAGGGATGCCTGTGAAAGCCGAAGTTAATCTAGAAAGGAACCGTATTTTGTCTCGTATGCATACCGGGGAGCATATTCTGAGCAGAATTCTCGAAGATTCCCATCCAGGCCTGCAGGTCTACAAGGTTACCATCGGTGAGGAAGAAAGTGCGATCTTTCTTTCCTATGAGGGAAAAATCGACTGGGATGTTCTTTTCAAGGCCGAGGAGAAGGCACTCGAAATAATCCGGGCGGATTTGCCGGTAAACGTAAATATTGTTGAAAGACAAAAGGCCCAAACGATTGAAAACCTGAAAATCAATTGGGAAAGGGTTAAAGACCCCGAAATCAGGGTGGTTTCAATCCCCGATTTTGACGCCATAGCCTGTTCCGGTACCCATACCGACTCCACGGGTGATGTCGGAGGAATACTCGTAACAGGTTTCAAAGGGGCCTCGCCGGAGTGGAGCGTGTCTTTCACAGTGCACAGGGATCGATATCTTTCCGAATACAGTTACGTTATGAGACCGCTTCTCAGGTCCATCGGCTGTTCCTCGGAAAAGCTTCCCAATGTCTATGAATCTTTGCAACAGGAAAGAAAACAACTTTTGAAAGCTCTCGACAAAGCCAGAAACATGATCGACCTCCCGTGGAAATTTCAGGATCTTGGGCCTTGCAAGTTGCAATACCTCTTTCTTGAGGGGCTGCCGATGGATATGATTCTCCCTTCAGTGAAAGAGACTTTGGATGAGAAAACCATCGTTCTGGCCCTTGTCGGAAAGGAACCGAGAAAGGCATCCTTTGTTCTTGCCAGGGGGGCGGCTTGCGCTTTTGATCTCAGGCATTTCATCCGTGACAATCCCGAACTCAAGGCCCGAGGAGGAGGGACACCGGAATGGGTCCAGGGTGAGACCTCGGAAATGTCAACAGAAAAGTGGTTTGAAGCGTTAAAAGCATTGTCAGAAAGTAATCTATAATAATTAGTATATTCACAAAGCGAAATCTTCCGCGAAGGTTGCGCTCCACAAGTGTCATAATTTTGCGCAAGGAAAGCGACAAAAATGAGCGAAGCCGAGGTCTGTGTCATACTCAGAAAGCATCGTTCGGGCCGTATGCAAGCTGGGTTGGTCCAGAAAGAGCATTTAACCGGGAATCTTTTCGATAGTAATTTGACTGCATTGTTTCCTCGGTTGCGGCAAAATGTCATTTTGAAGGATCTCCTCGACTGAAAGGCGCGACAAGCGAAAAAATGCAATGGGCGGAAATGATCCGAAAGAAAGGACTGTCCGCCCTTTGTACATTTCGCTGTCATTGTCATAACAGAACACCAAAACATGGCGGATGGAGGGCATGGAATGCTTGTTCTGTTTTTTTTCTCGATAGGGGCGGCGGCAATCACTTTTGGAATTGCCTATAGCTATGGTGTACGATTTCCTGTGCTTTTTCTCACGAAAGCCTTTCGTGGAGAATCGCTTGAAGGACAAGGCGATCCCCCAAAATCTGGAAAGGGAGACTCTGAAGAAGAAACGATCCCGCCTCGAATCGGGAAAGTCCTGTGGTACCCATTGCGCACCGTCCTGTTTTTCGGTGAAACCTATATTCAGGCAGGATGGGGGGCCTATTGCGTCCTTCGCGCATACGAAGGGATAGCAAAAGCCGGAGTCAAACCAGGCTGGGGGTATCATGTGACGGCCTTTATCGTTTGCACAGGAGCTCTTGGTTACCTGGCAAGGAAAGAACCCCGCAAAGACATCCTCTCTGTCATCCAATCATGCATCGGCATGGGGAGTTACATCGTCTTCTGCATAACGCCGCAGGCGCTTTCTACCTATTACCCGTGGCTTGTCTCTTTTTTTAGATCATAATGTTTGGTTCACCCATTTGAGGGAGGAAGCCTTGAAATGAAGGTAAACATCGATCCCAGGCCTCAAACCCAGCTTTTCGACAGATTGCCCTGTTACCACTGACGAAAGCAGTTTTTCTGCTATCTTCACCTTGACGAGAACCTGGCCACTGCCGTTGTCGAGCGTCATTTCCAATATCGTCCCCCGAAGAGAATTCAAAGCGGAATCAGCCGCCGGTTTTTCCAAACAGATGATGATGTTCTCTGGATCCAGGAGTGCCACTGATTCTTGCGGAACCGTCCCGGTGCCTATGATGTATTGCCCATCAGAAAGATACAGTGCCGAGAGACCGTTCCCGCAGGGTTTCCATTTTCCTGACAGGATATTTTCCGGCAGATTCTTTATCAGTTTCCCCCTAAAAAGTGACAATATCCGTTCTGCAACACCATAGATCCAGGGAAGGTCATGAGTGACGACGACCAGCGTCGATCCCCAATGATCCCGAGCCTTTAAAACGGCTTCCTGGATAATCCGCGCGCTGGTACTGTCGACACTGGCCGTCGGCTCGTCGAGGAGTATGACTTTCGGCCTCAAAACAAGCCGTGATGCAAGGGCAACTCGTTGGGCTTCCCCTCCAGAGAGCTGGTACCATTTTCTTTTCATAAAATGAACCGGATCCAGTCCGACGATTTCCAGAGAAGTTCTGATCTTATCATCAAGAGCGGAAGTCTCCCCACGCATCTTGAGTCCATAGGCGATGTTCTCAAAAACGGTACGTTTGAGAAGAAAGGGATTCTGAAGAAGCATTGTCACTTGCTTTCTATGGAAGTTGTCGTTGAAACGGGCCGGTTCGCCGCAAAAACGGATAATTCCCTCGTCAGGTTGCTCAAGCAACGCGAGCAGCCTCAAAAGCGTGCTCTTGCCGCTTCCGTTGGGGCCGATGAGTCCGATGATTTCGCCTTGCCTGATTTGCAGGTCATTGATTTGCAGAACGACTCTGCCGTCGTACACTTTTTTCACGTTTTCCAGCTCATATATCAGGGTCATGTCAGGATCTCCTCCTGAGCACTGAAACCATCGCATTGACGCCAAACGCCAGAGTCAGGAGAACCGCCCCAAGTGCTATACCCATGGAGAACTGTCCCTTTCCCGTCTCCAAAGCGATTGCGGTCGTAATGGTTCGGGTATGCCACTTGATGTTTCCGCCGATCATCATCGAGACGCCGACTTCCGAGATGACGCGCCCATAGGCGGTAACAGCGGCTACCATTACGGAGTAACGTCCTTCCCATAGAGAGGACAATGCGACCTGGCGGTCATTCGCTCCCAAAGTCTGCAGTGTCAGACGCAGTTTTGGATCGAGTTCTTCCACGGCACTTGCCGTCAGGGAAATGATGATCGGAAGAGAAAGGATGAATTGCCCTATGGCAATGCCGGGAACGGTGAAAAGGAGGCCCATCTCCCCGAGGGGACCGCGCCTTGAAATGAAGGCATAGACTAACAGGCCAACCACAACAGTAGGAAGGGCAAGGAGAGTGTCAACAATCGTCCTCAGGGCACTTTTGCCGGAAAAGTTTCCAAAGCCTAGAAGAAATCCGAGAGGTATACCCACGAGAAGGCTTACAGCTATTGAAAGGGTCGAAACCTTCAGGGTTGTCACAATAGCCGAGTAGGTTTCCTCGTGACCAGTTAAAAGAAGCTGAAAAGCTTCCAGGATTCCTTTGATAATATAATCCATTAGTCAACTCCAGGCTCTGAAAAATCGGCGCCGGACCATGTGACCCGGCGCCGGCACTTCGATACCCTGCTACTGAATCGCGAAAAATCTACTTCGCGTTCGGGGTGAAAAGCTGCTTCCCAAGGAGACGGAAGTCGGCGATCTTCTGCTGGGCTTCGTCTGAAACCATCCACTCGATAAACTTCATGGCGAGGTCATACTTGACGTTTTGACAACGCTCAGGGTTGACGGCAATGACGCTGTACTGGTTGAAGAGCGACTCGTCGGCTTCCACAAGGATGACGAGCGGCGGATTCCCATCGTGATTCGCTTCGTACTTGATGAAGGTTCCCCTGTCAGTGAGGGTATAGGCATCGCGTTCAGCGGCGATGTTGATGGTGTTGAGCATGCCCTGTCCGGTCTGGATGTACCAGGATTCCTTGTCAGGTTCCTTGACTCCTGCGTTTTCCCAGAGTCCAAGTTCTTTCGCATGAGTGCCGGAATTGTCACCACGGCTTGCAAAGGCCGCTTCCTTTGAACGAATCGTCTTCAGGGCTTCAACGACGGTCATGCCTTTGACTCCTGCCGGATCACCCGGTGGTCCAATGATGACGAAATCATTGTACATGACCTGATGCCGATCGGTCCCGTAACCATCGGCGATAAAGGCCTTTTCAAGATCCGGTGCATGGACGAGCAGAACGTCCACATCACAGTTTTTCCCAAGTTCCAGCGCCTTTCCTGTTCCGACGGCGGTCCAGCGGAGCTCGATACCTGTGGCTTCCTGAAAGGCAGGTGCCAGCTCATCAAGGAGCCCCGTATTGTCCGTGCTGGTGGTCGTGGCCATCATGAGAACAGGCGTTTCCGCAAAAACAGCAAAAGCCGTCGTTATAGCGATCGCTGCAGCAAGTAAAACTGTCAGGAACCTTTTCATGAACTCTTCCTCCTTTTCTTTCGTTTTCTTTCCTTGCCAAAGTGCTGGAAATCAATTGAACCCTCCCGTCTTTTTCAAAAAAAAAAAGACCACCAAGGAGGCGGCCTCATTGCTACAAGACTCACACCCTCCTTTCCAAACACGGGAGGCATACCTGTTTCCAGATATACCCTGCGGCCTTGCTCCGTTGGTTAAAACCGGTAGGAGCTGAGGCTCGGAGGTCACTGAAAAGGTATCACAGAAAGCGGCGGTAGGCAACAACTCGTCTTTCAGGTATCTTAAAAGATACGTTGCAAGACACATTGCGAGAAAGCTTCGAAGGTTAAAGCGTTCAGAAATGTGATCTGAAAGGAGCGTTTTTTATGGTGGAGGAAAATCAGTCTGAAATAACGGGTTCCGGAATCACCCAGCCGGAGGTTCCGCCGATTTATGCCACGTCAGTTTTTTCCTTTGACACTCTCGAGGATGTGGATGCTGTTTACGAAGGCACAAAGCGGGGTTACGTCTATTCCCGAATGGCCAATCCGACGGTTGTTGCCCTTGAAGAAAGACTTGCCGGAACAGAGGGAGCACAAGGGGCCCTTGCATTTTCGTCAGGCATGGCCGCTATCATGACGACCCTCTTCTCTCTTGTCAGGCCCGGTGAACACCTTTTGGCTTCAAGTGTGCTTTACGGCGAAACATACGCTGTTTTTTCCAATTTTCTCCCTTCATGGGGTGTCCATGTTGAATTTGTTGAAGACCTCGAACCTTCCAAGGTTGTCTCCCGTTTCAGAGAAAACACCCGGATGATTTACCTGGAAACCATCTCAAACCCTTTGATGGAAGTGGCGGATATCCCGAAAATTTGTGAGGCCGCGGCTGAACAGGGAGTCCTCGTCGTGGTGGACAACACCTTCGCATCCCCGGCCCTTTTCCGACCTGTGCCGGAAGGTGCGGACATCGTCCTCGAAAGTCTCACCAAATACCTGAACGGCCACAGCGATGTAACGGGAGGCATGGCAGCAGGTTCCACAGAGCTGATGGGGAAAATCCAGAAAATGCGTTCTTTGCTTGGAGGCACCCTGAGTCCCTTTGATGCATGGCTGGTGCTCAGGGGACTTCGTACGTTTCACCTGAGGATGGAGAAACATTCGGGAAACGCACTCCACCTGGCCAAAAATCTTCAAACACATCCCGCCGTGAAAAAGGTTTATTACCCGGGACTGGAAACGCACAAATCCTACGGCATAGCCAGAAAAATGTTGCGAGGCGGTTTTGGTGGAATGCTGTCTTTTGAACTTAAAGGAGGGGAAAAGGCGGTTTCCAACCTGGTCAAAAGCCTCGAAAATGTCAAGTTTCTTCCCAGCCTTGCTGCATCGTCGACCACTGTTTCCCATCCCGCAAAAACTTCTCACCGGTCGATGCCTCAAAAAGAACGTGAGAATGCAGGTATCACAGGAAGTCTTTTGCGGCTTTCAGCGGGAATTGAAAGACCACAGGCGGTATGGGAAGATTTGAAGCAAGCTCTGGACCGAATCTAGAAGGCGGGCAAAAGGCACTTCACGAAGAAAGGAAGGCTGGTGAAAATGAAA
>JBNGDE010000077.1:0-6558 GCA_049974925.1 Thermovirgaceae bacterium | reverse complement strand
GGTACGCCCGGGCCATGGTCACCTTCGATTTCGGCCTGTCCTTTCTCTCCCAGCGTCCCATCTGGGAAGAACTCAGGTCCAGGCTCCCGAACACGGTTTTTCTTTTGGGGTCGGCCTTTCTCCTGTCGGCCTTTTTGGGGACATGGCTGGGCATTCATGCCGCCAGGCGCCGCGGGAGCTCCCTCGAAAAAACGGTCCTTCTGGCGGGGGCGGTCTCCTTTTCCTTCCCCTCTTTCTTCGTCCAGCTGGTGCTTTTGCTTGTCTTCGGCTGGGCTATGCCATTGTTTCCGCTGCGGGGAAGCATATCCATTCCTCCGCCCGAGGGCACCGCTGCTGCACTGCTGGATTATCTCTGGCACATGACGCTGCCTGTGGCATCGCTGGTTCTGCTCGGTTTCGGATCCTGGGCGATTTATGTCCGGAATCTCATGGTACGGACCCTGGGCTCGGACTATATCCTCCTGGCAAGGGCGAAGGGACTGCCCGAAAGGAAGGTTCTCTGGGGACACGCCTTCAGGACGACGCTTCCGCCCATCGTCACCATCTTTCTTCTGGCCTTGCCCGGGGTCATCTCCGGTGCCGTCATCACGGAACGGGTCTTTTCCCTCCACGGCGTCGGGACCTTCCTTCTGGAAGCCATCCTCGGCCACGACTATCCAGCGGCGGGAGCGGCCTTCTTTCTCCTTGCCCTGGTAACCGTTTTCTGCAACCTCGCCGCCGATGTGCTCTACGGTCTTGTCGATCCCAGAATCCGCGTGGGACGGAGGATGGAAGAATGAATATCCTGAGGCGCTGGAGCGTTCTCGCCCTTGTGGCCGTCACGCTGATCGGGATTCTCGGCCCCCTGACCTTTCCGGGCAGCCCCGAAAGCCAGGTGGCTTCCCCCTTCGCGAAACCCGGATGGCTGCCGGGCACGGAAGCTCCTCCCTTTTCGACAGAGCTCACCGGAGAAAATACCTCGGTGGAGATCATCTGGGAATGGGGCCCGCCCCCGAACATCACCCTTTCCGGCTTCGTCCGGTATGCCGAGCCCGTTTTCGAAGCCAGGCTGCTGTGGCGGACTCCGGGGGGTGAAACCTTCATGCTCGCCTCGTCAAGAGAAAGCGATACGCTGAAGGTAGACATCGACGGGCGTGACGTGACTTTCAAACAGACCCTCGGCCTTTCCCCCTTCAAGGAAGCAGCAGGGGAGCTCTTTCCTGAAAAGGGCCGCTACCTTTTGGCCGTTTCCCCCGAATCCGGGATACGGGAGGCCCGTCTTACCCTCGAAACGCCCGGCAAGAAATGGGGGTTTCTGGGAACGGACCAGCGCGGGCGGGATGTGTTCCGCCTTTTCCTTCTCGGAATCCGCGTCTCCCTGCTGGTGGGCGTCACCGCCACACTCCTTGCGGCGGTGATCGGCCTGGGAGTGGGACTCTCGGCGGGGTACGCGGGAGGACTTTTCGACGCTTTGGTGATGCGCCTGGTGGATATCCTGCTGTCCATACCGACACTGCCGATTTTGATGGTGCTTGCCGGTCTCTGGGGAAAGGGCCTGTGGCAACTTGTTTTCATCCTGGGGATTTTCTCCTGGATGGGAACGGCCCGTACGGTCAGGTCCCTGACTTTGTCGCTGCGGGAAACCTGCTATGTGGAGAACCTGCGCTCCATCGGGGCACCGGCTTCATACATCCTCAGATGCCATCTGCTGCCGGAAGCGCTTCCCGTCATGCTCGCGAACATCGCCCTGGGGGTTCCGGCGGCAATTCTCGCCGAGGCCGGCCTTTCCTTTCTCGGCCTGTCGGACCCGCGGATCATCTCCTGGGGACGGATGCTCCAGGAGGCTCACGCCTTCGGTGCCTTCAGCACCGGGGCCTGGTGGCTCATCCTCCCGCCGGGAATGGGCATTGCCGTCATTTGCCTGATTTTCCTGGATATCGGCAGGACCCTTGAGGAAAGGGCTGACCCACGGCTCAGGAAGGAGGCGGTCCGATGATCAGTGTCCGGGGGCTTCGTGTCTCCTACAGGACCAACGGCGGCACCGTCGACGCCGTGCGGGACCTTTACCTGAACATACCCGAAAACCGGGTAACCGCCGTCGTCGGGGAATCGGGGAGCGGGAAGAGCACCCTTTTGTACTCCATCCTGCGATTGCTGCCCCCCGGGGCCCTGGTGTCAGGCGATATTTTCGCAGGCGGGAAAAACATCCTGGAAATGAACGCCGGGGAGCTCAACCGTTTCCGCTGGAAGGAATGCGCCCTCATCCTGCAGGGAGCCATGAATTCGTTCACGCCGGTTCTGTCCATCGGCCACCAGATCGCTGAGACCGTATCCCATCATCTCGGCGTTCAACGGACCGACGCCCTGTCGCAGGCGGCCGGTCTTCTGGAGCGGGTCGGTCTGCCGCGGGACTTCGTCCGCCGCTATCCCCACGAACTTTCGGGCGGCCAGAAACAGCGCGCCGCCATCGCCATGGCCATTTCCTGCAAGCCGGCCTTCCTCCTGGCGGACGAGCCCACCACGGCGCTGGACGTGATCACCCAGGCGGAGATCACCGCCCTGCTAGCGGATCTCGTCACCGAAGGAGGAATGGGTCTGTGTATCGTCACTCACGACCTCGCCCTAGCTGTTTCGGTCTGCCACAACCTGGCTGTGATGAAAGAGGGCAGGATCGTCGAATCCGGGCGGCCTGAGGCCATTCTTGAAAACCCCGCACATCCCCACACGGCGGAGCTCGTACATGCCATCAGGGAACTCGAAAGGGGGGAAATCCGGCCGTGACCTCCCCCGTTCTCGTCCTGGAGGACGCCCATGTCCGTTTCGCCTTTCGGGGGCGCCTGGTGGACGCCCTCTGCGGTGTCGGTTTCGAGATGAAAGCCGGAGACTGCCTCGCTTTGATCGGTGAATCCGGGAGCGGAAAGACGACGGCCCTCCGCGCAGGGCTCGCTTTTGTCCCCCTCTCCGGCGGGCGGGTGCTTCTTCTGGGCGAAGACCTGCAGAAGACGCCTCCTTCCCGGCGCATCGAACTCAGAAGAAACTGCGGCTACATCCCCCAGGATCCTTTCGGCTGCCTTCCGCCTTCGCTGAGTGCTCTTGAAGCAGTGGCCGAACCTTTGCTTCTGAGAGGATCCCCCAGCGGGAAAAGGGAAATTCGACAGCGCGCCGGGGACATTCTTGACGAATGCGGTCTCGGGGAAAAACGGATCGCCGAATCAAAGGTGAGCACCTCCCTTTCCGGGGGCCAGAGGCAGCGTGTCTCTATCGCGAGGGCCCTTGCCGCCGAACCCCGGCTTATCCTTGCCGACGAGCCGACGAGCATGCAGGATGCCTCCACCAGGGGGAAAATCCTTGAGATCCTTTTGAAGCGGGTCAGAAAAGGCGCCGCCATGGTGCTGACAACCCATGACCTTCACCTTGCCGCGGCTGCGGCATGGCGCGGTATGGTCCTCTACCGGGGACACGTGGTCGAGGCGGGGCCACCGGACGTTTTGCTTCGCGAAGGGCTCCATCCCTACACTCGCGCACTGGCGGAAGCACTGCCAAGGCTCGGGAAAAAGATCGGCAGGCCGCCTGTGACCAAGCGTCCGTCGGCCCACAAACCCGAAGCATGCCCCTTCGCGCCGCGTTGTCCCGAGCGGTCCGAACAATGCAGCAAGACCCCTCCCCTGGTCACTGTTCCCGGCGGAAGATCCGTGGCCTGCTGGAAGGTTCAAAGGAGCTAGGAGGCGTCCCCGGAAGAAGAACGGATCATCTCAAGGAACGATGCCGCCAGGTGCGGGTCGAACTGCCGTCCCGAAAGGGACTCGATCTCTTTCGCCGCATCCTCCTCAGGGACGGGGTTTCGGTACACCCGGTATCCCGTCATGGCGTCGAAGGCGTCTATGACGGCAAAAACCCGTGACAGGAAGGGAATATCTTCACCCGAAAGCCCGAGGGGATATCCCGTTCCGTCATATCGCTCATGGTGGTGGAGGATCTCTTCGGCGATAGCCGTCAGCGGGCGCAGATTCCGTGCGATGTGATATCCCCGCTCGACATGCCGCTTGACCTGGCGCATCTCGACCTCATCCAGGGGACCGGGCCGTTCGAGCAATTCCCGCGGAACGGCCACGTTCCCGACGTCGTGAAACCGCGCAAGCAGGTCCAGCCGCCCGGCGTTCCACTTGTCGAGTCCCAGGTACAGAAAAAAGCGCCGTGCCAGATCGCATACGCGCCGGATATGGGACGCCCTGCCTGGGTCCTCCTCCAGGCGCCTTTTTACGGCCTCGAAGAGGGCCTTTCGGGTCAGCTCCTGTGAAAGCAGCTTGTCGCGGTACATTTCCTCCTCGGCCTGTTTCCGGACGTCGTTGAGGTTCTGCCGGATATCCTCCTTGACGGCCATCCCCACCGACACGCTCAGGGGAATGCCGCATCCCTCGTTATCCACGCGGGAAACCTGTCTCAGCCTGTCCCTGACGGCACGAACGACGGGAACATCGCTTCGTGGCATGATGAGGAGGAACTCGTCGCCGCCCCAGCGACCGTAAATGTCGGTGCTCCTGCAATGTTCCTTCAGAAGTTCCGCCGTCTGTTCCAGCTGGCGGTTGCCCTCCAGGTGCCCGAAGGCGTCATTGACGAGCTTGAGGTTGTCCACGTCGATCATGATGATCCCAAGGGGCAGGAAATCGGGCTGGTCCAGGCGGTTCAGCTCACTTTCGAGGTAGCCCTGGTTAAAGAGGCCCGTCAGGCCGTCATGCTGCCCAAGGTAGAGGATCCGTTCCTGCGCCCTTTTGCGCTCGCGGATATCCTGATACATGGCGTAGGCCCGACGCTCTCCTTCAACCTCGAAGGGATGACCGATGATGGCCACGTCGATCCAGGTCCCGTCCTTCCTCCGGCGTTTCCTCTCCAGGCCGTCGACCACTCCCTGATGTGCCAGGCGGCTGATCTCGCTGGCATCCCGGTAGGCATCACCCGGCGCCAGGACCTCGTTGACTGAACGTCCCACAAGTTCTTCGTTCTCATACCCGAAGAGTTCCTCGAAACGGCCGTTCACCCGGATAAACCGGTCTTTTTCGTCGACAAGGGCGATTGCCAGGGGACTGCGGAGAAAGAGGTTTTCCCAGTGGATCTTCTCCCGCTCCAGGTTTTGGTAGGTTTCATGATATTCCGTCATGTCCCGGTAGATGGCGTACAGCCCCTCGACGCCTTCCGCCCATTCCACCGCCACACCTCTGACGGAAACATAGCGATCCGTCCCGTCCTTTGTTTTCCGGACCGTTTCCGCCTCCATGTAGCCTTCCCGGAGTATCCTTTGGAGGTTTCCTACAATGTTCCCGTTGAGGTCCTCATCTCCGAGGAGGTCGGTGATCCGGCGGCCTGTGGATTCTTCGCGGCTGTAGCCGAAGAGCCTGCAGAAGGCCGGATTGACTTCGAGAATCTTTCCGTAGGTATCCAGGACGGCCACCGCATCAGGGGAATGGATAAAGAGGGTTTCGAAGGACGCCCTGTCCCGTTCGGCCTGCGCCTTTACCGCCTTTTCCTCCGTCATGTCCCTGACTGAGGAGACGATAACCTCCTTTCCCCCTGTTGTCGAAAGGGTCGCCCGCACCTTGGCCGGAAAGGTGGAACCATCCTTTCTGACCAGTTCCCGCTCATGAGACAGGGAAACCCTGTGAAGCTCGCCGGTCGGGCGTGCCCAGAATCCGCCATCCATCTGCGTGTCCATGACGGCCGGATCCATGCCGACAAGTTCCTTGCGCGAATACCCGAACATGACGCAGGCCTTTTGGTTCGCTTCCAGGATGACCCGCCTTTTTACGTCAATAATCACATAAGCCTCGTCGGACAGGTCAAGGAGCGTTTCAAACAGTTTCCAATCCCGAAGCAGCATGTCGCTCAAAAGGGTTCACCTCCACGGCGGGAAGGAAGCCCTCCGCCTGGGAAGCGCCTTTCCAGGGCCGCCAGAAGCGGCAATCCCAGGGCATAGCAGGCGATGGCCTGCCCGACCCCGACGTACATGGCCGCGAAGGGAAAGGACACTTCCGTCAGGTACGCAAGATAGCCTCCCACCACGAGGGCATTCACGACGACGGGCGGAAGGGCCGCGAGGAACCGGTTCGGCATGAGACGGGTCAATACCGCCGCAAGAAGCGTTGCGGCGCTGCCGAATATGACATCGACCAGGCCGAAGCCTCCGAACAGGTTGGCGATCACACAACCCAGAAAGAGCCCCGGAATCGCCTCAACCCAGAGCCAGGGAAGCAGCGCCAACGCCTCGGCGATGCGGACCTGGACGGGGCCGTAGGAGAGTGGGGCAAAAAAGATCACCAAAAGCGCATAGGCTGCGGCGATCAGGGCCGCGCGAACCATGGCTCCGGGTGAAAGAAACCGCCCAAATGAGGGATGCACCGGCGGATCATCCTCCTTGTTGAAAGGGGGTTTCACTTGAAATGAAAGCGCTTCATTTTAAATTTTACCAAAAAACAGTGGATCATTGCTGAAAAAAGGCGAAACAAAAATTATTAAAAGGCAAGAAACAAAAGACATTTGCCATAACGGCCGATCGCAGGGATAATATGAGAGTGGGCCGAATCCTGA
>JBNGDE010000076.1:0-6568 GCA_049974925.1 Thermovirgaceae bacterium | reverse complement strand
CGGCAGGTTGAACCGGGAATCGTCGACATCTGGGGTGTGAAAACCAAGGTGATGGTGGGTGTTTTCCCCTCCGGAAGAAGTGCGGAGCTTTTCGATGCTATCCGGGACATGTTCCCGACACCGGTTATCGAGGCCGCCGATGTGCTTGAAACCTCCCTGTCGAACCTGAACATGGTCGTTCATTGCGCGACAATGGTCCTCAACGCCGGCAGAATCGAGTCCGAGAAGGGGAATTTCCGGTTTTATACCGACGGAATGAGCCCCTCCGTCTGCAAGGTAGCAGAAGGCATCGACAAGGAACGTCTCGCCATAGGGAAGGCCCTGGGTTACGATCTCCAGTCCCAGATTCAATGGCTCAAGGAGACCTACAGCCTGGAGGGCGACACCCTCTACGATGTGCTCCAAAGCAGCGGAGTCTACGGGGGCCATGGGGCCGATGCCCCGAAATCCCTGTCATACCGTTACCTTACGGAAGATGTCCCCTTTCTTCTGGTCCCCGTGGCATCCTTCGGACGGGCTCTCGGAGTTCCCTGTCCGCTGATAGACTCGATCATCCTTTTGGCCGGGGCGATCAACGACAGGGATTTCTACGAGGAGGGCCGGACGCTAAAAAGGCTCGGTCTTCAAAGCGCCGGGCGGGAAGATATCGTGAAAACACTCGGCACCGGTTTCAGCGGGGAAAGGGCCTGAATCGGGATGAGTGCAACCTGCGAACCCGGAAGCATTTTCGACATTCTCGGGCCGGTCATGACGGGCCCCTCCAGTTCTCATACGGCCGGTGCGGTCCGGATAGGGCTCATGGCGGGGCATGTCGCCGGAGGGAAGCCGAGAGAGGTCGATATCACCTTCTATGGCCCCCTTTCGCGGACCTACAGGGGGCATATGACTGATTCCGGTGTCGTGGCAGGTCTTTTGGGAATGAACGTGGATGACCCCCGTGTACGAACCGCCTACGAAGAGGCGAAAAAACGGGGCCTTGAGGTCCGAATCCATCCCCTTCCTTCGAGCGGGAAAAATCCCAACGCCATAGATCTCGACATCACCACCGACGAAGGGAGAACAAGCATGGAAACCGTGACCGTCGGGGGAGGGGAAGTCCTGGTTTCCTCCATCGACGGGAACCCCGTTGAGTTGCGCGGGAAAAGTGAAACCTTGCTGGTCTTTCTTGAGGGGGCAGACGTACCGGAAAACCTGCATGGGCTCGTTTCAACGGGTTTCATTTCCGGAGGAAAGGACGGTGCCGTCATCGTCGCACCTCTTGAAGCACCCCTGGAAGCCGGTGAGCTGGAAAAGATCACAGAATCGGAAAAAGTCAGGAAAGTGCGCCTTCTGCCGTGCCTGTACGACTACGGAAGTGCGGCAGGGGAACCGTTGTTCCGGACAGTGAAAGAGATGATCGGCCTGGTTGAAAAAACAGGGAAGCGCCTTCCCGAAGTCGTTGAAGAATATGAAAGAAGCCGGAGCTCCCTGAACAGGAAAGACTTGCGCAGGAAAATGGCTCACGTCTGGGACGTCATGGGGGAATCAGCACGAAAGGGGCTTTCGGGCGAAAACGCCATGGTCGGCGGCCTGATGCCCGGAGACGACGCGAAGCGAATGCTGGATGCCTTGAAACAGGGTAAAACGATTTCCGGCGAGGTACTTCCCCTTGCCATCGCCAGGGCGATCAGTGCCATGGAAGTGAACGCTTCCATGGGAAGGGTGTGCGCGGCTCCGACAGCAGGTTCCTGCGGCGTGTTGCCCGGGGCCCTGTCGGCGGTTGCCGAGACCCTTCCCGCCAACGGGGAAACCGTCATTGACGGCCTCGTGGTCAGCGGTATTTACGGAGCGCTCATTGCCTCGAAAGCCCCTGTTTCCGGAGCTGTCGGAGGGTGCCAGTCGGAAATCGGCGTCGCTTCCGCGATGGCGGCTGCAGCCCTTGTGCAAATCGGGGGTGGAACGGCTCAACAGACTGCCGAAGCGGTGGCCCTTGCATTGAAGAACCTGCTTGGGCTTGTCTGCGACCCCGTTGCAGGCCCTGTCGAGGTTCCCTGCATCAAGCGGAATGCCGTCGGTGTCGCAAACGCATTCGCCGCCGCAGATATGGCTCTTGCAGGCATCAGGAGCGTAATCCCGCCCGATGAAGCGGTGGATGCCCTCCGGAATGTTCAAGGGCTCCTTCCGGCGGAGCTTCGGGGCACCATGCTGGGCGGACTCGGATCAACAGAAACAGCCGAGCGCCTCAAGGAGGATTGGCTGGAGAAATGTTCACGTTGTCCGGGGGGTACGGTGATTCAGTGAAGATTCACGAAAGCCCCGCCTGCGCGCAAACACAGGAATGAACAGGAAAGGGAGGAAAGGGCATGTTCCAGACACGTCTTTTGAGCCAGAAAGAAGTAAAGCGACTGATTACCATGAAGGATGTCGTCGAGGCCGTGGAAAAGACCTTCAGGGGGATGGGCGAGGGAACCGTCGTCAACCCGACAAAGGTGGGCCTTGACCTGGGCGAAACGGCCTCATTCCCGCCCTGCGAAGGTTTCATGAATGCCATGCCCGCCTATGTCGGGTGGCAGGATACGGCGGGTATCAAGTGGGCCGGCGGGTTTCTCGGGGAAAGGAAGAAAATGGGTCTTCCCTACATCACCTCGCTCATCCTTTTGATCGACCCGAAAGTCGGCAATTTCAAAGCGGTCATGGACGGGGCGCACATTACCAATCTCAGAACCGGCGCCCAGACGGCGGTGGCCCTGAAGCACCTGTATCCGAAAAAAAATCTCAGGCTGGGCCTGTACGGTGCCGGCATGCAGGGGCATACGCAGACCATGGCGATCTCGGAGCTTTTCGATATCGACGAGGTGCGGGTCTACGACATCAGCCCCGAGGCCTCGAAAAAATACGCAGAGGACATGAAAGACACGGTCAAGGGGGACATCGTGATCGCCCGGACCCCCGAAGAGGCTTCTCAGGCCGATGTCGTGGTCTGTGTGACCCAGTCGAAAGACAAGTTCGTCAAGAACGCATGGCTCAAGCCCGGAGCCATTCTTTTTCCCATGGGGTCGTACCAGGAATGCGAAGACGAATTCATCCTGGAAGCCGACAGGATCATCGTGGATCACGTGGGCCAGTGCCTTCACCGTGGAGCCCTCAAGGAACTCAGCGAGGCGGGAAAGATCACGGAAAAGAATATCCACGCAACGATCGGAGAGCTCGTCGCCGGCAAAAAGAAAGGCCGCGACTCGGATTCGGAGCGGGTCCTCTGTATCCCGATAGGTACTGGGGCCATGGATGTCGCCGTGGCGGCGACAGTGCTTGCGCGCGCTGAAAAAGAGGGCATCGGGGGCAGCTACGAATTCGCCTAGGCTGTTTCTGATGAGTTGAACGAGCGGGAGGTGAGGGAATGGGCACGCTGTTACTGACACAGGAGCAGGTCAAAGAACTGGTCACCATGCCGGAGGTTCTTGATGCCGTGGAGAAGACCTTCCGGGGCATGGGCGAAGGGAACGTCGTCAACCCGACCAAGGTCCACCTTGATCTCGGCGACGGGCCGAGCGGGCTTCCCTACCGGGCGGGGATGAATTCCATGCCCGCTTACGTGGGCTGGCAGGAGAGCGCCGGAATCAAGTTCATCGGCGGCTGGGAAGGGAATCCCGAGAAAGGGTTGCCCTATATCAGCGGAATGATCCTTCTGGTTGATCCGAGGGACGGGCGGTTTCTCGCGTCCATGGACGGCGAACTGGTTACCGCCCTGAGGACGGGCGCCCAGTCGGCGGTGGCGCTGAAATACCTGATCGCAAACCGGCAGAAGCCGGTGATCGGCCTCTATGGCGCCGGAGCCCAGGGAAGGACGCAGGTTGCGGCGATCGCCGCCATCCTGGATGTGGGAGAGTTCCGGGTGTATGACATCAGGCCCGAAGCGGCGGAACGGTTCGCCGACGAGATGTCCTCGCAGGCCGGGGTCCCCGTCAGAAAGGTTTCTTCCCCCGAAGAAGCCGCCGAAGGCGCCGATGCCCTGGTTTCGGTGACCCATGCCAGGAACAAGTTCATCACGAACGAAATGGTGAAAAGCGGTATGACCGTCTGTCCCCTGGGGTCTTTCAGGGAATGTGCCGACAAGCTCATTCTTTCCGTGGACAAGATCATTGTTGACCACGTGGGGCAAACCCTGCACAGGGGGGCGCTGAAGGAAGTGGTGGAATCAGGGCGTCTCGACGAAAAGGACCTTTACGCCACAATCGGTGAAGTCGTTGCCGGAAAGAAAAAGGGTCGGGAAAACGGGGAGGAGAGGATCCTCTGCATACCGATCGGGACGGGAGCCATGGATATCGCCGTGGCGACTGCGGCGTATCGGAAGGCCCTTGAACAGGGTGTTGGCGTGGATTTTGAGTTTGTCCGGCACCAAGGTTGATGATAGGCGGTAATCTTCCCGAAGGGGGGGATTCATCGGAAACCAGATCACCGGAACCGATGGGTACAATGGTGAAGAACAATGACGAGAAAGGGAGGGAACATGATGAAATCGAAATGGCGCATTGTTGCAGTTGTGTTGGCACTCGCCGTACTGGCCGTGACCGCGGGAACGGCCCTTGCAGCCGAGTACGAGTGGAGGATCGGACATATCCGTCCGGAGGGTACCGAGATCGACCGGGACGTCAAATGGCTCGTGGAGAAGATCAAGGAAGAATCGAACGGGAGGATCGTCTTTGAGGTCTACCCGGCGAGCCAGCTGGGTGATTACACCGTTGTCCAGGAGAGGTGTTCCATGGGAGCGGTGGAATCACAGCTCGCCTGCCTTGGGACGACGGTCTCGAAGGAATTGAACCTGCCGGCCGCGCCGTACCTGGCGAAGAACTACGAAGAGGCCAAAGTGCTTTTCGGCCCGGGCGGGGCCGTGTACGAGAAGGTGGCCGAGATTCTCGAGGCGAAGGAGAACATTCACCTGATTTCGGGATGGCCGGTGTATTTCGGTGGTATCGGGATGATCAAGGAAGTTCCTGCTCCGACGGATCCCAACGTTCCCAAAAACGCGAAGATCCGCGTTCCGCCGATCAAGTCCTTCGAGCTGACGGCTGAGTCACTGGGCTACCAGGCGACGCCGGTTCCCTGGGCGGAAGTTTTCACGTCGCTTCAGACTGGAATCGTTGACGGGGTCATCGGCGGGGGCGCCGAGGGTTATTATGCCAACTTCAGGGACCTCCTGAATTCCTTTCATGCCAACAACGACCACTTTGAGATGTGGTGGTGGTACATGAACAAGGATCTCTGGGACAGCCTTTCCAAGGAGGACCAGGAGTTGCTGATGAAGCTTGGACGGGAACTGGAAGCCAAGCGGTGGGCCGAAGCGCCCGAGGCAGAGAAAAAGAACATGCAGCGCCTTGCCGATGAAGGCGTGGAGATCATCACCTTCACTGATGAAGAACTCGAAGTCATTGCAGGGAAAGTCCGCGCCGAAGTCTGGCCCAACATCAAGCGCGAAATTGGTGAATCCGTCTACGAAGAGGTTATGGCCCCACTGATGAAATAACAGGATGACGCGATCGGAAAGTCACGAGGCCGGGAGGGATGCCCCTCCCGGCCTCGCATTTGCGGGGTGCCTTCTGCCTGTGAAAAGCGCGGTTCCCGTGGTTTAATCCGGAACGGCGATCATGAGCGCCACGGCTTTTTTGCCGCCTTTTGCCCGGCCTCCGTGGGGGATCTCCGCTCTGAGGAAAAAGGAATCTCCAGGTCTCAGGCTGTAGGCGTTGCCTCCGAAATGCATTTCAAGCTCCCCTTCGAGGATGTAGAAAAACTCTTCGCCGCTTCCGGAAAATCCGGGGGAGATTTTGCTCTCGGCTTCATCCAGGGGATAGTAGGTCAAAAGAAACGGAATGTACCTGTCATTTGACCAGCCTTCACCGATTCTTTCAAAACGATACCCGTATCCTCCGTTTAAAGCCGATACGGTGTTGCCTTTCGGAACATACAGGCAGTCGGGGTCTTTCTCCTCTTCCCGGAACAGGGCGCCGAGGCTGGTTCCCAGCTGTTTGGCAATACGTTCATAAGTTGTTATGGGAGAGCTGACCCTGCCGTTTTCGATTTTCGACAGCAGCGCTTTTGATATTCCAGCTGCTTCGGCCAGATCGGCCATGGTCAGGTGCCGGGCTTTACGCAGGCGGCGGATCTTCTCCCCGGTTCGTTTCTCGATTCCCATTGGGACCTCCCCCTGGCTGTCTGAAGTCTGCAGCGTTCCACATGCCCAAGAATACTACAAGTTTTCGTATTTTCGGGCCTGGAGCCGGAACCATTCTGCTTGACAATGGGCCCTGGTCTGGATAGTATAATCACCAGAGTATAGCAAGTTTCACGAGAAGAAACAAGCAGTCGAAACGGGGGTTGCCAAGATGGCACAGCCAGTCGTAAAAAAGACGCAGGCCAAAAAGTACAGCGGCGAAGTCCTTGCGGGAAGCGCGCTGAAACTTAGAAGTGTTCCGGTAGATGATGTCATGTTCGGCGAAACGACGGAGATCCGGGAAAGGACACTTTTCGTCAACCGTGAGGAAATCATGGAAGCCTTGCTGGAAGACCGGCATATCCATTCAGTGGATATCCGCAT
>JBNGDE010000075.1:0-6645 GCA_049974925.1 Thermovirgaceae bacterium | reverse complement strand
GCTCGAGGGTCATGAAGGTAAGGATGTGAGCGAGAATCTTCTCAACGGGAAAGAGCAAATCACCCGTTCGCCCGTCCTGCCGAATCTCATTGTTCACCTTCGTCCTCACGGCTACATTCCCGGCGTCAAGTTCCGTTTCGATCCAGGGCCCCAAGGGGCAAAAAAGATCAGCGGACTTTGCCCGTATCCACTGAAGATCGTCCTTTTGCCTGTCACGGGCCGTCATATCAAGAGCTGCGGTGTAACCGAGAACCCCTTCCATGGGGTTGGTGAATCCCGGTTGCATCCGTTTGCCTATGACCACCGCGAGCTCTCCCTCGTAGTCAAATTGCTCCGTAAAAGAAGGATAGGGAATGACGATGTCTGGATCGGCCAGAGCATTGGGCCCCTTGAGAAAAAGCCCCGGTTCCCCGGACAATGATTTTTTGTAGTAACCCGACTCTTCTATGTGTTTCACGTAGTTGAGTCCTACACATATAATTTTCGATGGTACGGCCGGTGCAAGAAGTCTCACGTCCTCAAGCCTGACTGGTTCGTCAGTGACATTGCCTTCGGGTGTTTCCCTGGGGCACAGGAACCCACCTTCAACAACGCCCCATCGGGTTTTCCCGTTTTCATCGTTTTTCCTTGTGAATCTTGCAATTCTCATCGGTGGTCAACCTTCCTTTTTTGTTTTACCAGGCATTTCGGTAGATTCTCTCAATATCCCGAAGGGTGAACGTCTTCGGGTTATTGGCGAGCAGCCGCACTTCGCGTGAGGCGGCAAGGGCCATCCTCAAAAGCGCATCCTGCGGGATCCCAAGATCCCGCAACCTTGAGGGGATACCCGCATCGCGGACGAAAGAGCACATCAGTGAGAGGGCATCACAGGACTTCTCCCGGGCATCCCCATGCAGCCTCTTTTTCCCGGAGGCATCCCTCATGGCATCGGAAAGCAGGGCAAACAATGCTTCATTGCCCTCCAGATTCGCCTCCATTACGGAACGGAACATAACGGCATTGGCCTTGCCGTGGGGAAAGTGGAATTCCCCTCCAAGAGGGTAGGCAAGGGCATGTACTGCCGCCGTCCCCGCCATGGCGAAAGCCATCCCCGCAAGGAGGCTGCCCAGGGACATATTGTAGCGCGCCTTCCGGTCATGGCCGTCTTTGATAACCATGTGCAGAGAATGGAAAATTTTCCTTACTGCCGCGAGGGACAGTTCCCGGCTGAAAGGGTTGGCGTTCACGGACAGAAAGGACTCGACGGCATGGATGAAGGCATCCACTCCTGTGTTGGCCGTTACCTCCACAGGCAGGTCGCGGGTGAACATCGGGTCCACAATAGCCGCATCAGGCATCAGAAAAGGGCTCACTATCCCTTTTTTCACCTGTTCCTCAGGGAAGGTGAAGATGGCGACGGGCGACACCTCGGAACCGCTTCCCGCCGTTGTGGGCATCATCACGGCAGGAAGCCCTTTTCCGGGCACGAGATCTCTCCCCACCAGTGACATGACACCCACTCCGCCTTTGGCGAGGATCGAGACGACTTTCGTAAAATCCATGGTACTTCCTCCGCCAAGCCCGACAAGAACGTCAACACCTGCTTCTTTGACCTTTACGGCTACGCTTTCAAGGATCCCCACGGGAGGTTCCGGGGGAATTCCGTCGAAAACAACCGGGCTGTATCCGTTTTCTTCAAGAATACGGACGACGACCTCCCGGATTACTGTCTTCGACAGGGTCCGGCCCATCATGATTCCCGGTTTTTTTACCCCGAGATAGGACAAGACATCGACAATACGACTCGACGAATCCTCTCCGAAGATCACGCGCCCCGGTACCGAGAACGTAAATAGCGGATTTTCCATTACAAATCCCTTCCTTCCGGAAATTTCAGCGAACACCCGCCAGCGTTCTGCCGGGCGTCGCTTCGATCCGGACGGCTTCAGCATAACCGAAAAAGGCTCTATGGTGAAAGCCTTTCACAGGCAATCGCCACCGTGCGCTTTTGCCGGTAAACTGAAGAAATTGTAAAATATTTCCAGAATACGCAAAAAGGGAGGTTCGATTCATGGGGAAAGTAGCCGAACTATACCAGAGTGCGGACTGGAAATCGGAGAAACATGTCCCCGTCATTGAATGTCCAGACACCGTCACAGCCAGTGAAACCTTTCAGGTCAAAATCTCCCTCGGGAAGGAGATCGCCCATCCCAATACGACGGAACACCACATCAGGTGGATCCAGCTTTTCTTCAAACCGGAAGGCGAAAAATTCGCCGTCCAGGTCGGGAACTTCGAATTCACTGCCCACGGAGAATCCGTAGATGGTGCAAACAAAGGTGCCGTGTACTCCAATCATTCCGTCACGGCGGAAATGGCGACGAAAAAACCCGGCATCCTGTACGCAACGGCCTACTGCAACATTCACGGTTTCTGGGAAAACTCGAAGGAAATCAAGGTCGCCTGAGCAAACAGGGGACATCACCCGAATAAAAATGGCGGCCTGAACAGGCCGTCATTTTTATTTTCCCCTTTGCACAAGTGTGAAACTGTCACGGCTTGATGACCACGACCGTTCCGGGAGGCGTTTCGTCAACAATCTCGAGCAGCTGTTCGTTTTTCATCCGGATACATCCCTCGCTGGCGTATGTCCCTATCGACGCCGGATCGTGGGTCCCGTGAATTCCGATCCCCTTCCACCCCGTCTCGAGACGTATGAACCAGGGACCGTAGGCGCCGGCGACAGGGCCCTTGCCGTCGCCGAAATCATGCACCCAGTGCCGGGAGTCGTGAATACTGACAACCCTGAAAATTCCTTCAGGGGTCCGCATATCGCCCACACGCTGCTTGTTTCCCGGATTTTTCCCAAGGGCCACGCCGAAACGGGCGAGCTCGCGGGTCCCCGAGTACTGGATCAGGGTGAAACGGGATTTTTCTATGAGGATCCACCTGGAATCAGCCAGATTCCACTTCTCGACGAAATCCTCAAGGTGGAAAGGTTGCGGGATTTCAGCAGGAATCCTTCCTGGAGCCGGGGCCGCCGCAGAGACCCAAATGCCCGCAAGGACAAAGAAACAGACCAGCGCACCGGGAAAAAGCTTTTTCCCCTTCATTGCATGGCTCCATTCATCTGGTTCTGGACGGACTGGATGACATCAGCGATAAGACCACCGATGACCGGAAGCTGCAGGGAAAGCAGGGGTTTAAGCAATTCCACGATGATATATCCGGCGATGACGGTCAAAACCGTCAGACCGATGGCAAACCCGAGCCCCCTTGCGACGCCGATAAGAAAATTCCGCCACAGAAGCTTCCAGGGGCTTTCCATCATTTCCACGAACTCGTAACAGCGATGGTCTTCCAGAATTTCCGAAATTTTCTTCTCCAGCGACATAGGATCCTCTTTTGGTTCAGACGGTTTCCCGGACATGGTTCTCACTCCTTCAGATTCGACCTCGCGCTTTGTATGTATTTTCCCCGCCAAACTGTCAGGGTTCACGCAAAACGCATTGGGGCATTACGGAAAAATCAGGCCCATGGTAACGAAGCCACGGCTCACCACGGCGCCGAAATGTTTTGCATCGATGACGTCTATATTCCCCGCTTAACAGTCGAAACCGTAAAGGAACTGCGCGAAATCCAGGCCGGAGCTTCCTCTGGCACCCATGACCAACCCTGTGTGCGAACGGTGTCCATCAAGAACCCGATTTTTCATGAGATGAATCCTCCCACAACAGGGGCAACAAAACCACCTGTTTCAAAAATGGAAGGGTGCTGGAAAAGAATACCAAATATCAGCGTTTCGTGCTTGAGCGGAACCCTTCCCACCGAAGGTGCCTGTAAACTGGTACATTGGGAACGGCCGCCGACAAAGCAACTGGCCGGATCAGAAAGGGCCTCACCCGGATTATGGAAACCTTCCCGGACAAGCGTCGGTGCCGGGAGATCTTTCATCTTTCTGATCGCCTTCAGGTTGTACAATAACGGTGTCGGAACAATCATGAAACTGGTGGCAATTTATGCAGCGAGCCTGATGTTCAGTCCGCTTACAATTGTGGGGTGCTCCTTTTGACCCAATTCGCCACAGCTTCCTTTGCGATCCTTTTCGGAAGGCTCACCCGAGAAATCGGCGGGAATCATGCCATCAATGTAGGATTGTACGCATTCCCTTATTACCGCAGGCGGCATGTTCCTGTCCTCATCCTGACACATCTGGATCCTTGCAGTCGCCGTCGGGGTGGCCCATAGCGGCGTCCAGACCATAAGCAGGAGCACCTTCGGACTGATGATCCCCCAGGGGGGAAAGCAAAGTGGACATCGAAAAAGGCCATGCCGCAGCCAGAAATGAAACAGAAAGGGGAGTTTCAAAGCGTAATGGAGATAGGAATTCATGAAGCTGTTTTCGAATTGTTCCCGGATTTCACCCGGGGTGTTGTCATCGCCGAAAACATCGACAATTCAGGCAAAAGCCCGGAACTCGAAGAAATGCTTCGGCTTCTCGAAGAAAAGATCCGGACGGACAGGTCCCTTGAAAATTTCAAGGAACACCCGAAACTCGCCTCATGGATGGCGGCTTTCCGCGTCTTCGAAGTCAACCCGAACGCCTGTCCTCCCTCGATACTCAATCTCGTGAAGAGGATCAGAAAAGGCACGGAAATCCCTTACATCAACACCGTGGTTTCCCTGATAAACAGGACGAGCCTGGAACATCTCGTCCCGTGCGGCGGCGACGACCTTGCGTCCGTTTCCGGAAACCTGCGACTCTGTCGGGCCACCGGGGAAGAAACCTACAGGCCGCTGGGGAAACCCGACGCAATGGAAGCCCCCAAGCCGGGCGAAATTATCTACCAGGACGAATCAAGCGGGAACGTCCTGTGCCGGGCCTGGTGCTGGAGGAACAGCGACACCACAAAGATCACGCGGCATACGACAATGGTGGCGCTGAATGTTGATGGCCTGCCGCCTGTGACCGGTGAAAACATCCACTCAATAACGGTGGACCTCGCGAAGGCACTGGAAAAGTATTGCGGCGCCACAACGAAGGTCCACATTCTTGACGCAGGGAACCCCTCGTTTTCGTTTTGACAGGAAAGTTCTTCCAGGCCCGACTCAAAAAGCCGAAAGAGGGGGGTGCCATGATTTGAATTCTTTGTTTCAGCCACTTCTGGGAGCAATCTTCATGGGAATGGGCGCAGGATTTCTCGCCTACGCCTATGGTGACAAAATCTGGGGAAATCGTGAAAGGAAGCGCAAGAAAGAGACCGCCGCCCCGAAAGGTTTTTACGATCCCCTGACGGCCGGCCCCACCCGAAGGCAGGTTCGCCTCCAAAGGGCCGTTCTGGCGGGTATTGGCGTGGGCGTAATGTTCTTTTTCTATTTCGCCAACCGGTGAGGTATGAATACAATATTAATATTTTAAAAAACATGAATAATTAATGATACATCAACCCGAAAGGGAAAGAAAGGATGTTGATTCGTGACCGCTCGTTCAATGGAAGGGGAAAACAGTTCCGCCATCCCTGAGAGATCGGAAGTCCCGAAAGAAGAGACATGGCGACTTGAAGACCTCTTCGGCAGCATCGAAGAGTGGGAAAAGGCCTTTGAAAAGGCGGAAAAAATGGGCGAGGAGATCGCTTCGCGCAAAGGAAGCCTGAAGGAAAGTGCACAGGGACTTCTTGAAGGGCTGCGCCGGGCCGACATGCTGGAGGAACTGGTAGACCGGATCGTTGTCTACGCCCATATGCTGAGCCATCAGGACACCAGAAACCCTGACGCCCAGTCGATGGCCACCCGTTCAGTCTCCCTCGCCGTCAAGACAGGTGAGCGAACCGCCTTTATCGTGCCTGAAATCATCGAGGCAGGCCGCGGGGAGATAGCACGGTTCATGAAGGAGAACAAAGATCTTGAACACTACCAGTTTCTTTTGGATGATATTTTCAGACAGAGCGACCATCGACTCTCCGCAGAAGAAGAGACACTTCTGTCGGGTGCCGGAGAGATCGCTCACGCTTCGGAAAATGTCTTCAGCATGCTCACGAACGCCGACATGACCTTTCCCGATATTACCGACAGGAAAGGGGGGAAACACCCCCTCACCCAGGAACGTCACGGAGCGTACATGGTCTCGCAGGACAGAACGCTCCGGGAGAATGCCTTCAAGACCCTGCACGGCAAATTCGGCGAATTCAGGAACACTCTTTCGGGGACGCTGAACGCGGCCTTGAGGAGCGCCGCCTATTTCGCCAAAAGCAGGAAATACGGTTCGACACTCGAAGCGGCCCTCGCCCCCGATGCGATCCCTACAGAAGTGTATCTCGGCCTCATCGACACCGTCGGAAGGCACCTGCATCTTCTGCATCGGTACACATCGCTGAAAAAACGTGCGCTGAAACTTGATTCACTTCACATGTATGACATGTACGTCCCATTGGCACCGGAACCGTTGCGGGACATCCCCTACGAGGATGCCTGCCGGATAGTCACCCGGGCCCTCGAGGCGCTGGGACAGGAATATGTCACATGGCTGAATGAAGGATTCAGGTCACGGTGGATAGATGTCCGGGAAAACCGCGGGAAGCGGGGAGGCGCATACTCGTGGGGCTCTTACGGCGTTCACCCCTACGTGCTTCTCAACTACAACGGCACCTTCAGGGACGTCTTCACCAT
>JBNGDE010000074.1:0-6858 GCA_049974925.1 Thermovirgaceae bacterium | reverse complement strand
TCATCGCCTCGGGCGGAGCCGGCGAAGCCGTTCATCTTGCAGAGGCCTTCGCTCACGGCGCCGATGCCGCCCTGGCCGCTTCGATTTTTCATTACGGGTACCTGCGCATCGGTGCCCTGAAAGACTTCCTGGAATCGGAAGGATTCCCGGTACGAAAGGATGAACATTGATGACAACACAACTGGACGATATTGTCTTCAACGAGGCCGGGCTGGTCCCTGTGATCGTCCAGAACGCCTCGACGGGGATGGTCCTCATGATGGCCTGGGCGAACCGTCAAGCCCTGGAACTCACTCTCGAAAGGGGTGTCATGATCTTCTGGAGCCGGTCGCGCAAGGAACTCTGGGAAAAGGGCAAGACCAGCGGCAACAGGTTGCGTTTGCGGGAGCTCCGCCTCGACTGTGACGGCGACACCCTTCTTGCCCTCGTTGACCCGTCAGGTCCGGCATGCCACAGGGGAACCCGATCCTGCTTTTCCCGCATCGCCGGGACCCTCAAAAAAGGGAGCATCGCCTTTTTCGACACACTCGTCTCAACAATTTCCTCCAGGTCCGGGGCTTCTTTAGAAACCAGCTACACCGCCCGCCTTCTGGCAGAGGGAAGAGAACGAATCGGCCAGAAGATCGGGGAGGAAGGCGTTGAAACGGCCATCGCGACAGCCGTCGGCAATCCTGGAAAAATCCGCTGCGAGATGGCTGACCTTCTGTACCACTGCCTCGTGGCCCTGCAGGCCTTCGGCCTGGAACCGGCAGACATATGGGAGGAACTCGAAAGCCGTCACGGAGTGGACCGATGACCCGCAGGGCCCTGATCTTCGATGTCGATGGAGTGCTGATAGATACGGATCTCTCCTTTCCCAACGTGGTCATAGCGGCCATCCAGTGGTGGAGCCGCTTCAGGCTCGGCTTAAAAACCGATGCGCAGCCTTTCACCAGGGTGCACTACAACATCACTAAAAACCACGGGTCCTTCAACGACGATTACACCATCGCCTGGGCATTCCTCTCGCACATCGCCGCTTTGGGCAAAAGGCGCCTGTCGGATTGCAGGCTCAGCCCGGAACACTGGAGGCAAATCGTCAGTACCTGCAATACCGCTGATCCCGTCCCCTGGGTCGAGGAAACCTACGGAGAGCAGATTCCCCTGAAGGATATCCGTGACCTTTGCGATGAAATCTATTTTGGCATCGGGACGCTGGAAAGTGCCCGCGGCAGGAAACCTTCCCACATCCTGATGCGCGGACTTTGGAACCTTGAAAGGCCCATGCTGAAGGTGCACTGGACAGCCTTCGGGCACCCTGTAGGCATATACACGGGAAGGAACCGTGCCGAGCTCTCCCTCGCCCTGTCCCTTCTCGGCTGGGACGACCTGCCAGCCGAAGCCTGCGTCACCCTTGATGACGGGATTGCCAAGCCTTCTCCGGAAGGCTTCAGAAAGCTCGAAAAAACCCTTGGATTCGATGAGGTGCTTTATTTCGGCGACACCGAAAGCGACAGGCTGGCCTTCTCGGGATACGGCAAGGGCCGTTTCATTCCCGTCGGGCCGCTTTTCGGGGACGGCGAAAATGTCGCAATGAGCCTTTTCCACGCCCTGAAACGGGAATTTCCCTCACTGAGGCATATCCTCTGACAGAAAGCAAGGTCTCCTTACCACTGGGCGTTCTCGATAAGGGTGGCGAGATCTTCCGCAAGCCGTGCATACCCGGCGGCATTGGGATGGATGAGATCACTCTTGAGTGACGGATCCAAAAGGATCCGGCGCAGCGAGCGCCCTTCGTACAGAGCCCCCGCCTCACGGGCGATCTCTTCGTAAAAGGAGAGCACTGCCAGAGGAAGACCTGGCTCAGGAACTCCGACGATGACCAGGTCGGCGGCGGTTTCTTTGACGGCCTTGGCCATTTTGTGAAGGTTTTTCGCCGTCTCTTCGAGAGGCAGTCCCCGGATCAGATCGTTTCCCCCATGACAGAGGATGACGAGAGTCGGCCTGTGTTTTTCCAGAAGTCCCGAAAGGCTCTGAGTCCCTCATCCGACACCTCGCCCGGAACCCCGGCATTGACCACGGGAACACCAAGTCGTTCTTCCAGGAGATCCGGGTAAGCCCCCCCTGCGGGGGCTCCCGTGCCGTAAGTGATGCTGTCTCCGAATGCAAGGATCAGACTGTGGCTTCCAAGCGGCGCAATAGGGGTAGCCGAGGCCGCCGCGGGCACCAGCAGGCTACAAAAAAGAAGAAGGACCGTTGCCGCGTATTTTGCCATATCTCCTGAATACATGGCTCTCATGCGGACGCCTTTTTCAGTGGCGTCCCCCGTGCTTTTTGAGATGATCCAGTACCGGCCGGGCCTCATCCGAATGGAGGTACTCCCAGGTTTCTTTCGGAACGAGGCGCCTGACGCCTTCCCAATCGTCTTTTCTGACAAGATCCCTCACAGTCGAGGCGGAGACAATAGTGCCATCGTCAAGGCGCAGTCGCTCAATCTCGATCACCTCCACTCCTCGTGAAGGAAGGATATCCTTCATGGCGATATTATAGGACCCCGTCACGGGGCAATAGGGTTCCGTCCCGACGAATCGCCTCTCGATGCCGAGTTCGGGGACAAACAGATTGGCGAACATGGTGACGTCCAGGTGGGCCTGCGCGGACGCCACTTTCTGTGGGGAAGACCCCTTCATGAAATAGGACGGGAACGTCGCCAAAGAGACGGTGTAGTCGCCGCTGCGCAGAACTGTTACGTTCGGCAGGTGCCTTGTCCCTTTTTTGACGAGATCAAAACGGTGACGAAACGGAAAGGATGACAGGTCCGCCTCCACGACGATCACATAAAGATGGCCGCTCTTTTGCGAGGCCTGCTCGATAAGGTACCTGTGCCCAAGGGTGAAGGGGTTGCAGTTGACCACCACGGCGGCTACGGGTCGGCGTCCCCCGGAGTCACCTTTCAGACCTGACAGGTAAGTCCTGAAGTCATCGATCCCGGGGTGTCCCATCTCCAGCACCACCGCCTCGTCACCGTACCGGGCAAGTTCCCTGAAGCCCATTGATTTGAACCGGGAGGCCGCGTCGGGCCGGGTAAAGACGAAAAGGTGGGTCATTCCCGCCGAGCGCGCATGCTCGATGAGTCGAGTCGCCATGGTTCCAGTGAGGCCGACTTCCTGCCACTGGGGGTCAACGGCGAACATTTTCAGGACATTCCCTTTCAGGCTTCCCGTTCCGACGATCCTCCCTTCCTGGTCCTCCACAACGACAGCGGCATCAGGCACCTCTTCGAAGACAAGACCGTTTCTTTCAACAAACTCCTTGATCCTGACCGATTCCTGCCGGTCGACGGGCGACAGGAGGCGGACGTCGAAACCAAACATGCTTTTCATGCACCTCCAGGCGTTTCACAAAACGTTATCTCCGGCGCAACTCCTGCTTCAGGACCTTCCCGATGCTCGAGCGCGGAAGCTCTTCGACAAATTCCACAAGTCTCGGAACCTTGTAATGGGCCAGGCGATCCCTGCAAAAGGAAAGGATCTCCCGAACCTGAACCTGCGCTCCCGGATTTGTGACCACGTAGGCTTTCACGATTTCCCCGCTGACATGGTGGGGAACTCCGACAACGGCGGACTCTCTCACCTCCGGGATTTCCTGCAGGATGGCTTCGACTTCCGTGGGGTAGACGTTGAAGCCGCCGACGATGATGATCTCCGTTTCCCTGTCGAGGATGGACAGGTACCCTTCATCATCCAGGCGCACCACGTCACCGGTATTGAACCAGCCGTCTTTCATCCTCTCCGCCGTCTGGTCGGGATCCCGGAAATAACCCTTGAACACCGAGGGACCCCTCACCCACAGGGTTCCTTCCCTGCCCGAAGGCACAACCTTTCCCCCGGCATCGCGGACTTCGACATCGTAACTGTCAAGGACCGTCCCGACCGTTCCGGGTTTCTTTGACGTGTAATTCGGATTCACGGACACGACAGGGGATGTTTCCGTCAAGCCGTATCCCTCGAGCACACCGACTCCAAACAGTTTTCTGGCCCGGTCGTCAAGTCTTCCGGGAAACCGGTCCCCACCGGATATGAGCATTCTCAGTGTCGCCGGAGCAGGGGCTCCCCTCGCTATGGCACCCAAAAGCAGGGTGATCATGGTTGGGACAGCGATAACGACGGACACCTCCGCCGTCCGTATCGCTTCGAGCGTCGTCTCCGCGGGCATGAAATTTGGAAGGATCACCTGGGGGAAACCGCCCAGGAGGGGCAGCAGGCCGCTTGTGGTAAACCCCAGGGCGTGGAAGTTTGGAAGCACGTTCAGGAAGATGTCTCCTTCCTGGAGGTCCGTGAAGTGTTCCACCGACCGGTCCACATTGTCAATCAGGTTGGTATGGCTGACGGGTACGGCTTTCGGCGTTCCCGTCGTTCCCGACGTGTAGAAGAGCACCGCCGTTTCCGGGTCCGATCGGGAAACAGACCGGACAGAAAAAGCCGGGGGCGGTCCTTCAAGGGCTGTCATTGCTGCGGGGATTCCGGACCGGGAAAGTTCTTCCGCAACCTGTCCCATTCCCTGGGAAAGCACAACCCCGCAGACTTCGGCATGGGTAAGGTTTGCCGCTATAGCCCTCTTTCCGGCCTGAAAGTTGAGAGGAACCAGTGTCCCCCCCAGTTTCCACGCGGCAATCATCAGAGCCAGGAAAACCGGAGAATTCGGCAGGAGTACGGCAAGCCGGCTTCCTTCCTGGAACCCCGCCTCTCGGAAGACTTCCTCACATTTGCCCGCAAGGTCCGACAGAACCCTCCGTGACCACCAGGCCCCCCGCCACCAGAATGATTTGTCACCATTGCATCTGGCACACTGCTCAAGAATCCGGTTTTCCAGGCGCCCCGTCAAGCAAGATCCCCTCCGCTTTTTTAAAAAATCAACTACCTGCCCCAGAAAACAATCGGACAGAGCAGGTCAAAATCCCGGCATGGACAAGTCATACATCTGCAGGCTGCAGGCTACAGGACAAGTCCCAAAAAAGCCAGCCATGCTGACGCTACGGGCAAAAGTTCCTCCGGAACGTCATATCGGGGATGATGAAGCCCGGGTTCCGACCCCGTACCCAAAAGCATGAAACAAGAGGGAACCTCCAGGGAGTAAAACGAGAAGTCTTCCCCGGAGAGTATGGGACGCGGCATCTCGGCCACGAGATCCTCCCCGAAAAAGGCCCGTCCCAGTGCAAAGATGTCTTCCGTGACTTCTTCGTCGTTGACCTGGCTCGGGTAATTCCGGGTGTATTCAACGGTGGCGATTGCCCTGTGAGCCTTCGCGACGAGGGGAATCATCTCCTCCAGTCTTTCCTGAAGGTAGTCCCGAACTTCTTCGGAAAAGGTTCGCATCGTCCCCCATAGATGGGCGGACTGGGGGATGATGTTGTACGCCTCGCCGGCTTCTACCTGGCCGAAAGAAATAACGGCCGCATCCATCGGGTCAATCTCGCGCGTCAGAAGGGCTTGAACGGCAAGGAGGATATGCGCGGCGACAATGGTAGGATCCACTCCGAGATGAGGCGATGCGGCGTGACTTCCCACCCCACTGATAACAACGTGGATTCTGTCGGAGAGTGCCGTAAGGGTCCCCTTTTTTGTCGTCAACTGGCCGTAGGGAATCGTAGGCCAGAAATGCAGCCCCGCCATTCGTCCGACGTGATAGGAGGTAAACAACCCTCCCTCGATGATCTTTCTGGCGCCGCCTTTGCCTTCTTCGGCAGGCTGGAACAAAAAAATCACGGGCCTGTCGAGTTCATCGGCCCGAGCTGAAAGGATCTTCGCCGCCCCGAGAAGAGATGCCATGTGGGAATCGTGCCCGCAGGCATGCATCAGCCCGGGGAAACAGGACGCAAAAGGCAGGTCCGTTTCTTCCTGCACGGCGAGGGCATCCATGTCGGCCCTCAGGACAAGGGCCGGACTGTCGATATCGTTTCTGAGGACACCGATGACGGATGTCGGCGTTCCAAGTCCCCTTACAACCTCCATGGACGGCATGGCGTCCAGGGCGGCGGAAATCCGTGAGGCCGTGATGTTCTCCTCGTAGGCCAATTCGGGGAACTGGTGAAACTCCCGTCTCCACGCCACGATCTCGTCCATGACGGCTTCGGCGTCGCCGGTCAGGACTTCCCGCAAATATCCAAGTGTCGATGGGTTCTTCTCCATCATCGTTTCTCCTTCCGGCCGGGAAAGCGGCCCGACTGATGCCCGGGAATTAGTGTATTATACATGAAGATGCATGAATCATTTTCCTGAATCCATGAAGGGGGATCTTTCATGTCCGCACCGTGGATCGAGATCAGAAATCTCTCGGAACATGAAGGCCGGGAGGTCGTCATCAAGGGGTGGATGTACAACAAAAGGAGTTCCGGGAAAATCCACTTTCTGCAAATTCGTGACGGAACGGGATTCGTCCAGGCCGTCATGGCCAGGGCCGACGTCCCCGAGGACACGTTCCTGCAGGCGAAAGGCCTCTGGCTGGAGGCCTGCATTGAGGTTTCCGGCATCGTCAAAAGCGACGAACGGGCTCCGTCAGGGTACGAATTGACGGCGACGGGCCTGAAAGTCTTTCACAACCCGCAGCACGAGTACCCCATAGGGAAAAAGGAACACGGAATCGACTTTCTGCTCGACAACCGGCACCTGTGGTTGCGGAGCCAGCGCCAGCGGGCCATTATGAAGATCAGGGACCAGGTGATCTGGGCTGCCAGGGAATACCTTCACGGCGAGGGATTCCTGCTTACTGACAGCCCGATTTTGACAGGAGCCATTGGTGAAGGAGCCTCGGGACTCTTCGAAGTCCCCTATTTCGATGAAGGAACGGCCTATCTCGCCCAGACGGGGCAGCTGTATGCCG
>JBNGDE010000073.1:0-7176 GCA_049974925.1 Thermovirgaceae bacterium | reverse complement strand
CTCGAAGGCCGACCAGGCGACGGCAATGGTTTACGAGTTTGCCGAGCTCCGCGGCGTCATGGGGCGCGAATATGCAAAACACAGCGGGGAAGATGAGCGGGTGGCCCTTGCGGTTTACGAACAGTATCTTCCCGCCTACGCCGGTGATGTGACGCCCTCGGACCAGGTCGGCGCAGTCCTCGGGATCGCCGACAGGCTCGACACCATAGCCGGGGGCTTCAAGGCGTCTCTCCAGCCGACGGGTTCGCAGGACCCCTATGGCCTCCGTCGGGCGGCGAGAACGATAAACGAAATCATCTGGGCCCTTGAACTTGATCTCGACCTGGAAGCCGCTGCGAGGACGGCGGCGGCGGTCTATGAGCTGGATGATCCCGACGTCAAGGGCCTCCTGGAATTTCTGAGGCAGCGCCTGCAGAACCAGGTCAAGGAAAAGGGATATCCCCATGACCTGACGTCGCTGGCTATTTCCGTTACCTGGCAGCGGCCCCTTCAGGTCCTTCGCTTCCTTGACAGTTTCGCCGCAGTTCGCGAACAGGAGTGGTTCAGGGGCCTGGTAACCGCGGCTGTACGGGTCAGGAATATCCTTGCCAAGGCGGAAGAACCCATGGGCGCGCCCGACGAGAAACTTTTTACCGAGGAAGCGGAGCGGTTCCTCTGGAATGCCGTTGAAGAAATACGGGAACCGGCGGAAAAAGCCGTGGCAGAATGCGAGTGGGAGGATCTCACACGGCTTCTCGCTCGACTTGAGCCGCCGGTGACGGCCTTCTTCGATGATGTCCTCGTTATGACCGACGACGAGAAACTCAGGCACAACCGACTGTCTCTTTTGAGGCAGACGGAAAACCTCTTCACCGCCGTAGGCGACCTGGGGCTTCTGAAAGGGTAAATTCTTTCGACCTTCAGCGACCCCATCACAGGAGGGGAGGAGCCCCCATGGGAATTACGATCTATGTGGTGTCGGATTTCACCGGCGAAACGGCCGAACATGTTGCGAGGGCAGCCTTCAGCCAGTTTGCATCGGACAGGATTGACCTGCACCGCTTTCGCTACATCAACAACAAGGAACGCGCCCAGGAGGTTCTCGAACAGGCCGCCGAGGACGGGGCGCTCATCATCTGCACCCTCGTCGATCATGATCTGCGACGCTGGTTCGTTGACAAGGCCAGGGGGCAGGGAACGCAGACGGTGGACATTCTGGGGCCGATCCTTGATATACTTGAAAAGAGGCTCGGCCATCCGCCCTTGGAGACACCGGGACTGCTCCGGCGGATGGACGAGGAATACTTCCGAAGGGTCAAGGCTATAGAGTTCGCTATCAAGTGTGATGACGGCCGAAGTCCCGAGGACCTGGCGTCGGCAGATGTCGTCATTATCGGGGTTTCCAGGACCAGCAAGACCCCGCTTTGCATGTATCTTGCCCACAGGGGTTACATGGTCGCCAACATACCGCTCATTCCCGAAACTGAACCTCCGAAACAGCTTTTCCGTATTCCGCCCGAGCGTATTTTCGGCCTCATGATCCAGCCCGAAAAGCTGGTGCATATCAGGAGGGAGCGGCTGAAGCTCTTGGGGCTTGATTCGGAAGTGTCCAATTACGCGCAGTGGGAGCGGGTGGAGGAGGAGCTCCAGTACGCGCGCAACCTCATGAGGAAGCTAGGCTGCAGGGTGATGAATGTGACGAACAGGGCCATCGAGGAAACGGCCCAGGAAATACTCGACTACCTGCGAACGTGACATGACACGAAGACGGAGGTGGCAGTCATGAACGAAGCAGCGAGAGAAAAGAAGTATATTTACCATTTCAGTGAGGGCCGGGCGGATATGAAGGACCTCCTCGGAGGCAAGGGGGCCAACCTGGCGGAAATGCTGAGGATAGGCCTTCCCGTTCCTCCGGGTTTTACCATTACCACCGAGGCCTGCCTGGAATTTCTGGAAAAACAGGAGTCCTTTTTCGACGAGCTTTGGCCCCACGTCAGGGAGGCCGTTTCTGAAATCGAAAGGGAAACTGGAAAGATCTTCGGAGGCACGAAAAAACCCCTGCTTGTCTCCGTCAGGTCCGGTGCGGCAGTATCGATGCCCGGAATGATGGATACCATTCTTAACCTCGGCCTGAACGACGAAACCGTCAAGGCTCTTGCCGAGGAGACGGGGGATGAGCGTTTCGCCTACGACAGTTACCGCAGGTTCATCCAGATGTACGCTGACGTAGTTTTGGGCATCGAAAGCAGCATGATGGACAACGTGATTACCCAGACAAAGCGGAGCCTTGACCTGGAGTATGACTATGAAGTTCCGGCCGACGCATGGAAGAATGTCATCGAAAAATTCAAGCGCATTGTTTCCCAGGAGCATGAAGAGCCCTTCCCCACCGACCCTTGGGAACAGCTCAAAAAAGCCGTGGTCGCCGTGTTTAACAGCTGGAACACGCCGAGGGCCAAAACCTACCGGAAGATCAACCGCATACCCGATAACCTCGGAACAGCGGTCAACGTGGTCACCATGGTGTTCGGCAATCTCGGTGACGATTGTGGAACCGGTGTTTGTTTCACCCGAAACCCGGCTACGGGCGAAAAGGTCCTCTACGGTGAGTTTTTGAAAAACGCCCAGGGTGAAGATGTGGTGGCGGGGATCAGAAACCCCCAGCCCATCGCGGACCTTGCGAAAGAGATGCCCAAAGTCTACAAGGAACTCGAGGAAGTTGCCTCGCTGCTTGAGAAACACTATAAGGACATGCAGGACATCGAATTTACCATCGAGAGAGGGAAGCTCTATATCCTCCAGACCAGGACGGCCAAGCGAACCGCAAAAGCGGCCGTCAACACGGCCGTGGACATGTACGAGGAAGGTCTCATCGACGGCGGCGAGGCCGTATCCCGTGTGACGCCGGACCAGGTGGAACAGCTGCTGCACAAGCAGATTGACCCCGAGGCGTCCTATGAGGTGCTCGCCAAGGGGTTGCCCGCCTCTCCCGGTGCTGCCGTAGGCGAAGTGGTGTTCGATGCCGACGAGGCGGAACGGCTCGCCCAGTCGGGTGATGCCGTCATTCTGGTTCGTCCCGAGACAACGCCTGATGATATCCACGGCCTCTTCGCCGCCCAAGGGGTTTTGACGAGCCGCGGTGGCATGACAAGTCATGCCGCCGTGGTGGCACGAGGCATCGGGAAGCCCTGCGTTTCGGGCTGCGAGGTGGTGCAGATCGACCTCGATGCAGGAGAAATGCGCGTCGGTGGCAGGGTGCTCAAAAAGGGTGACATCATCACAATCGATGGCACCAAGGGAGAGGTTATCGTCGGCAAGGTTCCGCTTGTGCAACCGTCTTTTTCCGAGGAGTTCCGTAAACTTCTGGATGTGGCCGACGGCATTTCCGATTTGGAGGTCTGGGCAAACGCCGATACCCCCGAGGATTCAAAAAAGGCCCGGGAGTTCGGCGCGAAGGGGATAGGACTCTGTCGGACGGAACACATGTTTATGGCCACGGAACGACTCCCGGTCATGCAGGAGATGATCATGTCGGGGACCCGAGAAGAACGAAAGCAGGCGCTGGACAAGCTCCGCGTCATGCAGAAGGAGGACTTCACGGGCATTTTCGAGGCCATGGAGGGGCTTCCGGTCACGATTCGTCTTCTTGACCCGCCTTTGCACGAATTCCTGCCCAAAGAGGAAGATCTCCGGGAGAAGATGGCGAAACTGGAAAAAGAAGGCAAGAAGGAGACTCCGGAATACGGCAAGGTTCAGGCGACGCTGAAACGGGCGCTTTCCCTCAGGGAAAACAACCCCATGCTTGGTTTCCGGGGGTGCCGGCTCGGGATGATCTATCCGGAGATCTACGAAATGCAGATCAAAGCCATACTGGAGGCGGCCTGCGAGCTGGCGGCAGAGGGGAAGAAAGTCATTCCTGATATCATGATGCCTCTTGTGGGTACCCGCGAAGAGATGAAGCAACTGAAGGAAATGGTGGACAGGGTTGCTGCCGAAGTCATGGAACAGGCGGAAAAACCGGTCAAATATCTTGTCGGAACGATGATAGAGCTCCCGAGAGCGGCTCTTGTTGCCGACAAGATAGCCGATTACGCCGAATTTTTCAGCTTCGGAACCAACGACCTGACACAGACCACCTTCGGGTACTCCAGGGATGATGCCGAGGGCAAATTCCTTGCTCAATACGTCACCGACCACATTCTCGATGAAAACCCCTTTCACGTCCTCGACAGGGAAGGAGTCGGCCGCCTCATGGAGATCGCCGTCGCCGACGGGCGGTCAACGAGAAAAGATATCCAGATCGGGATCTGCGGCGAACACGGGGGAGATCCGCGGAGCATCGCATTCTGCCACAAGCTGAAACTCAAATACGTGAGTTGCTCGCCCTACAGGATTCCTGTTGCGCGGCTTTCTGCGGCACAGGCCAAACTGGGGCTCATCGACTAAATACCATACCACCCGGTAAAAGTAAGGGCCGCCTGCGAAGGCGGCCCTTACTTTTTAGAATCTAGTTGGTGATCCCGTACTGCTTGAGTAGCTCCCGGAAACGTTCTTCCACCTCTTGTGGAGTGCGTTCCTTGTGTTTGCCCATCTGATCCGTGTCTTTCGGGATGGGGACTTCCGTCTTCTTCGTCGGTGGTTTCACCGACTTGGGAGCGGGTAGAGGTTTCGTTTCGGGCCTGATGTGGGGTGGAATCACCTGTTCTCGGGCGAGGGCGAAGTCCTCGGGCAAGCTCAGACTGTACACCTCGACAGCGGCTTTTGCGACGCCCAGAACCTCCTGGTCCTTCGGTGAAAGCAGCAAAATGGGGGCTTTGGAGTCTGAGATAGCCATCTCCCAGCTTCCACCGTGAAGCGGGCAGGTCGCCCGGGGAGCCATCCCCTCGGGAAGCGAAATGCTTGTGGAGGGGCAGCTTGAGGTGGCCAGAAAGCCCGACTTGGAACAGACGGAGACTGTTTCAACTATCCCGCTGGAGGGAGAGAAATACTCCCGTACAGGAAGCCTTGTGACGGCCTTTTCAACAAAAGCCTTCCATACCGGTGCGGCCACGACACCTCCCGTACCGGGCCACCCCAGGCTCTCATGATCGTCGTAACCGGCATAAACGACGGCAACCAGACCAGGTATTCCCCCGGCGAACCAGGCGTCGCTGTATTCGTTGGTCGTCCCCGTCTTGCCGAAAGTTTCATAGCCGTCAATAGCGGCTCTTCTGCCGGTCCCGGCCCTGACGACGTTCTCCAGAACGGATCGTATGGAGAGGACGATCTCGGGAGCGATTGCCGGCACCGGTTCGGGACCATGCTGTTCCAGGATCTCTCCTGCCGCCGTGGTTACCCGTTTGATGCCGTAGGGGCGTATTCGGTATCCGCCGTTTGCGAAGACGCTGTAGGCGGCCGCCATCTCCAGGGGGGTCACACTTGCCGATCCAAGCGAGAGCGACAGGTCCGCCGGAAGATGAGGGGACGTGAATCCCGCGTCCCTGGCGATATTGAGTATCCGGTCGATTCCCGTCATATGGCCGACCCTCACGGCCACCGTGTTGTATGAATGGGTGAGGGCTTCAAGGATGGTGACTTCTCCCCGGTATTCGCCGGTGTAGTTTCCGGGCTGCCACAGGTCTTTTCTTCCGCTTTCGTCGATGCCGTTGTCATAGGAGACAGGGGCGTCAAGAACGTGGTCCACCGGCCTGATGCCTTCCTGGAGGGCGGCAGTGTAGACGAAGGGTTTGAAGGCTGATCCCGGTTGCCTGAAGGCCTGGGTCGCCCTGTTGAATTTGCTTTCTTCGAAATTTTTCCCTCCCACGAGGGCCAGAATCTCTCCGGTGGAAGGTTCCAGAGCGACGATGGCGCCTTCGCTCTTGAGCCCCTGGATAGCTCCTTCCGCTTCCTTTTGGACGTCGATATCGATGGTTGTGTAGACCCGCAATCCCCCACGGTAGACCATGTCGCTGCCATATTTGGGGAGAAGGTGATCAAAGAGGATGTATGAAATGAAATAGGGCGCCTGGTCGAACATCAGGGCCGGTTTTTCGAGGTTCTGGAAATCCAGTTCGATCTTCTGTGCCGTTTCCGCTTCCTCGGCGGAAATGTACCCGTCCTGGCGCATGCGGTTCAGGACATATTGCTGACGCCGGGCTGCCCGCTCCGGGTGCCTTTTCGGGGTGTAATATTCCGGCGCCTTTATGATGCCCGCGAGAAGCGATGCTTCCGACAGGGTGAGATCGGCCGGTTCCTTGTTGAAATACAGCTGGGATGCCGTGTGGATGCCCCAGGCCCCGTGTCCGAAATAGATCATGTTCAGGTACATTTCGAGAATACGGTCCTTGGTGAAGACCCGCTCGAGCCTCAGCGAGAGAATGGTTTCGCGGACCTTCCTGTTAAGGGTCTGTTCCCTCGTCAGAAAGAGGTTCCGCGCCAGCTGCTGGGTGATGGTACTGGCACCCTGCTTGACTTCGCCGTGAGCGATGTTCACCCACAGGGCTCGAAGGATTGCAGTAAAGTCGGTACCACCGTGTTCATAGAAGGAACTGTCCTCCGCGGCGATGACGGCCTGTTTCATGAAGGGGGAAATCCGGTCGAGGGCGACCCATGTCCGGTTTTGGTGAAAGAGTCGCGTAACGACCTTCTCGTTCCTGTCATAAATAATAGTGGAGAGGTCCGGCTCATAATGGGCGATTTCTTCCGCAGACGGGAGGGTCGATGCTGCGTTGCGCACATACAGGGCCGTGAAAACTGACAGAACGGCGGCACTCAGAAGAAGCACCAGGAACATGGTCCTGAGAAGCACGCGGGCAAGATTGTGCCTTTGTTTCGTCTCTTTTGTCTTTTTCTTCCTGTTGCCATTGCGACCGTTCTTTTGGCTGCTGCCGGATTTTCCCATTCCAAACCTCCGGATTTCATCAGGAAAACACCTTTTAGGCGAGGTTTTCCGTTGGATAGCCGCTTTTGAATATCCTGAACATCCAGTGTGCCGGGCACGTGCAACAAAAAGGATACCAGAAATCAGAAAACAAGGCACTTGTTCAAAATGGGGTTGCACAACCAGCGGAAGCGTGGTATATTCATCGCCGTCGCTCCGTTGGGGCGGCCGGAAGAACCTTGATAAAAGAATACGGTGCGCGAAAAACGAGCGGATCAACGTCGAAATTCATGGAGAGTTTGATCCTGGCTCAGGACGAACGCTGGCGGCGTGCTTAA
>JBNGDE010000072.1:0-7374 GCA_049974925.1 Thermovirgaceae bacterium | reverse complement strand
TCTCCTATAACAACATTCTTGACGTTGACTGTGCACTGAGAGCCTGTGCGCTTTTCCAGTCTGAATGCGCGTGTGTCATCATCAAACACACGACGCTCTGCGGCCTCGCAACAGGACACACCCAGCTGGATGCCTATGAAAAGGCCTTTGCCTGCGACCCCGTTTCGTCCTTCGGCGGTATCATCGGTTTCAGCAGAGCCCTCACAGAGGAGGCTGCCGAGGCATTGTCCGAAAACTTCGCCGAAGTCCTCGTCGCTCCAGAAGTTCCTGAAAAAATTGCTGAAACGCTTCGCGAAAAGCGTCCGAATCTCAGGGTCCTGGAATGGAAAGGCGGTCGCATCTCTTCCATTCAGGTGACGGGCACATGGAGCGGGCTACTCATGCAGGAGGACAAACTTCCTCCGATTCCGGAAGAAGCGAAAGGCCAGTGGATCGGAAAACCAAGGAAAGATCTCTGGAATGATTTGATTTTTGGATGGAAAACAGCGGCATTGTGCAAAAGCAACGCCATTGTTGTCGCTGACTCGGGAGCTTCCGTCGGAATCGGGTCGGGATTCACCAGCAGGGTCGGCGCCGTCAGGTGGGCGCTGGAACAGGCGAAAGAAAAGGCATGCGGAGCGGTGCTGGCATCGGATGCGTTCTTCCCGTTTCCAGACTCCATCGAGGAAGCCGCGAAGGCTGGCATCTCTGCCATCATTCAACCGGGAGGCTCCATCAGGGATGAAGAAGTCTTCAATGCAGCGGAACGTCTCGGTATCAGCATGTTCCTGACCGGTGCAAGAACATTCAGGCATTAGGAATCCTGATCCCTGGAAGGCAGGCGAAATACATGCGTTTACTTCTTCTTGGAAACGGGGCACGTGAACACGCACTTGCATGGGCATTAAACAAGTCGCCCTTTGTGGATGAGCTCCATTGTATGCCCGGGAACGGGGGCATCGGGCAAATCGCCGAGATCCATGAGGGGAATCCCGAAGACGTCAAGACGGTGTGCCGGATTTGTGAATATATTGCGGCTGATATGGTAATCGTGGGTCCCGAAGCTCCCCTGGTCGCGGGAATAGCCGACGCCCTCGCCGAGCGGGGTATCCCGGCCTTCGGCCCCCGGGCCGCTGGGGCGAAGCTTGAAGGCAGCAAGGCTTTCGCGAAGGAATTCATGGCTCGTCACAATATTCCAACGGCGGATTTCGACATTTGCCGCACCATGAAAGATGCAAAACAGGCCCTTGCAAAACGCCACGCCCCATATATTGTCAAGGCTAACGGCCTCGCAGCAGGCAAGGGTGTTTTCGTTCTCAAGACGAGGGAAGAAGCGCTCGACGTCAGCAGACAAATGCTTGAGGAGAACCTGCTGCAAGAAGCCGGAAGGACTCTCGTCATCGAGGATCATCTGCCCGGGAAGGAGCTCACTGTCCTTGTGATCACCGATGGAATCACCTGGAAGATACTTCCGCCCAGCCAGGACCATAAACGCGTTTTTGACGGCGACCAGGGGCCAAACACCGGCGGTATGGGAGCCTTTTGCCCGGTTCCCTGGATCACGGAGGATTTTTTGGCGAATATCGAGGCAAAAGTCGTTTCACTGACTATCCGGGGCCTCGCATCGGAAGGCGTGCCCTTTACGGGCGTTCTCTACTGCGGGCTCATGCTGGGCGATGACGGCACATTCAAAGTCCTTGAATACAATGTCCGCTTGGGGGATCCTGAGACGCAGGTGGTCCTCCCCGTTTTTCCGGGCGATTTCGCTGAAGCCGCCTGGGCGGCCTGTCACGGTGATCTCGCAAGCGTTTCCTGGAAACCTACGGGTGATTCCGCCGTCGGCGTCGTCATGGCCTCAGGCGGTTATCCAGGCCATTATGAGAAAGGGTTTGAAATCACGGGACTTGAATCATTGGCTTCCGCCGCCAGGACATTCGTTTTCCACGCAGGTACCCGGAAATCCGGCGGAAGGTTCATGACGAACGGAGGCAGGGTCCTGACCGTCGTCGGAACCGGAGGCTGCATCGGCGAAGCCCGAAAGCGGGCATATGACGCCGTGGGAAAGATCTCTTTCAAACACCTGCATTACCGCAAGGATATTGCGGCTTTCGCACAGGGAGAGTGAAATCATGGACAGGCAACCTCAGATAGGAATCGTCATGGGATCCCAGTCGGACATGGACATAGCACGGAAAGCCATGGAAACGCTTGAAGGCCTGGACATCAGGGCGGAAGTCACCATTGCCTCGGCGCATCGCACACCGGAAGATGCCGTTTCTTACGCAGAAAATGCACGATCCAGGGGCATCGGTGTCATCATCGCCATAGCGGGGCTTTCTGCCGCCCTGCCGGGCGTGGTCGCTGCTCACACTACGCTTCCCGTCATCGGTGTTCCCGTCAACGCCGGAACCCTGGGCGGAATGGACGCGCTGCTTTCGGTCGCCCAGATGCCTCCCGGCGTTCCCGTCGCCGCAACAGGAATAGACGGTGCCAAAAACGCTGCGCTCCTGGCGGCAAGGATCATCGCTCTCCAGGATCCTTCCCTTCACGAAAGGCTTTGTGAAGCCATTTTCCGCGAAGGACAGAAGGTCAGGGCATCAAGGGCATCCATTTCGGACGTTCCCTGCGCGCCGGAAGACGCTTTTTCGAGGGAGTGAACCGAGATTTCCGCCTCCCGTTCCCAAAGATATCTTCCCTGGTCCATCCTTTTGAGAAAACGATGGGGGCGACGTGTCCAGAAAATTTCTCTCGACATCGGCGCAGGATGTCCGCACCGGCGAAGTCTCACAGAGGGGGGTTGCGTTTTTTGTGACAGCTTTGGCGGAGGAAGCGGAGCGTACCTTTCAGGAATAACACTGGAAAACCAGATCATCCGCGGGTTTGAGCGTCTCCGGCGAAGATACGGGACGGATAGGGTTATTCTGTATTTTCAAAGCTACTCCACGACAAACCTGCCTGTCGGCGATCTTGTTAAGGTTATCGAAAAATCGATTGCCTTTTCGGAAAACCTCGGTTGTGTTGCGGGTATAGCTCTCGGCGCACGGCCCGACCAGGTGCCCGATGAGCTGCTCCGTTTCCTGGAGATGCTGGCAGAAAAAAACATTGAGACCTGGCTCGAACTCGGAGTCCAGACGACGGACGAATCGGGGCTGGAATGGCTCAACAGGGGACACGGGATTGCCGAGGTTGAAGACGCCCTCGAAAGAAGCCGGCACTGCCGGGGGCTTTCAGTGTGTGCCCACCTCATTGCGGGCATCCCAGGTGAAAAAGAGGACCAACTTGCTGGTTCCGCTGAGTGGCTTTCAGCAAGGGGGATCCACGGCGTCAAATTTCATCCACTCTACGTTCTCTCGGGGACTCCTCTCGAAAGGCTTTTCCGACAGGGTCTTCTTACCCCCCTTACCCGGTCCGCGTACACAAAAATGGTCGTTAATGCCCTGAGAAGACTTCGACCTGACGTTGTAATTCAGCGCCTGTCGGCGGACGCTTCGTCCCCGAGACTGGTTGCGCCTGAATGGGTTTCCGACAAAAAGGCCGTCATAAAAGACATCGAGGCGCTTCTCGAGGAACTTGACGCCCGCCAGGGCGACCACTGGCAGGAATATTGCGGTCCCGGCCCCTGAAGAGCGTTGTCACTTTACTTTCAGCGTCGCGTTCCGAGGTAACCAAGAAGCAGCAATATCGGTACAAATACATACTTTCCCGGTCCGGCAAAAAAATGTCGCACCGGTTCAATTTGAAAAAGAAACTTCATGAAAATCGCCAGAGAAACACAAACGAACAAAATCACCGTGAGAGGCGATCGTTTTTTCCCTTCGTCGGAAGGGGGTTCCTTTTGCCGCAAATCTGTCACCTCTTTCAAAAGGTCGCCTGACCGTTTTTTGTTCACGTCGCGTGGGCAGCCCATTCACAGAATCCCTAACACCGAAAGCAGCCGCTGATCATCAATGTTGCCACCAGAGACGACAACACCCGCCTTTTTGACGCCGGCGACGAATTTCCCCGATGAGAGGGCCGCCTCACCGGTCAGTCAGGCCCCTGTAAAACACTATTACGCAATTTTTTATCATTTTCAAACCACCTCCAGTATACAGAACACGGGCAGGTGATCCAAACAAGAGGGCCCCGGCAGCAAACATGCCGCCGGGGCCCTCCATTCGAAACAGCTTTTCGCAAACAGGCTACAGAATCAGTTGTTTCACCGCATCGAGAGCCTTGTCGTAATCGGGATGCTCTCCGATTTCGGGAACGATTTCCATGTATCTGATGATGTCATCCCTGTCCACAACAAAAACCGCTCTTGCAAGTACTCGCAGGGGTTCAACGAGGACTCCCCAGTTCTTTCCGAAGGTCGCCTCCCTGTGGTCGGAAAAGACCTTGATGTTTGAAGCCCCGCCGGACATGCAAAACCGTTTGATGGCGAAGGGAAGATCCATGCTGATATTCAGAACAACCACATCATCCGGCATTGCTGATGCCTCTTCATTGAAACGGTGGGCCTGCAATTCGCAGACAGGCGTATCCAGGGAAGGTGTCACCGAGATGACCTTGATTTTTCCTGAAAAGTCTTTCAAGGTGTATTGTTTCAGGTTCTCATCGACGACACAAAAATCGGGGGCCTTATCACCAACACTGACCTTATTTCCCGTCAGGGAAAATGCCTTTCCTTTCAAGGTAACCTTTCTTTCTTCATTCACAGAATACCACCTCCGTACAATGTATTTTTAAGTGTTATTCCGCCTTTTTGAAAGCCTGTTTTTTTGCGCCACAGAGCGGGCAGGTGTCTGGAGCCGAGCCCTCGGTAATATGCCCGCAAACCGTGCACAAATAAAGGTCTACGGCCTCGTTACTGCCAAGGTTCTCGAGAGCTTTTTTGTAAAGTTCCGCATGAACCTTTTCGGCTCCAACGGCATATTTGAAAGCCTTGAGTGCCGCCTTTTCCTCTTCCGCCTCGGCGACTTTGATGAATTCCGGGTACATTTCGGAGAATTCGTAGGTTTCCCCATCGATGGCGGTTTTGAGGTTGTCCGCCGTGGATCCGATCTTGCCCATGGCTTTGAGGTGGGCATTGGCGTGAATCCTTTCGGCTTCGGCGGTTATTCGAAAAAGTTTTGCCACCTGGGTAAAGCCTTCTTCTTCGGCTTTTTGGGCGAAAGCCTCATATTTCCTGTTTGCCTGGGACTCCCCGGCAAAGGCCGCCTGCAGGTTCTCGAAGCTCTTGGATGTACTCAATGGGGATCCGCCTCCTCGTGTCTGCTTTCGCGAAGCACCAATGTTTTTATCACAGCCCTTTGGCCTGTGCAAGCCCAAATCTTTTTTCAGACAAAAAGGGCGACACGGTACATCTTTCCGCGCCGCCTGGTGATTGCTTTCACCTGTGTTCCTAGGTTCAGGACGTTGATCGCTGCAGCGTGAGAAGGTCATCAAGCACACCGTAGGCTGTGTCATAAAGGGTTGGGTCCTCCTGGGTGACGAGGATCGGGGCCATGATGTCCGTCTCTATTCTCAGAACGGCACCACGGCCTGAGACGGCGGCATAATGATGGTGGCCCCCAACCTCTTCAAGCGCGACAGTCGCCCTGACGGAGCCGCCTTCGGGTTTCGCCCTGCATATCAGTTTCAGATGTCCGCCTTTTGCGACGGCTTCGGCTACCTCTTCCTGTGTCACTCCACTGATCCCGCTTCGGGCGACATCGAAAGGTGTTATCCCTGCATCCATCAGGACATTTGCCAACGCCGCGGTCTTGGCAGCGGCATCCCATCCTTCAAGATCATGAGACGGGTCGGCCTCTGCGACGCCAACCCGCTGGGCTTCCCTGACGGCGTCCCCGAAGGAGACACCCTGTTCCATTTGGGTGAGGACAAAATTGGTCGTCGAGTTAAAAATCCCCTCCACTCCCGTCACGGTACAACCTTTCATGGTGCAACGGACGAGGTTAAAGACAGGGGCTCCGTCCATGACAATCGTCTCGTGAAGGAAGCGGCACCCTTTTTTTCTCGCAATCCCGGCGAGCTCTGAATAGCTGAAGGCAACGGGGCCCTTGTTGGCTGAAACAGCATCCTTTCCGCGTGAAAGGGCTGTCCGTATGTGAGATGTGGCGGGTTCGCCCTTTTTTTCTATGGAGAGGGTCGACAACTCCACAAGAACATCGTGGTCAAGACATTCTGCCGCTTCCAAAGATCGCAGTTTTGAATAGGCTGGCGACTTGGGATCGAACCGGCCCAAATCCTCCATCATTGAAAGAGCCTCGTTGAAATCGAGACCTTCCGGATCCGCCAAGGAACCTTTACTTCCTGTGACGATCCCGACAGGTGCGATCTCAAGGTCTTTGAGATTTGGGAATTTCTCCCTTTCCCTCGCGAGTATAGAGGCAACCTTGCGGCCTACATTACCGAATCCGACGAACAGGACTTTCATGTGCTAGTTCCCTTTGGAACCTTCCGAGGCGATTTCGCCGACGGCTTCAAGGAGCCGCTTGACTTCTTCCTCAGTGTTGTACAGGGAGACTCCGACACGGGTAACACCACCCTTTTCAAGCAGCCCCAGAACCTCGATGGGTCTGATCCCGTAAAAATGCCCGTCCCAGGCGCAGATACCTTTCTCGTTCAATCTGGCGCAGACCTCAATGGGATCTTTGCCCTTCATGGTGAAAGAAACCGTCGGCGCTCGATACCCTGTATCAAAGGAGGGACCCACAACGGTGACTCCCTCAATTTTCCGCAACCCGTCGTAAATCTGCTTCGCGAGGATGTGCTCGTATTCGGCAAGACGTTCCATGGCGGAAACGACTTTCTCCCTGAGGTCCTTCCCGTTGCCGAAAGATGCGATGTATTCGACGGCCGCCCCGGTTCCCGATATGGCGGCGTGATTTAGTGTTCCCGTTTCAATGCTGTAGGGAGCATGCTGTTCCTGGGTGCGCAGCCGATAGGCCGGAATGGAATCAAGCAGGCCTTCCTTGCTGTAAAGGATGCCGATGTGCGGCCCATAAAATTTGTAGGCCGAACAAAGAAGAAAATCGACTCCGAGATCGCTGACATTGATCGGGAAGTGAGGAGCGTAATGAACGGCATCGACAAGCAGCCAGGCGCCGACCTGATAGGTCATCTGCCTCACTCTCCGGATGTCATTGACGGTTCCTGTCGTATTTGCGGAGAACCCTATTGCGACAAGGCGTGTGTTTTCGTTGAGTTTCTCTTCTAGGAGTCTGTCGGACTGACATGCCATTTTGAAGTCAAAAGGCCAGGTGTAGTGAAAAAACGCCTGACAGACCCATTGCTGTATCAAGTTGTATCAAAAGACCGGACGAAAAGGGGGCTCTCCCCTTCGCCGTTCACGCCAGAACGTACAATCGGTGCATCCGCTTCAGGTTGAAGGCAGAGCAGACCAGGCTCCAT